>DATKZS010000148.1:0-28808 GCA_035527835.1 bacterium
CTTCACGTTCACGCCCGGCTTCTTGGCTTCGAGGAAGAATTTGCGGGCGCCGCCGACGCGGAAGCAATAGTCCGGCGCCTTGGTCGCGCCGCCTATCTTGATCGCGTCCTCGTGGATGACGTCGCGGTAGGCCTCGGCGTAAGCCTGCTTATTGTACATGTCCCAGCCCAACTCCTGGAACATGGGGTCAATGAATTCGAGGCGGGTCTGGGTCTCGTTGAAGCTGCCGGAGACGTACGTCTCTCGGTTCTCCTGGAATTTCTCGACCAGCTTCGTCACCGCTTCGGGCGCGGGCATTCCATTTCCTCCTCCATCCTGGTGGGCGGGACACTCCTGTCCCGCGCTTCCGGCCCGACAAGAGTGTCGGGCCTACCTTGATCCGCACATCATTATATTACTTGCGTGAATAAAGGCAAGGACTATGTTCAGGTGGAATCTTCGTCTCCGCGCCTTCCCACGAACTTGACGGCGGCCACCCTTCATCGTCCTCTCCATCACCGGCCCCGGCGCCATCATCGTGAACGCTCAAATCCCCCATTGCGGTCTCTTGCTCGCCGAAGAAAAAGGCCGATGGATGAATGACGTTGACCTGTCCCCGGCATTCACCTTAAATGCCGTGACATCTTGATCCCTGCCTGATAATGAAAAATCGGGAGCGGGCATCACAACCCGCTCCCGATTTTCTTTTCATGCGCCGGCCGGGCACAGAGCCAGGAGTAAATAAAGAAGACCCTTGCGTTTCCGGCCCCGAACCGCGCCGCCTTGTGGCTTTTCGCCGAACTTTGTTAAAATGATGCTGATGATCGCCGCGAAAAACATATCCAAGCGCTTCCGCGTCTATAACCGGCCGCGGCACTGGCTCTTCGAGAAGCTCGACGGCAAGCCCCGGAGCAGAGAGGTCGTCGCCCTCTCCGACGTGAGCCTGGCCGTGGGCAAGGGCGAGTGCCTGGGCGTGATCGGCGGCAACGGCGCCGGCAAATCCACCCTGCTCAAGATCCTCGCCGGAATCAGCCCGCCCTCGGCCGGAGAGCTCAGCGTCAGCGGCCGCGTCTCCGCCATCCTCGAGCTCGACTCCGGGTTCCATCCCGAGTTCACCGGCCGCGAAAACATCCGCATCGGCGCCTCCGTCCTCGGACTCACCAGGGCCCAGACCGCCGCCAGGGAAGACGAGATCATCGCCTTCTCCGGGCTCAGCGAATTCATTGACCTGCCCGTCCGAACCTATTCCACCGGAATGTACCTCCGCCTCGGATTCTCCCTCGCCACCGCCGTGGAACCCGAGGTCCTCCTCGTGGACGAGGCCCTCGCCGTCGGCGACGAGGGCTTCCGGGCAAAGTGCGTGGACCGCATCCGCCAAATCCGCCAAACCGGCGCCGCCACCGTCATCGTCTCCCACGACCTCACCCTGGTCCGGGCGCTGTGTGACCGCGCCATCCTCATCCATAAGGGCCGAGTCGAGGCCGAGGGCAAGCCCCTCGACGTCATCAACCATTACCTCGAACGCATTTACGAGGCCGCGGCCCAAGAGGCCGGATCCGCCGCCTTCCCCTCCGACCGGCCCCGCCGAGGCTCCGGCGAAGTCCAGATCACCGCCGTCCGCATGATCGGGCCCGACGGACGGCCCTCAACCGTCTTCAAGACCGGAGACCCCATAACCATCGAGTTCGACTATACCGCCCACCACGAAATCCAAACCCCCCTCTTCGGAATCAACATCTTCCGCGCCGACGGCGTCCTCGCCGTCTGCACCAACTCCGAGGCCTCGTTCTTCTCCAATAAAAAATACTTCCCCGCCGCGCCCCCCGGCGATAACCCCGAAAAAATACCCGCCGGACAAAAAGCAACGGCCCGCTTCGTGATCGAGCATAACCCGCTGCTCTCAGGCTCCTACGAGCTCTCCGTCAACGTCTACCGCGGACCCTCCGGCGCCCACGCCGCCATTGACGAAATCCTCGGCGCCATCCCCTTCAAAATCCACTCCCCCGACCACCCCGACCTCGGCCTCATCCTCTGCCCCGGAACCTGGACCATAAAATAGCAATGGGCCAGACTCATGCCTACATGTAAAAAATTCTCCTTAAACCATCAAGCAAGGGTATGACCCCATTTCCGGAGGACGGCCTGGTTGTTACCAGGGAGGTAACCAAGCAGGCCCCGCCCAACCCGACTTGTCTGATTTTCTGGCTCAAGAACCGGAGGCCGCAGCGGTGGAGCAATAAGCCGGAGCCAAATGATGAAGATGAGCCGTTCGTTCTTACAATTACGAATTACGCGGGCGCGTCTTCCCCCTCGCCAGAGAAGCCAACAAACGGGAATGAATGATTTGTTCAAAGGTTTCGCTGTGTTACCTGAAAGGCGGGCGATAATTTTAATGGGTTTTGCGAGTCCTAAAAAGAGTCTCTCCAAAATCCGCCCAAGACTACCAATTGGCGAGCTTTGCGGAGTATGAGAGGGAGCTGATTGTATCAAGGATCAATAATGGGTTGGCGGAAGCAAGGAAGAAGGGAGTAAGGTTGGGTAAGGAGCCCAGCGGTGCCGCCAGGATGCATTGTCACCTCCAGATCCGCAGTATGCCCCTCCTGAACGTGTTCAAGGCTGTAGAAGTAGGGCACGGTATCGGAATCGGCCACGATGGTCTCCTCGCAGTGAATCGTGTCCCCTTCTCCAATATCCATTACTCCCCTGACCTTGAACTCCACCGGGCCCGAAGCATTCTGGGCCAGCCACATATAACCCTCTATAGTGGACCCGTCAACCGTCACCTGCTTGCTAGAAGCCCGGTCCGTGCCGCCAGGCAACAAAGAAACCTCTCCAAAAGCAGAGCCCCCGACCGCGGAAATAGTTACCTCGGCGTCGTCCGTTACCGGCGTGACCTCATCCGTGTCCCCGTAATAAAGTTTCACAATAAACGGCGAAGGCAGGCGGCGTCCGGCAAAGCCCGTCTTAAGTTGTATTAATTATCCTTCAACAGATCTTCTTCATTGAGGCCAAGCGCCTTTAAAAACCTCATTTCCATATCGTATTGTTTATCATGAGGGCAGTTGGTGTTCTCAATATCGTTCTTGTTGACATTTTCCATAACGAGTTTTCTGCTCAGGACTATTTGCTTAAGTTCATCCCAGCCTTTTTTACGTGCGTCCTGGTTCATAATTATAGTATTGGGACAGTCTGCATGGCCATTTTTGTCAGTAAGACCATATTGGCAGCGGAACCAGGTTTCCGTTCGGCATTGCTGGATCATATACTTGAATTCTTCCTTTTTACCCTTGATTGTTCCAGAGCTTTTTCGGAAATCCTCGGATTTTTGGAGGGTGTCGACGGCCTGTAAGGTTATGTTTTTATAGAGAGCCTGAGGATTGAAATCCGATGCCTTAAAGGTTATCGCAGGAGGATACTTGGAGAGATAGTCGTTTATGATTTCCTGTGGCATATCCATGTAGTTTGCCCCGATGGTAATTACTTTAGATCCTGATATCCATTGCGTGCTCCCAATCTTCTCAGGATCATCTTTTTCATAGAATATTAACCGGTCTTTACCATCAAAGTGATGTGCAAGTTTATATTTATCCATTCTCATCCTATTTCTCCAAAGGAAACCCTCAAAAGCATTATCATCACTAGAATAGAAATCAATAAACACATAAATAAATGTCGGTTTAAACGGTTTTATTTTATCAGTGGGCGGTTTAGATTCCTTTATTTTATCAATCGTGTATTTAAATGCGCAGTGCTGATCAATTTGATGCATGTTGGCTTTGGCACCTTTACGGCACCCACTTTGATTCATATTGGGCTTAGCCAAACCATATTGTTTAATAATGAAAAAGCTTTCAAGATTATCCTTACAGAGAAGGTTCCTCGACAATATTATGGTTAATACAAAAATAATCACAGAAATGACAATTACGATTTTCTTATTCCTGTTCATGACTATTCCTCCTCCATGAATATCTTGTGAGAATTGGTGACGGCGTTAACAAAAACGTTTGCATTATTGATGGTGAATCTATCCATAAAATTGTATTCATCAATAGGCAGATTGGGGGTGTAGGTATCAAGGAAATCGGCAATCCTTGAATTTATTCCGGAGCCGCCTTGTCCATAGGGATAGAACATCATAAAGAGGGTATTGGACTCATAGGTTGAGAGACCTCCATGAACGGTATAATTATTAGGGGTGTATTCTTCGGGGAAGTGATGATCGCTTAACCATTGGACAATAGTGCTCTTATCGTTGTCGGTAAAATAGTGCGTCCCTTGCACGGCTCTACCGGGAGAGTTGCCAACTGTTTTCATGACTAAAATGATGTTGCCGGAATTCATTCTGGGGCCTTGAAGTTGGCGGAGACGTTCAATCGTGGTGTCAATCGGGGGGATTGGGGGGGATTGGGGTCAGACCCTGACTTGTTAGTTTAAGGATTGGATTTTGCTTTTGAGCCATTGATCGTCCTCCATTCTTGATCTCAGCCTGGCTAGGCCCTTCGAGACGGAAGCCGGCTTTACTGAAAGAGCGGCGGCGGTCGCGGTAATGGAGAGGCCGCGGTTGCAGGTGAGGTGGTAATATGCGGCGAGGCGGGCGGGGAAGTTGCGGCGTTTTCGGAACAGCTCGTCCTTGTCCACGGAGAAGGCGGCGGCTACCTTTTTAAGCTCCCGGTCGTGGTCCCCGCCGGCGCGCTTGGAAGCGGCCAGCTCCGGCCTTGGTTTTCCCTTTACGTAGAGAGGCTCCTTCTTTGAATGCCCGCCGGGCTGCAGCGATGCGGAAAAGAGATCGGCGGCGAATTTTTTCCAGAAGCTTGATCCGGCGCCGGCGAGGGAGAGCGATTGGGCGCGGTATCTTTGGCGGCTGGCGGCGCGGTCGGGTCCGTAGGCCAGGAGCACCGGCGTGGGGTTCAGCCATCGGAACTCGGGATTCGCGCCAACGTAGTCCGCGTAGCTTGACCAGGGATGGCCGGCCGGGTCGGCGGCCATACCGGCGCGGACCGGGTTGAGGTGGATGTAATGCGACAGGTGGATCCAGTGGGCCTGCTCGATGACCAGCACGGACTTGAAGCGGCCCTGGAACAGGTGCCCGCCGCGGCGGTGGCGGCGGTTGCAGCGCTGGGTGTAAACGGAGTTGATCCATTGCAGGGCGCGGGAGATATTGGCCTCCGGCGTTCGCAGGAAGAGGTGGAAGTGGTTGGTCATGAGGCAGAAGGCGAAGATTTCCAGGTTGAAGCGCTTGACGGCTTCGGCGAAGAGGGCAAGGAGCGAGTCGCGGTCGCGGTCGTCGGCGAAGATGGCGGCGCGGTTGTTGCCGCGGGCGGTGACGTGATAAACGGCGTAGGGATACGCCGGCCGGGGCGCTCTGGCCATGGTCGGACTCTACTCCATGCGTTAAAGCATGTCAAGATTTCCCGTTAAACTAACAAGTCAGGGTCTGACCCCCCTGGTACCGGGTCTGACCCCCCTGGTACCCTGGTATGACCCCCCTGGTACCGACCCCCCTGGTACCGGAACCTGGACCATAAAATGAAACTTATGCGCCCCGGATGCATCATTATTAATGGGAGCGGGAAATAGTGGACAGTATCTTCATGGTAGGCGGGACACTCCTGTCCCGCATTCCTCGCGTCCATGCGGAGGCCACCCGACAAGGAGTGTCGGGCCTACCTCTTTATTTGTCCACTATTTATCGCTCCCATTAGTATCACTGTGAGGTGATTCGTTTGGCCTCGGGTCAAAATAAGAACAGTAGAGAGATTTTTTGATGTTCCTGGAATGTTGTGATATATTTTTCTCCTGATACAAGGCGATTTTTTGCATCGGCATGCAAGAAGGAGTGGCAAGCAGTGGGCGCAAGGTTTTGCAGGGCCTGGTTGGCCCTGGCGTCGGTGTTTGTCGGTGTAATTTTCCTCTTCATCTTCACGGCCCCGGCCAAGGGCGCGGACAACCGGCGCTACGGCGAGCGGCTGTGCGACGACCCCGCCTATCATTGCATCACGGTCGGCAGCACGGTCATCGAGCGCGAGGTCAGGACCAAGAAAGGCACGAGGACCGTCAAGAAGCGGGTGTCCGAGTCGTGGGCCATCCTGTTCCCGGACGAGCGCGAGCGCGAGATCGCGCGCAGGGTGAACCGTCTGGGCATCGGCCTGTACAAGGGCATGGTGATCGCCGTGCCCAACGACATGGCCGGCAAGACCTACATGGACTTCTCGCCCTACCCCGCCAGGATTGATCCCGAGCTGCTCAAGTCCCCCGCGCCCAGGAGCACGGCCAAGAACAAGGCCAAGGATCCCGCGAAGCCTGAACAGGCGTCCGCCGAGCACAGGAACGGCACCGGCGTCAAGCAGTTGTCGCTCACCTCTTCCTTGCCTATGGAAAGCCAGCCCGCCACCGCGGGGAGCGCCGATGGAGACAGCGCGTCGCCCGCGGTCACGCCCGAAAAAGTCCTGGTATTCGACCCCAAGCTCCTGGCCTGGGCCGCCTACGATGAGAATGGCGACCTGGTGCGCTGGGGCCCGGCCGCCGGGGGCAAGGACTATTGCCCGGACGTGGAGCGCGGCTGCCACACCCGGGTCGGCGCCTTCCGGGTTTACGTGAAGGGCGGCCCCAACTTCAAATCCGGCAAGTACCCGGTGGACTGCGGCGAGCCCGACGAGAACGGCAAGACCGAGGCCTGCGCGCCCATGCCCTGGTTCATGGGCTTCGCCTCCCCCGGTTATGGTTTCCATGCCTCCGGCAACGTGCCCGGCAGGAACGCCAGCCACGGCTGCGTCCGGCTCTATTACGAGGACGCGGAATGGCTCAACCAGCGCTTCGTGGAGATCGGCACCAAGGTCGTGATCAAGCCTTACTGACGCCGCGCCGGAGGGAAGGCTGGTCCCGCCCGTCCCGCAACCAACGCCTGGCGCGGGAGCGCCCTTCCGGGCGCGATCCATTTTCACGGCGCATCCGGAAATCGCGCCCGGAAGGGCGCTCCCACGCCAGGCCGTGTTTCCCGATCCGATTTTTCTCAAAGCTCTTTCATGCCCGGCCAGTTCCATGTATAATTCCAACACCTGATTATTTTTAGCAGCTAGGAGGACGCGCGGCTGATGGGCGAGACCAGACACGTTCCGCTGGTGATCGTTGGCGGCGGCCCGGCGGGGCTGACGGCGGCGATTTACGGGGTGCGCTCGGGGATCCAGCTTGAGGTGATCGAGCGGGGCGTTCCGGGCGGCCAGGTTTTCATTGCGCACCGGATCGAGAACTATCCGGGTTTTCCTGACGGCATCAGCGGTCCGGAGCTTTCGGACCGGATGAAGGGCCAGGCCGAGAAGCTGGGGGTGAAGATCGTGCAGGACCGGGTGCAGAGCGTCGAGCTGGCCGGAGAGAAAAAGAAGCTTTACCTCGATGGCGGCGACGCGCTCACCTGCGACGCGCTGATCGTGGCCACCGGCTCGAACCCCAACAAGCTGGGCGTGCCCGGAGAGGGCAAATTCTGGGGCAAGGGCGTGAGCTATTGCGCGACCTGCGACGGCAATTTTTTCCGCGGCCAGCGGGTGGCGGTGGTGGGCGGCGGCGACAGCGCCTGCCAGGAGGCCGAGATGCTGGCGCACCTGGCGAAGGACGTGTACATCATCCACCGCCGCCACCAGTTCCGGGCCCAGGAGTACCTCGCGCAATGCGCCTTGGCCGAGCCCAACATCCACGTGTTGTGGGACTCGGTCCTGGAAAAGATCGAGGGCGACAAGGAGGTCCAGGCCATCACCCTCAAAAACGTCAAGACCGGCGAGTCCACCCGGATGGAGCTGGAGGGCGTGTTCATCTACGTGGGCATGCACCCGATCACGGAGTTTTTGCGGGGCGTGGTCGAGCTGACCCCGGAGGGCTACATCAAGGCCGGGGAGGACACCAAGACCTCGGTGCCCGGAATCTTCGCCGCCGGCGACGTGCGCATCAAGCCCGCCCGCCAGATCGCCACCGCCGTGGCCGACGGCGCCAGCGCGGTCCGCGCGGTCGAAATCTATTTCATTGAGAGAGGCCTCTCGGCAAGATATGTCTGACGAGCAAAACCAGGCTCGACTGAGCGGCGGCTGGGTCGAGTTCCAGCTCGGCGGGCCGCTGCCGGCGCTCGAGGTCTTCGCCGAATTCCTGAACGACCTCGGCGCGGGCGGCGCCATCTTTTCGGAGGACCCGGCCGGCGCCCCCGGAGCGCACATGGTCACCGCTTTCCTCGCCCTGATCCAGGCCAATCCGTCCAACGTCGCGCGCATCCATAAAAGGGTGGAAGAGGTCAAGGAGCAATTCGCCGGGGCCTGGACCGACCTCAAGATCACCCGGGTGGACGACCGCGACTGGGCCGAGGAATGGAAAAAGGGACTCAAGCCGGAGCGGCTCGAGCCGGGCATCTGGATCGTGCCCAGCTTCCTCCCGGTGCCCGCCGAGGCCACCGGCGAGCCCGTGATCCGGCTCGATCCCGGAATGGCCTTCGGAACCGGACAGCACTTCACCACCCGGATGTCAATGAAAATGGTCGGCGAGGCCGTGCGCGACGGCGCCAGGTCCGTGCTCGACCTCGGCACCGGCACCGGGATCCTCGCCATGACCGCCTTGCTCTTCGGCGCCGAGCGCGTCCTGGCCCTGGACCTTGACCCCATGGCGCTCCGCGTGGCCCGCGAGAACCTCGAGTTCAACGGACTGCTCGATAAAATAGAGCTCGAGCAGGGCGTGAGCGATCCCGGCGTGGTCCTTGACCGGCCGCCGTTCGACCTGATCGCGGCTAACCTGTTCGCGGAGATGATCGTCAAGTTCCTGCCCTTTATCGCGCGCCACCTGGCGGCCCGCGGCAAGGTAGTGCTCTCCGGCATTCTCCTGGACCGGGAGCAGGCGGTGGAGGCCGGGACCAAAAAGGCCGGGCTGGCCACAATAGATCGTATCGAGGAGCAAGGATGGGTGACGATGCTCATGGAACGCGCGTCCGACGCAAGCTGAAACACCGGTTTTTCGTGCCCGTGTCGCGCGTGAAGCCGGGCCCGGGCGGCCAGACCGAAGTCATCATCCCGCGGGACACCGCCCACCACATGCGCACCGTGCTCCGGCTCTCGGCCGGCGCCGTGGTGATTCTCTTTGACAACAGCGGCCAGGAGTACGAGGCCGAGATCACCGAATGCAAGCCGTCGGTGGTCAAGGCCCGGGTGGTCCGCTCCACCTCGCCCCGCGTCGAGTCGCCCCTCAAGATCACGCTGGCCCAGGCGCTCATCAAGGGCAACTCGTTCGACAAGCTGATCACGCTCGCAACCGAGCTCGGCGTAACGCGCCTTATTCCCATCTTCACCGCCCGCACCGTGGTGAGCCTGAACAAGGAGGAGGCCGCGGAAAGAGTCGAGCGATGGGAAAGGATCGTGGAGGAGGCCGCGGCGCAGAGCAAGCGCGTCCGGGTCCCGGTGATCGAGGCGCCGGCCCCGCTCAAGGAGTTCCTGGAGCGGAAGCGCGACGGCGTGAAGATCATCCTCTACGAGCGCGGCGGCGGGGGCCAGCTCCAGGAGATTATCGAGGAGAAAAAGCCGGAGACCATCACGCTGCTGGCCGGGCCGGAGGGCGGGTTCGAGCAGGCCGAGGTCAAACAGGCCATGGACGCGGGCTTCAAGATCTGGGGACTGGGTCCAAGAATTCTGCGCGCCGAGAACGCGGGCGCGGTCGCGACCGCCATCCTCCAGTTCCGCTACGGAGACATGGGATGAGAATGAATGGGGTGAGTGACGGGATTTGAACCCGCGGCCACCGAGGCCACAACCCGGTGCTCTGCCAACTGAGCTACACCCACCACAACCGGAACGCCAAGCCATAAGTTTAACATTATTTCCCGCCGCGTCAATTGCCCCTTTAATACGATATTGTATTAAAGACGCTTCGGTTGTCCTAATTCCCGGACCAAGGAGCGGTCCCGCCGGAAATTTTTATAGCGGCGCCGGGAGGGCCAATCCAATAATTTAAGTCTTTTTCCCTTCGAACTCGCGTTTCATTGCTTCGATCTGGTTTTGGAGGGCGGGGAGGTCGCGTTCGATAATTTCCCAGACGCGTTTCAGATTGATGCCGAGGTAGTCATGGACAATGACATTGCGGAATCCCGCGATGTCTTTCCAGGGCACTTCAGCGTGGGCGTCTTTCAGGGCAAGGGACAGGCGCTGGGTTGATTCGGCCAACGTCTGAATTTCCCGGAGCACGGCGCTTTGAGTCTTGCGGTCCTTGAAAAAGGCTTCTTTGCCTTCCCGGGTAAAGCTCGCAATCCATTGGATGCATTCCAGGACGTGATCGAGGTATATTCGGTCATCTTTCATAGCTGGATGGCGTCTTTAAGAACGTTTTCACGGAGCCGCTCGGACAGGGCCTCGGGCTCGACCACGTCCACGCGGCGGCCCAGGAGTTGCTCCAGCTCGGCGACCAGCCCTCCCGGGAACCAGGGCGGGGTCGGCCCCTCGACCTCGACCAGGAAGTCCACGTCGCTGTCGGGCCGCGCCTGGGCCCGCGCCGCGGAACCGAACACGCGGACCCTCTTTACGCCGTGCCTCGCGGCAATACGGATGATCTCGTCGCGCTTTTCCCGGATGGTCTCTTCAATATGCATGTTTCATACCTGAAGTCGCGGGCCGTGTCTTAGCCTTTATTATAACCTGTTATTCGAAGTCGGCGCAATCGCCGGCATAAGGATGCTTCAGGAATGGTCGCGACGAAAGTCGCTCTTACAGCGGAGAGGGCTCATGCCTAGTGATGGTCTTGGCAGCCGCCGTCGCCGTGAAGGGCGCAGGATTCTCCGGAGTCGGTGGCGAGGCCGGCGAGGAAGGATTCGACGACCTTGCGGAGCTCGCCTTCGCAGCCGCGGACGACCTGGATGCCGTGGGCCTCGAGCTTGTTGACCGCTCCCTGGCCCATGCCGCCGGCGAGCATGACCTTGACGCCCATCTTGGCGAGCTCGGGCACGATCTCGGACTTGCAGCCGCAGCCGGGCGGCGGCACGAGCTGCTCCACGGAGACGATCTTCTTCTTCTCGTCCACGGTGAAAACGGCGAATGCCTGGCAATGGCCGAAATGGCCGTCAACCTGGTTTCCGGATGAGGGGAGAGCTATTTTCATTTTTTCCTCCTAAAATATACGCATAGGTGGAAAGGTCAGGTATTTTTTATTTGCCGCAGATGAACGCAGATGAACACAGATAAGAAATTATTTTTTATCAGATTGATCTGCGTTCATCCGCGTTCATCTGCGGCTAATATTTAAACAAGCCTCATCTTTACCACACAAAGCTATTACAAGGACGTTCCGCCTCTACGCCCCCAGGGCCTTTTCGATGGCGGCGGAGAGGGTCTGGGGGTCAAAGGGCTTGGCCACGTAGCCTTCGGGGGGCGGGGTGGTTTTGCGGTGCTCGATGAAGTTCCGGAAATCCTGCTGGAGGCCCGTGACGATGATGACGGGGACGCCGGCGAGGGCGGGGTCGGCCTTGAGCTCGCGAAAGAAGTTGTCGCCTGATTTTCCGGGGGTGACGATGTCGAGGGTGATGAGGTCGGGCTTGAGATGGGCCAGGACCTTGCGGGCCTGGGCCCCGTTCTCGGCGGACTCGACCTCGAATCCCATGTCGCCGAGCAGGATGGTCAGATAAATGCGCACGTCCTCCTCGTCCTCCACCACCAGGACTCTCTTTTTATAAGCAATATCCACTTTTACTCCTTTATGCAGCGAAAATATTAACGCCAAGACGCCAAGAAGATTTTTTATTGTTTTTATTTTTCCTTTAATAATTTCAGGGCCGCTTCGAGGGTCTCGCGGTCGGCGGATTCAAGGAGCTGGGCGGCCTCGGCGCGGACCTGTTGGTCGGGCGCGGCGGATTTTTCAGGGACCGGGATGCCGAGCTCGCGCTTGACAAGGACGACGTAATCCTCGGGCTTGACCGGCTTCTCCAGATAGGTTCGCGGTCCGGACAGGGTCTTGCCTTCGAAGAGGTCGTCCATTTCGCGGCGGACCTTTTGGTCGCGGGCGTGGCCGGTGACGACGATGACGGGAATTTTCGACCAGTCCTTGTTCTTGCGCAACTCATAGAAAAAACGGATGCCGGATTTCTTGGGCATGACCAGGTCGAGCGAGATCAGGTCGGGCCTGCGCTCCTTGACCCGGCGCAGGGCCTGGTCGCCGTCGAATGCGGTCATGACCTGAAAGCCGGCGTCCTGGAGCAGGGTCTGCAAGTAGATGACGATGTCGGACTCGTCATCCACGACCAGGATGGTCTTTTCTTCTGGCTTTACCATGTTCGCCTCCTCAGTGTCGTTCCAAATAAAACCGCCAAGGCGCCAAGAACGCTAAGAATGACAATATGGGGTCTTGGCGCCTTGGCGTTTTTCTTCGCCCCTGCTTGGTGCGATTCAGCTTGATGCCACTTTGGCCTCCTCGATTTCAGTCACCTGGGGCAGGCGGCTGATGGGGAAGACCATCTTGAAGAGCGAGCCCTTTTCGGGAATGGACTCCAACGTGATCTTGCCGCCGTGCTCCTGGACGATCTTCCTGGTGAGGAGCAGTCCGAGGCCGGTGCCGTCCCGTCCCTTGGTGGTGAAGAAGTTGGTGAAGACCTTCTGGCGGATGTCGTAATCCATTCCGCATCCCTCGTCCTCGACCTCGAAGACGATTTTATCATTATCCTGGCGGCACCTGACCAGGACGCGGCAGGCGGGGTTGTCGCCCATGATGCAGGCGTCAATGGCGTTGGAGATGAGGTTGGTGAGGCAGGAGTGGAGCGCTTCCTGGTCAAAGGGGAATGCTCCCATGTTCTCGTCCGTTTCCCGGACCAGCCTGATGTTCTGTTGGGAGGCGGCGTCTTTGTAGAGCTCGACTACGTCGCGGACCACGTCGGCGGGCCGGACCATCTGCACGTTGGGGATCTGGCCCTTGGAGAAGCTGAGCAGGTTCTTGGCCAGGGCGGAGATCTTTTCGATGTTGCGGTCGAGGATGCCCCATCCCTGGTCAATGCGGGAGCGGTCGGAGCGGTCGAGCCCGCTCTTGAAGATGTAAACGCCGCCTTCGAGTCCGGTCAGAATGTTCTTGATGCCGTGGGCGAGTCCGGCCACGGTCTGTCCCACGGCGGCCAGTCGCTCGGCCTCGAGCTTTTCCTGTTCGAGCTGGTGGAGCCGGGTCACGTCCACGGCCATCTCGATGACGTGGGTGATGGGCTCGGCCTTGGAGAAGGACGCGACGGTGACGTGGTAGTCGGTGGGCTCTCCGTCCTTGTTGACGCCGGCCTGCTCGCCGGAGTGGGACTTGCCGTCCTTGAAGGTATGCTCGGCGGGGCAGTCGTCGCACTTTTCGCCGCGGCGCTTGAAGACCTCGTAGCAGTGTTGTCCGGAGGTGGCGCCGAAGGTCTGATGCACGAACTCGTTGGCGCGGACGATCCGGAGGTCGCGGTTGAGCAGGGTGATGTAACAGGGGACCTTTTCGAACAGGACCTGGTACTCGCGCTGGAGCCTCTTGATCTCGGTGACGTCGGTTGACATCTCGACGAGATAGGGGATCTGGCCGTCGCCGTCATAGATGGGGACGGTGTGGACGAGGTAATGGGCGACGCGTCCGTCGCGGTCCACTCCGACTTCGTCGTTGACGCGGACCTTGCCGTCGTGGAAGGTGGCGTCGGCCACGCAGTGCTCGCACTTCGAGTCGCGCTTCTTATAGGCGGTATAGCACATCTTGCCGCGGCCCGGTCCGAAGAGGCGCTCGAAGTTGCGGTTGTGGTCCACGATGGCGAAGTCGCGGTCAATGATGGCGACGTTGCAGGGCACCGACTCGAAGAGCTGGTCGCTGATCCAGGTTTTCAGGGTTGTGTCCAGCATTTCTCTCCGCCAATCACTCTGGTCCGACATCGGCGGTAAGAAAACCGCCAAGGCGCCAAGAGCGCCAAGGATCGCCAAGTAAATCATGATATTTCTTGGCGGCCCAATAAAAAACAACTACAGGGCAGTGACTCCAACCGACTTGGCGAACCGCCCGACGGGAGCGCCAAGCGGAAAAGACTCGCACCCAAGCCCTCTTAAAAATTAGTCCTCGGCGCTCTTGGCGTCTTGGCGGTTTTCCGGTGCGTTTATTTTGGTCATCACTGTCCATGTTCCGTGCCTGTCTCGCGGGCCGCTTCAGTTCCGTTCATCGCGGTGGCACTCGGAGCAGCGTCCGAGCTCGGGCTTGCCCTGCTTTGCGGCCTTCCGTTGGTGGCACGGCTCGCACTTGCCGTGCATGGCGTCCTGGTAAGAGGGCGCCATGAATTTCACTTTTTCGTTTTCGGCCTTGCCGGGGAACATCTGTTGGTGGCAGGCCACGCAGCTCTTGGCGTTTTTGGGGTCCTTGTCCAAGGGATGGCACTCGATGCATCCGCGGTTGCCGTGGAAGAGGTCCTGGTGGCGCTGGTGGTCAAAGGCGGAGGCCGGGGAGTACATGTCGGTGTGGCACGACGCGCAGGTCGTGCCCATGGCGCCCTTCGCGTTCATGTGGTGGCACTCGACGCAAGCCTTGTCGCCGCCCATGTCGGCGGCGTGCTTTTTGTGGTTGAAGGTGACGGAGTCGCCGCTAAGGTTGCCGTCAATTTTCAGGACGTCGCCGGCGGTCCCGGCCACGGGCCGGGCGATGGTGACGGGGACGTTTCCGGGGTCGTAGCCGAAGATGGCCTTGTTGGGGAGGACGGCGGCGGTTAATGCCATGGCGACGATGACGATCATGGAGTAGCGGCGGACGGCGTCGCGGAGCGGCGTGCCCAGCCAGACGCGGGTGGTGGGCCAGAAGCGGGGCCGCTGGAACAGCTCCTCGTTGATGAACCACTTGTCCGCGAGCTGGGCCACGGTGCCGGTGACCACGCCGCGGGGCGGGCGCTGGCCTTCCTTCAGGTTCGCGAGCGTTTCCTCCGCGGTCTCGAGCCGGCGGGGCACGCCCTGCTTCATGGTCTCGTGGAAGACCTCCAGGTTCTCGACGAAGTACATGAAGACGAGGGCGAGGCCGGAGACGATGCCGAGG
This sequence comes from bacterium, assembly GCA_035527835.1. GTDB lineage: Bacteria > RBG-13-61-14 > RBG-13-61-14 > RBG-13-61-14 > DATKZS01 > DATKZS01. The sequence continues at coordinate 14,995 of DATKZS010000148.1, forward strand.
CTGACCATGAGCTCGACGGCGCTCGGGAAGTAGGAAGTGCCGGGCCAGCGCTTCATGGTGATGATGGCGATGTCGAGGCGGTAGAGGACCATTCCGGCCACCACCATGGCGGCGGCGGTAAAGAGCCACTTTCCGCTCCGGCGCAGTCGGGGCGTGAACAGGATGATCATCGGAATGACGGCGCTGATTCCGAGCTCGGCCACGAAGAGCCAGCTCTGCCACGATCCGTCGAGGGCGCCGGGCAGGATGCCGCGGTGGGTGAGGTCTCCGACCCGGACTGCGAGGTAGAGGGCCAGGGCCACGCCGGCGGCCACGTCGAGCCGGGCGAGCAGGTCGGTGCGCGGCTCGTGCTTATAGACCCAGGCCGAGACGTAGTGCTCCAGCGTCACCATCATGAAGCCGAGCGCGATGGCGGAGATGAAGAAGGAGTAGGGCAGCATCATGCCGGGGCTGTACCAGAGCGGGTTCACGCGGTAGGGCATGATGACGAACAGGGAGCCCAGCGAGCTCTGGTGCAGGGTGGAGAGCATGATGCCCACGATGACCAGCGGGATGGTGAGCGCCTTCAACACCTTGTAGATGCTCTGCAGGATCGGGATGCGCGCGAGCTTGTGCTCCAGGGCCACCGGCGTGAATTCGAGGGCCAGCACGGTCAAGTAGATCATGACGCACATGGCGACCTCGAAGAGCACGGAATGGTACTGCCAGTAGATCATGGGGTGCCAGATGTTCCAGGGCACCCCGAGGTCGAAGGTGAGCCCGATGGCGACGGCCAGATAGCCCAGGAACGCCGTGAGCACGGCGGGCCGCGCGAAGTCGTGATACTTCTCGATGCGGAAGATGTAAACCACGGCGGCCATGACGAAGCCGCCGGCGGCCAGCGCGACCCCGGCCATGACGTCGAAGGCGATCCAGAATCCCCAGGGGGTGGAGTCGGTGAGGTTGGTGGTCGCGCCGAGCCCGCGGCTGAAGCGGCTCGCCGCCACGACCACGGCCATGCCGGTGAAGGCCCATAAAATGCCTTTGACGGCGTTACGCCTGGTCATCGTGTTTCTCCTTGTCCGCCGCCTTGGCCGCGTTGATGTCGGCCTGGGCCTCGGCGATGGCCACCTGGCGGCGGCGGCCGGTGATCCAGTAAATGCTCGACATGACCACGCCCATTCCGATGAACTCGAGGGGGACCTCTTTGAGGACGCCCCGGGTGAGGCTGGGGAGCGGGGTCGGGGACATTTCCTTGGACCAGCCCAGGAATTCGAGGGGCACGTCGGAGATATAGAGGACGGCGGTGCCGCCGATCTCGGTCTCGCCGTACACCTTGTTGATGTACTTGCCGGGATTTCCGTTGATGCGGGCGTGGGCCTCGCGCAAGAGGTCGTCGCGGTCCCCGAAGATGGTGGCTTTTTCCGGGCAGGCCTCGGTGCAGGCCGGCTGCTTGCCTTGGGCGATCCGGTTGTCGTAGCAGAACTTGCATTTCCTGATGTAGGGGACCACGTTCTCCCAGGAGTAGCGCGGGATGGCGAAGGGGCAGGCCATCATGCAGTAGCGGCAGCCCATGCACTTTTTCGCGTCATAGACCACGGCGCCGTCCTGGTTCCGGGTGAGCGCGCCCACGATGCAGGCGGAGACGCAGGCGGGCTCGAGGCAGTGGCGGCACTGCTTGCGCACGTAGCGTCCGCCTTGCGGGGCCCTGACGATGGAGGTGAAGCGCTGGGAGCCCAGGCCGTCGGGGTTGGCCCTGCGGGTGGGGACATGGGGTCCGAGCCCGTTTTCCTCGACGCAGGCGTCAACGCACTTGTTGCAGCCCACGCACTTGGTGACGTCGGTGAGGATTCCGATCATATCGGGCGTACCTCCTTTCCATCCAGGGCCAGGGCCACGCGCTCGCCGGCCCGGGCCGGGAACTTCCAGGCCAGCTCGCCCGAGAAGCGGAGCACCGGGAAGATCGCGATGTGGGCGAGCTTGGTAAAGGGCGTCAGCAGCAGGGCCAGGTCGCCGGCCAGGACGTGGACGATCATGGTGGCCTGATAGCTGGCCGGGTTCCACGGCCGGCTCGCGATGAAGCCCGTGGAAAATATCACGGCGATGAGCAGGAGCAGGAAGTAGTCCGAGAAGTGGGAGAGCGGCCGGGCGATCTTGGAGCCGGCGCGGCTCACGATGAGCCCGATGGCCGCGGCCACGGTGATGAGCGTGAGCCCGTCGGCCAGGCTGTCGGGCAGCGCCGGGAAGCGCAGGTCCAGGCCCAGGCCCCGCCCCCACAGCAACAGGTGGTCAAGGAGCAGGAGCGGCACGACAATGACGCCGACGTGAAGGATAAAGCTTAAAAACCCGTGCGCCTTGCGCTGCGCGGTGAAGAGCTTGCGCACCGGGAACATCCAGTCGGCCGCCGCCGCGGCCATCTGCTTCCACGGCAGGTTCTTGTCATTGGCCTGGCGATAAGCCGCGGCCGCGCCCCACAACCCCAGCGCCAGCTCGCGCATCAGGCCCAGGACGGCAACCACCAGCGCGAACCGGAACAGCGGTCCGCGTAAAAACATAAGCCATGCTTCCATCTCACCCTCCCTCTATCCCTCGATCACGATCGCCCGCAGGATCTGGTCGTGCAGGCCGGTCTTCTGCATGGGCAGCTCATAAAATGCGATCAGCTCCTCCACCTGCTTCTTGCAGTTGGCGCACGGCGTGATCACCAGCTCGGCCCCGGTCTCGCGCATCTGGTCGGCCTTTTTCTTGCCCGCGATCATCATGCGGAACTCGTGGAGCTCGTCAATGCTCACGGTGCCGCCGCCGCCGCCGCAGCAGTAGTTGAGGCGGCCGTTGGGGACCATGTCAATAAAGTTCTTGCAAAAGGACTTGATGACCTCCCGCGGCTGGTGCACGATTTTGCCGGCGCGGGCGATGTTGCAGGGGTCGTGGTAGGTGATCTTCTCGGTAACCACGTCGGGCCGGAGCTTGAGCTTGCCGGCCCGGAGCTGCTCGTAGGCGTACTCCATGCAGTTGACCACCGGCAGGTTCCCGTTCTCGTTATAAGTCGCGCCGAACCAGGCCGAGCGGGTGGCGTGGCCGCACTCGCCGACGAAGATCTTCTTGCCCTTGAGCTTCCGCGTCTGCGTGAGCTCCATCCGCACCACGCGGCCCAGCACGTAGTCGCTGTAAAAGAGGCCGTAGTTGATGCCGTCGTAATCGAGGGTCCCGATGGTCCAACTGCCCCTGGTGGCGTGCATGACCGCGGCGTTGCCCATCAGGGTGTCGGCTTCGAGCAGGTAGTCGGACACGGCCGGGAAGAATACGTACTCCGCGCCCTCCTGGTCTATCGGGAACTTGATGGGAACGTTGAACTTCTCCATCAGCTCCTCCTCCAAAAACTCCAGCGTGTCCTTGAGCGCGGGCACCGGGATGGCCGAGGTGTTGCCGGTGAAGCCGTCAATCTGCTCGCGCGTCGCCACCAACAGCGCCTTGGGGATGATGCCGATCTCGGAGAGGATGTAGCGGCCGAGGTGGGTGATGAGCCCGTGGTCAACGCCCATGGGACAGAAAATGTTGCAGCGGCGGCAGGCGGTGCAACGGTAAAAGTCGTCCGCCATGCGGTCAATGTCGCCCTCCGTGATCCCGCCGTCGCCCAGGACCTTGGCCTTGAGCCAGCCGTTCAAGGTAAAGTGGCGGCGGTAAACGTCGAGCAGCAGCCCCGAGCGGTTGCACGGGATGTCCCGGTCCTCACCCGTCACCTGGTAAACCGGGCAGGCCGTGGCGCAGCGGCCGCAATGAGTCGAGACCTTCGACATCATGTCAATGGCAAACCGGTAGTTGGTGTGCTCCAGCACCGCCGCAAAGGCCTCCAGAAACCGACCCACCAGGTCGCCCTTGGGCTGAGCATCAAGATAATAAGCATATTGCTTCTTCTTCTCGATCTCCGCCGGAGCGATCCGGATCTTTTCTTCCACCACTTTCTTGGCCGTTTCCGTGTCCATGCTTGCTTCCCCCGTTCAACTCGAAATTCGCGGATTACGAGTGTAAGGTTAGCACGGAGACATGGAGAATACAGGGATAAAAGATATAAGGGGGGAACTCCTGAAAGCAGTGACCAGAATTAACCCCAATCCACTCTCGGTTTTCTCTGTGTCTCGGTGCAAACCCATAATTTTAATTCCCTTGATCAAGCCGCATTTTCACCCTTGGCCCCGCCGACCGGCGCGCCTCATGACTGTTTCATCTTTGACCGATCTTACCCTACTCCTGATTATTAGAACTTCTTAGCAACATGACCTTTTCCGGGCTTTAATGTGGCGTTCCGCTTAATGATCTGTGTTAATATAGCAGCAATGTTCGGGCCAAATTTTAATTAAAAGCATGGTTTTCCAATCGGCATCGCGTCTTTACCTTTAATTATCATGACATTGCGAAGCCGCAAGATATTTGTTGAGTTCCGGGGAAAAGCAGCGCATAATAGGGCTACGATAGGGAAGTATGTTTCAACTATAAAACATGTTTCATTTTAAATGTTGCAGTAACGGAGCAGTTGTGTTACAATGAGCAGTATGACGGGTAAGCCAGACCAGCGGTTTTTTTCGCTTATTTTTGACACGATCCCGCAGGGCATTTTCACGATTGACGACCAGGGCCTGATCACGTCGTTCAACCGCTCCGCCGAGGCGATCACGGGTTACAGCGAGGATGAGGTGCGGGGCCGGCCGTGTTACGAGGTTTTCCAGGCGGACCTTTGCGCGGCGTCGTGCCCGCTGAAGAGGAGCATCACGACGCGGGAGGCCAACGAGGCGCGGCAGGCCACGGTGGTGATAAAAAGCGGGCGCCGGCTGCCGATCTCGATTTTCACCTCGGCGCTGGTGAACGAGGCGGGCGACGTGATCGGCGGGGTCGAGATGTTCCGCGACGTTTCCACCGAGGTCGAGCTCAAGAAGAAGCTCTACGAGAGCTACCAGTTCGAGGACATCGTGACCAAGAGCCCGGCCATGCGCGACCTCCTGGAGATGCTCCCGCTGGTGAGCCAGAGCCAGTCCACGGTCCTCATCTACGGCGAGTCGGGCACGGGCAAGGAGCTGGTGGCCCGGGCCATCCACAATTACGGGCCGCGGCGCAACCGCCCGTTCATCGCGATCAACAGCGCGGCGGTCCCGGACACGCTCATGGAATCCGAGCTGTTCGGCTACAAGAAGGGCGCGTTCACGGACGCGAAGAAGGACAAGCCGGGCCGGTTCGCGCGGGCGGAGAAGGGCACGCTGTTTCTGGACGAGGTCTCGGAGCTGTCGCCATCCATCCAGGCCAAGCTGCTGCGGGTGTTGGAGGAGAAGGAGTACGAGCCGCTGGGCGGAACGCAATCGCTCAAGGCCGACGTCCGCATCATCGCCGCCACCAACCGCGAGCTGGACCACGAAGTCAGGAACCACCGCTTCCGCCAGGACCTGTTCTTCCGCCTCAACGTGGTGAACCTCCGGCTGCCCCCGCTCCGCGAGCGCCGCGAGGACGTGCCGCTGTTGATCGAGCATTTCATCAAGCGGTTCAACGCGATCCAGGGCCGGCGGATCCAGCGCTGCTCCGAGCGGGTGATGGCGACGCTCCTGGCCTATCCGTTCCCCGGGAACGTCCGCGAGCTGGAGAACGCCATCGAGCACGCCTTCGTGGTCTGCGTGGGCGAGATCATCCAGCTCGACGACCTGCCCGCCCACATCGTGCAGGCGGTGATGGAAGGCGCCGCGCCCATCGCGGCGCTGAAGAGGGAAGGCATCCAGCCGCTCCAGAGCGCGGAGGCCGAGGTCATTAAAAACGTCCTCGCCCAGCACCACGGCAACCGCGGCCGCGCCGCCCAAGAGCTCGGCGTCTCCCGCAGCACCCTCTGGCGGAAAATGGTCAAGTACGGAATCGAGCAGTGAGCGGAAGAGACGCAAAGACGCCAAATAGGCGGGTGGCCCATGCGGTTCCGCTTTGCGGAATTGCATGGGCGGCGGGAGCCGCAGGCTGTGGATTAACAACTGCCACTTTTTCCCTGCTCCATTTTTTCTCAGGACCCGGGCTCGACCCGTATCCATGAAATCCAGCGATTGATACCGCGCGGCACACCCAGCTCAGCCTGTGGCGTTGCCACCCACGCAGTTTCCAGAAGAAACCGCGTGGGCCACCCGCGGCTGGCGTGACGCGTTCCCGGGGTTTACACCCCAGGCTTGAGAATACCGCGCTTTCAGCGTTGAAAGCGGCCCGGGAGCCAAAATCTTATTTGCGCCACAGGCCCTTTAGCTCCGGCCCCTTCCGCTTTTAATCGAACGATACATTGATGCCGCTCCTGGCCCAGTTGTAGGGGACTGGGGTTGTGGCGACGTTGATGTCAATCTTGATGCTGTCGAGTCCGCCGTCGGTGTCGGAGAGTCCCACCAAGGCCTTTCCGTTGGCGTCGGTCTGGACGATGATGGCGGTGCTTCCGTTCAAGACGAAGGTCCCGTTTCCGCTGTCCACGAAGAGGTAGAGGTCCCGTCCCGGCTCGGGGGCTCCGGTCAGCGGCTCCAGCAGGGTCAGCTCCAGGGTCCTCACGGCGCCGGTTCCCGAGGCCAAGGCCTGGACGGCGGCCACCGGGATCACGGGGATGGGGTCGCCGAGGGCGTCGGTGCGGACGTCTCCCCTGATGTCGGTGACCTTGAGGTGGATGCACTCCGCTCGGAGCGGCTCGGCGAGGCAGGCCTCGCAGATCCCTGGGGCCAGGCCGCAGATCATGGGTATGTAGTCATCGGGGTTCTCGCCGATGGCCAGGATGACGGTCCGGAGGTCGAGGTATCCCTCCAGGCTCGCGTTTCCGATGTACTCGTAGTCGGGCGCGAACGACCCGGTAAGCACCACGTTGTCCAGGGTGACCAGGTAGCCTTCGATGGTGATGGGCAGGGGAAATGGCCCGACGGTGAAGCTGTTGAGGTTGAAGTCGGCGGACTCGGGGAAGAGGATGGTGGGGCTTTGCATGTCCTGGGTGGTGGGGTCCGGGGCGTCCTGGTCGCCCAGGCCGCCGAGCAGGTCGAACTTGTTGCCGGGCACGTCAATGTTGATGAGCTCGAGCAGAAGGTAGATGTTCTGACCCAGCAGTGCGCCCAGCAAGTCCGCGGCGTCGGCCGGCTCCACGATGTTGGCCCGGAACACGTTAACGGCGAAGGATATTCCGGGCGCGTCCTCGAGGTCCACGATCCAGCTCGGGCCCTCGGTGTAGAAGACGTATTCGTAGAGGAAGCCGTCCACGGTAACGGAGCATCCGTACTGGGTGCTCATGGTCAAGAGGCTGTCGGGGTAGAAGCTGGCGGTGTATCCTCCTCCGGTCAGGGTCCAGCCTCCTGAGATCTCGCTCACCTCGTCCCGGACCTTGAAAATGAGCTGGGCCGAGGTTATGGGATCGTCGAAATCCACTATGATCTCGTCGGTGTAGATTGATACTTCGCTCTCGTTCTCGTCCGGACTCCGGGCGTCAATTCCGGGCAGGTCCACGGTGGTGTCCTCGGCGGTGTTGGAGGGCCAGGCGTCGCCCGCCGAGTTGTAGGCGACCACGGTATAACGGTAGAGGGTCCCGTCGGCCAGGCCGGTGTCCAGGAACTGGGTCACGCCGGCCAGCACCATCCCGACGGTTCCCGTGCCCTCCCTTATGATCTTGAATCCCATCTCGTCGGCGGACATGTCGTCCCAGGCAAGGAGGATGCTCTGGTGGTCCTGGGCCGCGGCCGTGAGGTTGGCCGCGCCGGCCGGCGGATGGTCCGGCCCGAGGAAGGTGGTGGCCGGGGCGGTATTCGAGTATCCCGAGTCTCCCGCGTCGTTATTGGCCTTGACCCGGTACACGTAGGTTGTGGAAGGAGCAAGGCCGGTGTCGGAGTAGGATGCGATATCACGGCCGGCCTCGGCCACCGTGGTGAACGCGGTTTCGCTGGCCTTGCGCCGCTCGATCACGAAGCCGTCTTCCTTGTTGGTGGCGTCGGTCCAGGCCAGGTTGATCTGGGACTCGGACATGGGGGTGGCCATGAGGTCCGCGGGGGCCTCGGGCGCCACCGGGTATCTGCCGGCCGGTGAAAGGTTGCGGAGGGGCCCGGGCTCGTTGGTGAGGAATCTTCCGAGCCAGTAGGCCGCTATGACGTCGTTCACGGAGTTGATCTGGTAGACGCTCTGGCAGAAGTTGACGGAGAAGGGATTACTGCGCCAGTCGAAGTTGGAGTCGCCTCTCAGGCGGCGCGGGACCAGATGGGCGGCCACGATCTCGTCGTTATGCCCGAGCCCCCTTTTCTGCTTGCCCGCGCAGATCGAGCCCGCGCCCTCATAATACTGGTAGAGCGCGGGGTCTTCCTTGACCGGCAGCTCGATGATGGTCTGGTTGTCCACGGCCAGGCACTCGCCCTGGGCCAGCTCTTCCTCGTCGCAGTTGATGATGTTGCCCTGAGCCCACATGGGCATGGCCGGCCACTGCTTCAAGGTCTCGATGCCCTCGGCCACCTCCCAGGGCGCCGGCCCCCCGAAGCGCAGGCCCGAGTACATGACATCGAAGAAGGTCTGGTTGATCTGCTTGGGCTGGCGGTTGTTGCGGCCGTTGTCCCAGAGCCGCTCGAAGGCCTGCTGCACCACCAGCCTGACCTGGGGGTCGGTCTCGTAGCGCAGCACGTTATAGAAGGCGAGGAATATCATGTTGACATTGGAGTAGTTGGTGGCGTAGGTGAAGTCCACGTAGGGCATGTCCGCGTCGCGGAGAAAGAGGTGCCACTGCCTCTTCCCGATCAGCTCCTGGTAATAGAAGTCCCTGATCTCCTCGTCGCCGGTGATGTGCAGGAGCACCCGGACGGCGCCCAGGCCCATGATGGCGTTGAAGGGGTTGACGGGCACGGGCGAGTACCCGGCGCTCCAGCATCCCTCCATGTTGAGGATGTGCGGGTTGAGGTCGCACCATTGGGTGAGCTTGCCATCGGCGTCGCGGATGGTCATGTCCGCTCCTCCCCACTCGGGGTCCGGGGACATGAGGTTCGCGGCGAAGTTCCGGGCAATGGTTTGCAACATGTCGCGGTAATACTGGGGGATCGCGGGGTCCTCGGCGATCACGTCCCAGGCCACGCCCAAGGCGAAGATCCATCCGTCCACCTGGTCCTTGCTGGCGTTGTCCTGCCAGGCCCAGTCCGGGTACAGCCCGGGCAGCGGCGTTCCGCCATCGGTGCACCCCGCGGAGTTGTCCTCGTGCCACGTGTTCCACTTCTCCGTGTGCTTCGGAGGCGTCGGCCGCGGCGGACAGGGCGTGTAATCGCCGGGCGGCCAGGCCGGGCCGTGGTCCAGACGGCGCAGGCCCCGCACCAGGACGCCCGGCACCCCGTGGATCCGGCCGTTGATGTCAATCACGTCGAGCACGTGGATGGCCCGCTGCCGGGCCTTCTCCACCTCGTCGTCCGGGTATCCCTGGTCACGCATCACCGCGTAGCGCAGAAGGTCCGCACCAATGGCCACCCCCCCGAACATGCCCGTGTCCCCGTTGCCGCTCAACCACTTGATGGGACCGGGAAGGCCGTCCCTCTGGTCATCGTTCAACCGGGTGTACATGCCGTTGCACACGCCGTCCTGGTCGCACCAGTCCCCGAAGTCCCCGATCACCGGCCACTGCAGGAACCAACGGGTCACAACGTCCTTGTCCGTGTCGTCACCCACCACGAAATCGTTGAACCCGACCCCGATACCCGAGCCGTTCAAGAGAGCGAACTGCCGGAACATCAGGTCCGTGATGTCGCCCAGCTCGGAGTCGTAACCCGGCTGGCCCGGCCCCGGGATGACCGGCCCCGCCACGCCGCCGCCCTTTTCGCGGTCATGGCCCGGGAGGCAGCTCATCACGATAAAACCAACAAGCAGGGCCGCCGCCAGGCCCGCCGCCATACAAACAATCGCCTTTTTCATGTCTATTACCCCCCCTGATTGCTCCAGCAACGTCTTATCCGATTTGATCCCGCATTGGAAGCGTTTTGCTCCCATGGTGACGGCGGCGCCGTGGAGAGAGATGAATTCGCGCAGGTCGTGATGCTCGCGGAAGATGGCGGCGCCTGTTGCCGCGTGCGGTCACGTGGCAGACCGTCTCGGAGAATTGTATCCTCCACGACCGGGCCATGGATTATGCCTATAACAATAGGTAAAGGAAGTCAAGTCGAATGTCGGATGTCAAGGGCGTGCCGCCCAAGCCTTGGAAGCCCCGGGAGAGAGCTTAAGCAACAGGCCATTTACCAGCTTGGACTCCTTCCCTCTCTTTTTTCAGCAGGGCGACGCGCAGGGGATGATGCCGGGGGCATCGAATATGCCGTTGCCGTCCGTGTCCACGTAGATGGGATTGGTGATGGCGCGGGGCACGCCGTCGTCGAAGCCCGGGGCCACGGGGAAGAGGTCCTGGACCCCCATGGCCATGACCACGTACCAGGTGTCCCGGCTGGGCTTGAGCTGGACCACGCCGTCGTACTTGACCACGGGGGTCTGGTCAACGACCGGCACGGTCGCGGCCACGCGCGAGTTCTGGAGCTTATAATCTCCCGGCCATCTCCCTCCAATCCTTGCCCATGGCTTGCTCCTTCCTGCTCAGAAAAAAGGATCGAGTAGCGAGCAGAGAGGACCGAGGGGTTCCGGTAGTTTCCTCGATTCCCGCTCCTCGCTCCTTTTCATGATTCCAGTGCGCCGCCTCCATCATGTATTCATCTTCCATAAGGTGCGACGCAAACCGGCCGGCCCGGGAGGAATGTTCACCGCGGAGTATTCTTGATCTCGCCGGCGATTTTGAGGACGAGGTCTTTGAGCTTGGAGAGGCGGAAGGGCTTGGCGATGAAGTCCACGGCGCCGCCCTTCATGGCCTCGCGGGCGGTCTCGGCGGTGGCGAAGCCGGTGATCATGATGACGCGGGTTTCCGGGGAATGGGCCTTGGTATAGCGCAGCAGCTCGATGCCGTCGGGCTGGCCCATCTTGATGTCGGTGATGAGAATGTCGAATTTTTTCTCGGAGAGCCGGGTGAGGGCGGCGGCGGAGTTGGTGAAGGTTTCGACCTCGAAGCCGCTCTTTTCGAGGGCGGGCCGCAGCCTCTCGCAGACGATCTGCTCGTCGTCAATCACGCATATTTTGATGGGTTCCGTCATTTCATCTCATGCCCGCTTGGCGGCGGTCTTGATCAGCTTGTAAAGATCGGCCATCTGGAACGGCTTGTGGACGATCTCGAAGGCGTCGAGGACCTGGGCCTCGCGGTAGTTCTCGGACTGTCCGTAGGCGGTGATGACGATGCCCTTGGTGGAGGGCATTTTGTCGCGGATGAAGCGGAGCACGTCCATGCCGGTGGGGCCGGCCATTTTGAGGTCGGTGACGACCACGTTGAAGTTCTTCTCGTCGAGGCGGGCGATGGCCTTTTGGCTTTCCGTGAAAGTCTCGACCTCGAGGCCCTTGTCCTCGAGGAACTCCTTGAGCCTTTCACAGACAATGGCCTCGTCGTCGAGGACCAGCACGCTTACGGCTTTTGCCATTTCTCCCCCCTCCTGAAAGTTATAGCCATTGTAGATGCTTCTCATGAACTTTTCAACACCGTCGTCAATCATGGCGTCGCTCTTCATGCGGACGTCCATCTGGCGGGCGTAGCCGATGAGGCAGCCGACCACCTTGAGTCTTTCGAGCATGATGGGCCGCTCGAACTTTTTGAGGCGGGCGACGATGAAGTCGCCCAGGGTGTCCACGACGAAGTCGTGCTTTTCGAGGATGATGGAGATCATCTTGGCGCGGCGGGAGCGGCGGGTGATGCTGGTCATGCCGCCGATGAAGCGGAAGTAGATGTAGTTGTCGTTGCGGGCGTCGGAGACGTATGCGTCCACCTGGTTGATGTGATAGCCGAGGTGGAGGTTGAGGTTGAGGTAGTGCTCGGAGATGATGGCGAGGTTTCGCTCGGGGATGCTGGTCTGCGCGGTTTGGAGGACGGAGGGCCCGGTGACGGATGACATGAAGCTCCCGAAGTCCATGTCGGTGGGCTCGTTGGACCATGCTCCGGGGGCGGTGATTCCTTCGAGGAGGCGGCGTAGGGGCTCGCAGGCGATCTCCTGGATCCCGCACTCGGCTCCGCACTGGCCCAGGAGCTCTCCGCCGCCGATGTCAATGACCATGAGGTCGAGGGGCACGTCCATGATGACGCGGCGGGAGTAGGGGGTGTTGCGGTCGGAGCCGACCTCGTGGCCGCCGGCCAGGCTCTCGACCGCCATCTCGTGGGCGAAGCGGATGATGTCGTGATAGGTCTGGCAGTGGCGGGCGGAGAAATTCTTGTCCCGCGGGTTCCGGAGATTGAGGGGCGTCATGTTTTTCAAGATGCGGCGCAGCAGGCGGAACTCGGCGGTGTCCTGGTAGGAGGATTTCTTGAGGAGCTGGTAGAGGAGGAGTTCCTCGACCTTGCCCTCGTAGATGACGTTCTCCTCGGCGTCCACGGTGACTTCCATGCCGTCTTTGAGGACGGAGGTGGCGATCCCGACGTCCATGATCGAGGGTACGCGGAGCTCGCGGGTGATGGTGGCGAGGTGTCCGGTGGGCGCTCCGATATCGGTGATGACGGCGGCGGCTCGGGGCACGAACTCGGCCAGGTGGGGCGAGGAGTGATGGGCGACGATGACGGAGTTTTCGGGGACGTCGGTGTATGTTTCCTTTCCGGCAAGGAGCTTGACGCGCCCGTATCCGATGCCTCGGCAGGTCACGGTGCCGTGGTTGGCGATGTAGACGCGGTGTTTCAAGACGGCCTGGGGGAGGTTTCGGCCGATGTCGGTGGAATCGGCGAGAATCTGGAGCGGCCGTGCCTGGAGCAGGACCAGGTCGCCGTTTTCGTCCTGTGCCCACTCGATGTCGAGTGCGGTTTTGAGGAACTGCTCGATGCGCAGGGCCACGGCGGCGAGGTTGGCGAGGAACTCATCGGAGACGGAGGGGGCGCGGCGGCGGTCGTCGGGGGTGGGAACCAGGACGGCGCCTCCCTGCGGCCCGATCACATACATCTGGTCCTTGTCCACGATCTCGCGTTCGAGGACCCGGTGGGGATGGGTGCGGGAGATTTTGAAGCGGTCGAGGCTGGCCTCTCCCTCCACCGCCAACTTGCCCAGTCCCGGGATGGCGGACACGAGCAGGGCGTCGCCGGCGGGGTCGTTGGGGTCCAGGGTGTAGGCCACCCCGCTGGATACGGCGCCCACCATGTTGAGACAGCCGACGGCCATGATGGCGGAGTCCAGCGGCTCTCCGCGCGAGCGGCGGTAGGCCACGGCCCGGGAATTGAACAGGCTGGCGACGACCTCCTTGTAGGCCCCGAGCACATCGGCGGGCCTCACCCCCAGCATTGACTCGTGCAGGCCGGCGAAGCTCAACTCGCCATCCTCCCCCAGCGCGCTCGAGCGCACGGCGAGCAGGCCCTCTTTGCCCGGCTTTTTTTCCAGGGAAGAGAGCGCGCGCTTGATGGCCTTTCTGATGTCGCGGGGCACTTCGGCGGCGGCGACCAATCCGGCCAGTCTGGCCTCCACCTCGGGAGGCGAGAACCGGCCCTGGTCTTCAGTTATCAGTCTGATCTGGTCCGCGAGCTTGATCTTGTAAAAAAGCCTTTTGCAGGCGTGGCTGGTGATGGCGAAGCCGTTGGGGGTCTGGACGTTCAGGCGGTTCCGGATCTGGGCCAGGCGGGCCATCTTCTCGCCGACGGCGTCGGTCAGATCGGAGGTGATCTCGGAAAGATCGAGGACGTAGGGGGTTTCCGGCACGGTGATGCGGGAGGCCAGGACGTCGCCCACCTTGAGGCGGACCTGCTCGTAAGCATCAACCAGGGCGGTGTAGCGGTTGTTGGTGATGAA
>DATKZS010000149.1:0-5933 GCA_035527835.1 bacterium
CCCGTCAGCGGGTTCGCCAAGCAGGTTGGAGTCAAGGCGATGCGTCTTTTTCCGAGACTTGCCGCCAAGAAACATCCGGTTTTACTTGGCGAACCTTGGCGCTCTTCGCGTCTTGGCGTTTTTCTTGATGTCTATTTTGGAGAAGTATGGCATTTTTGCATTCTCATCCGTGTTGATCCGTGTTCATCCGTGATTAAATAAAATATGACAACGCCCTCGCCCTGGTGTTAAAATGAACTCGGAGGCGGAGGATGAATAAATGCCGATACTGGTTGGTGCCGGCCATCATGGCCGCGGTCCTGGCCGCCGGCGTGGCGAGGGCCCAGACCTGGACCGAGCTCGATCAGCGGGTCAAGGACCTTTATGCCCAGGGCAAGTACGATGAAGCCGTCGCCGCGGCCAAGCAGGCAATCGCCTCCGCCGAGGAGACCTACGGCCCCGACCACCAGAACACCGCGAAATCGCTTTCCGACCTCGCCTTCCTCTATCGCAAGACCGGGGCCCTGGACCAGGCCGTGCCCTTTTACGAGCGCGCGCTCAAGATCTGGGAGCGCAAGCTCGCCCCCGATGATCCCAACCTGGCCGCCACCATGCTCAACCTGGCCGCGACTTACCAGGAGCTCGGCCGCTATGGCGAAGCCGCGCCGCTATATCAGAAGGCGCTGGAGATCATGGCCAAGGCCTACGGCGCGGACGGCATCAAGCTCGCGCCCGTCATGCTCGACCTGGCCGCCTGCGAAGAAAAACAGCAAAAATACGCCGACGCGGAAGCGCGTTACCGGCAGGCGCTGGCGGTCCTGGAAAAAAAGCTGGGCCCGGTAAGCCCGGACGTGGCCGACGCGCTCGACCGGCTGGCCGCGCTTTACGTGGCCCAGCGCCGCTTCCCCGAAGCCGAGACGATCATTGCGCGCTCGCTGGAGATCAACCGGAATTACCGGGGCGGGAACAACGTCAAGGTCGCCGCCGGCCTGAACGAGCTGGCCGGCGTGTACAAGCAGGAGCGCAAGTGGGACCTCTCCGAGCAGGCCTATGGCCGCGCCATCGCCATCCAGGAAGCGGCCATGGGCAGGGACCATTACCTGGCCGGGGTGTACACCGGAAACCTCGCCGAGATGTTCCGCGCGCAAGGGCGCTACGCCGCGGCCGAGCCCCTGTTCGATCAGGCCCTGGCCATCCTTGAAAAAGCGCTCGGCAAGGACAAGCCCGAGGTCGCCGACGTCCTCGATAATTGGGCCAGGCTCTGCCACGATACCGGAAGGCTCCAGCAGGCCAGGAAGCTAGAAAAAAGGGCCGCCGCGATCCGGGGCGGAAAATAAAATGCCGCCGCCCATCGTGAGAGGCGTCTTCATGGTCGGTGGGTCGGCCCTTTCCGACGACAAGGACGCCGGCGTGTACCTGGTTGACGGCAAGGACGGCGCGGTGTTGATTGACGCCGGCGCCGGAGACGGGACCGGCGACATCGTCCGCAACATCGGGAAGGCGGGCGTGGACCCGGCACGGATCAAGAGCCTCATCCTCACCCACTGCCACGTGGACCACTCCGGCGGCATCCCCGGCCTCCAGAAGCGGCTCGGCGTCCGCACCGTGAGCCACGCGCGCTGCGCCGAGATCCTCGCCCGCGGCAACGACCCGCGCACCGCCGCGGGCTGGTACGGCATGAAGCTCCCGCCCATCCTTATTGACGAGCCTTTTGACCAGGACGAACTCCGGGTCCAACTCGGCGACACCGAGCTCATCTGCATCTTCACGCCCGGCCACTCGCCCGGCTCGATCTCCATCTACATGGACCGCGACGGCATGCGCGTGCTCTTCGGCCAGGACGTCCACGGCCCGCTCCATCCCGTGCTCGCCTCCGACGCCCGGCTCTACAAGCAAAGCCTCGCCCGCCTCATCGCCCTTCAGGCCGACGTGCTGTGCGAGGGCCACTTCGGCGTGTTCCGGCCCAAGGCCGAGGTCGAGAGATACATCAGGTCATACTTGTAACCATTCCTTATTAGATGGGATTCCATTTGCGGAAATAATCAGTTGACATCCGTTGCCACGATGTACTATTACTTAGACTAGTGTGTTGTGTTGATCGGATCGGGCCTGGAATCGGCGGTAAATTTAACCGGGCATGGAAGTGCCCGCGGCCGGGAGCGCATTCCCGGCCCAAAGGAGTGAATCATGGCTGAAAGGGTCGCGATTGTGGGCTACGCTCAATCCCGGCACCAGTTCGACATGCAGATGACGCGTGAGGACATGGTGTTCGAGGTGTGCAAGGCCGCGCTCAGACACGCGGGCATTCTCCGGGAGGAGGTAGACACGGTGGTGACCGCGTCCACCGACTATTTGGACGGCCGCACCATCTCCAACGTGTTCCTGAGCATGGCGGTGGGCGCGTACTTGAAGGACGAGTCCAAGGTCGAGGAGGACGGGTCGTTCGCGGCGCTCTACGCGATGATGCGGATCATGTCGGGCGCGCACGAGGTGGCGGTGGTGGAGGCCCACACCCAGGCCTCGACCTTTAACCCGCACCAGGTGAGCTTCTACACCCTGGACCCGCTCTTTGACCGGCAGGTCGGCGTGATGAACGACGTGGCCGCGGCAGCGATCCAGGCCCGCATGTACATGGACCGGTTCGGGGCCACCGAGGAGGACCTGGCGATGGTGTCGGTCAAGAACCTGGGCAACGCCGCCTATAACCCCAACGCGCAGCGCAAGATGGCCGGCCTGTCCGTGGACGAGGTGATGGCGTCAAAGCTCTATTACGATCCGGTGCGCGAGCTGACCATGTCGCCGATCAGCGACGGCGCCTGCGCGCTGGTGCTGGCAACCGAAAAAAGGGCCCGGCAAATCACGGACCGGCCGGTGTGGATCCAGGGCGTGGGCTTCTGCCATGACGCCTACCTGCGCGACCGCGATCTCTCCGGGCTCGGCTCGCTTCAGATCGCCGCGGGCAAGGCCTATGACATGGCCGGGATCAAGGAGCCCATGTCCGAGCTCGACTTCGCCGAGGTCACCGAGCGCTTCTCGCACGAGGAGCTGATGATCTACGAGGCCCTGGGCCTGTGCGACAAAGGCCGGGGCAAGGCGCTCATTCGATCAGGGGTCACTGACGCGGGCGGCGAGTTCCCGGTGAACCCGAGCGGGGGCGCGCTGGGGGCCGACCCGGTGTGCGCGACCGGGCTCATCCGGCTGGTGGAAGCGGCCAAGCAGATCCGGGGCGAGGCCGACGGTTACCAGATAGAGGACGTGGGCCGAGCCATCGCTCACGGCCAGTTCGGGCTGTGCGCGCAGAAGAACGCCGTGTTTATCCTGGGAGGTGAGCCATGCTGAACAATGCCGCGATCATCGGGTGCGGCCAGACCAGGCACTCGAGCAAGCATCGGGAGTGGAACCTGGCGGAGATGGTGGCCGAGGCCGCGTTCAAGGCCATGGAGGACGCGGAGGTCACGCCGAACGAGGTTGACGCCATCGTGGTCGGGAACATGCAGGGGTTCGGCGGAGTGGCGCAGCCGGAGATGTGGCTGGGCGACTGGGTCATGGGCGAGCACAAGCCGGTGCTGCGCATCACCACCGGCGGGACCACCGGAGGCTCGGTGGGGCAGGGCGCGTACTACTCCGTGGCCTCCGGACTCTACGACACCGTGCTCGCGCTCGCCTGGGAAAAGCACTCGGACAGCAAGGAAGCGGGCGCCACCACCGGACTTTTGCACGTCGCTCTCGGCAACTTGTTCCACGCCTTTAACTGCGGACTCAGCTTGAAGACCCTGCTCGGCACCACGGCGGTGGGCGCGGCCGCCGGCGTGGCGCTGTACCAGGCCAAGTTCTATATGCACCGCTCGGGCTGCCGCATCGAGCACCTGGACATGGTGGCGGCCAAGGCCAGGCGCAATGGGGCCAAGAACCCCTACGCGCACCTGCAGATCCCCAACTGCACGCCGGAGGACATCGCGCGGACCGAGATGGTGGCGTACCCCTTCCGCTTCGGCCACATCTGCCCCGCTTCCGACGGGGCCTCCGCCATCGTGGTGGCATCGGAAAAAACCGCGCGCAAAAAGTGCCGCCAGCCCGCCTGGTTCAAGGGAGTCGCATCCTTCTCCGACGAGGAGAACCAGATGCAGAGCGAGAACTACGGAGGCATCGGAGTGCTCGACGCCTCCGAGCAGATGGGCGCCCGCCTCTCCGCCCGGAAGGTCTACAAGCAGGCCGGAATCACCGACCCGAAAAAGGAAATAGACCTCGCCGAAATCTACCAGCCCTTCCCCAGCCAGGAGCTCATCTTCGCCGAGAGGCTCGGGCTTTTTGACGAGGGACAGGCCTGGAAGGGGCTGGAAAAGGGGGAGACCGACATCGCCGGCCGCATCCCCACCGACCTCTCCGGAGGCGTCAACGCCACCAACGCCATCGGCTCCTCCGCCCTCCAGCGCATCCTCGAATGCGCCCTCCAGATCCAGGGCAAGGCCGGAGAGCACCAGGCCGGAAAAAAGGTCCACAACGCCATTGCCCACGGATGGGGCGGAGTCACCAACTACGTTACCGTTACCGTGCTGGGCGACCAGCCCAGGGGGTGAGATCATGAGCGACGGGAAAAAGAAAACTATCGAGACCATGGCCGTGGAAGGCGACTGGAACGTGGGCGCTTACCAGTTCAAGGCCCCCACGCTCCTGCCCGAGTTCGCGGCCGGGCTGAAGGAAGGAAAACTGATCGGCACGCTGTGCCGCGGCTGCGGCAAGGTGATCGTGCCGCCGCGCAACATCTGCGGCCGCTGCCACCGCCGCATGGAAGACCGGATCGTGGTCAGCGACAAGGGCACCATCTCCGTGTTCGTGATGAGCGAGCCGGTGCAGAAGGACAAGTTCAAGTTGTTCGGCATGGACCCCATTGACATGGGCCTGCTCAAGGAAGGAGAGGTCATCATGCCGGTGTTCGTGCGCTTCGACGGCTCCGACTCGAACGTGCACACCGTGCTGATCAACGCGGACCCGAAAGAGGTGCGCGTGGGCATGAGGGTCAAGGCCGTGTTCGCCAAGGAGCGCAAGGGCGCCTTGAGCGACCTGGAAGGCGTCGAGCCGCTCGAGGAATGAGGAGACAAGCCATGGATAACATTTCCGAGATCGTCAGGGTGCAAAGCATACCGTACACGGTAGGGTTCAACTGGTCGGTGGGCATTCCCATGGAGAAGTTCATCAAGGCGCTGGCCGACAAGAAAATCCTGGCCTCTAAATGCCCCGGCTGCGGCTATGTGTACACGCCGCCTCGGAACCGCTGCGGCAAGTGCGGCAAGGAAATCGGGACCGCCGACATCATCGAGCTCTCCGGACAGGCCACTCTCGCCGGCTATACCACCGCCCGGGTCGAGCTCGACGGCGCCGGCAACTGGAAGGACCTGGAAGCGCCGAAGATCATCGGCGCGATCAAGCTCGAAGGCGCGGACTCCACCATCTTCATGCCTCTCGAGGGCGTCGCCGCCAAAGCCCTCAAACCGGGCCTCAAACTCAAGCCCGGATGGAGCGAAAAGACCGAGGGGAAAATCTCCGACCTCAAGTGCTTCAAGCCGGCGTAATAGTTGCCCGCAGACTGCAAGAAGCAAAGTGAAAAATTAGTGCTTGTAATGAAACGATCCTTTTTCAGCGCCAAAGGCGCGGAATTCTCGCCTGGGGTGTGAACCCCAGGAAGGGAGGTCATTCAATCCTTTTTGAGCGCTGAAGGCGCGACATAGAACAAGTCCTGACAGCAAGCGAGCTTTATTATGCCGCGCTTTCAGCGCTCTAATGGTTTCCCGACGACGTGTTCCTGGGGTTCACAACCCAGGCTGGAGAATGGTCCGATCCAGGTACATAGGTAACACAATGAACCAGGCACATGGGTTACACTCTCGGCATGATCAAGACAGGAGGTTTTGTCATGCCGTGGAAGGAGACATGTGCCATGGAAGAAAGAGTCAAGT
>DATKZS010000150.1:0-28860 GCA_035527835.1 bacterium
GGCGGGTGAAGGACCTGGTGGCCAAGATGAGCCTTTCCGAGAAGATCGCGCAGATGCACGGCAACATCACCGCGGAGCACATCCTGGTGGAGATACCGCTGATGTCCAAGCGGCGTTTCACCTGGAACACCCCGGCCGACCAGCGGCTGGGGATCCCGGGGATCCGCAGCGTGGACGGCCCGCGCGGGTCGGCGCTGGGACAGTCCACGTGCTTCCCGGCCGGGATCTGCCGCGGCGCGAGCTGGGACCGGGACCTGGAGGAGCGGATTGGGACGGCCATGGGTTTTGAGACCCGGGCGCAAGGCGGCAACATGCACCTGTCTCCGTGCATCAACCTGGTGCGGCACCCCTCGGGCGGCCGCAACCAGGAGACCTTCGGGGAGGACACCCATCACGTGGGCGTGATGGGGGTCGCGCAGACGGCCGGGATTCAGCGCCATGTCATGGCCTGTCCCAAGCACTATGCGGCCAATAACCAGGAGGGCAACCGCTTTTCGGTGAACGTGCGCATGAGCGAGCGGGTGCTGCGGGAAATCTACCTTCCCCACTTCAAGAAGTGCGTGGACGCGGGCGCGGCCGGGATCATGAGCGCGTACAACGACCTCAACGGCCACCTGTGCGGCCAGAACAAGCACCTGTGCCGCGAGATACTTAAAGAGGATTGGGGCTTCCAGGGCTTCGTGGTGTCCGACTGGATCAACGCGGTGGACGACGCGGTGGCCGCGGCCCAGGCCGGCCTGGACCTGGAAATGCCGGCGGGCGCGCATTACGGCGGCAAGCTGAAAAGGGCGGTCGAGGCGGGCCTGGTCCCCCAGAGCATGATTGACGAGTCGGTCACCAGGCTTCTCCGGATGAAGCTCAAGTTCATCAGCGAGGACATGAAGAGCGGATACGACCAGGGCATGGTCGCGGGTCCCGGGCACACGGCGCTCGCGCGCGAGGCCGCGGCCAAGGGCATGGTGCTCCTCAAGAACGACAACGCCGCGCTCCCGCTGGACCGGGGAAAAATCCGGACCGTGGCGGTGATGGGCTCTCTGGCGGACGTCGCCAACATCGGGGACAAGGGTAGCTCGTCGGTCAACCCGCCGTATCGGATTTCCCCGCTCCAGGGCCTGCGCGACCGGGCCGGGGGCGTAAAGATAGTGCACGAGTCCGGGGCGAATCTGGGCCGGGCCCGGCAGGTTGCCCGCGCGGCCGACGCGGTGGTCGTGATCGCGGGCGCGACCTCCAAGGACGAGGGCGAGGGCGGCTACGGCCTGGGCGACCGGCTTGACCTGAACCTGCACCAGCAGGAATTGGACCTGATCCGGGCGGCGGCCCCGGAGACCGGGCGGCTGATCGTGGTGCTGGAGGGCGGCGGCGCGTTCACCCTGGAGGATTGGAAGGACGAGGCGGAGGCCATTGTGATGGCGTGGTATCCGGGCATGGAGGGCGGCAATGCGTTGGCCGACCTGCTCTTCGGAGACGAGAACTTTTCGGGCAAGCTCCCGGTCACCTTCCACCGCTCGGAGGACCAGCTCCCGTCCTTCGACAACCAGGCCAAGGAAATCGAGTACGACTATTACCACGGCTACCGGCTGTTCGACAAGAAGGGCCTGGAGCCGCTGTTCCCGTTCGGACACGGGCTGTCCTACACGAGTTATAAATACGCGAACCTCCGGCTCTCCGCGAAGAGCATCGGCCAGAGCGGCAAGTTGAAGGCGATGGTTGACGTCACCAACGTCGGGGACCGGGCCGGGGAGGAGATCGTGCAGCTCTACGTCGGCTATAACGGCTCGCGGGTGGACCGGTCCGTGAAGGACCTGAAGGCCTTCGGCCGCATCAAGCTCGAGCCCGGCAAGACCGGGACCATGGAGCTGGAAGTGGCGGCGCCTGAGCTCGCGTATTATGATCAGGAAAAGGGCGGCTGGGAGGTCGAGGAGATCGAGTACATAGTTTACGCGGGACCGTCGTCGCGGTCGTCCGACCTCCTGCAATCCACGTTCAAGATCTCCGGGCCGTGAAAAAATCTGGGCGCTTGGCCCGGGAGAAAAAGCGATATGGATAATGACGGAACGCGAATCAAGCGCGGCTTCGCCCGGCGCGATTTTCTCAAGGTCTCCGGCGCCTTCTCCGTGGCGCTGTCCGCGGGCCTCGCCTCCGCCGCGGAGCCGGGGCTTACGCTCGAAGCGTCCTCGATCCATTCCGAGTATCCGGTCGCGCAGGGCTACATCCTGGTGGACATGAAGAAGTGCCAGGGCTGCCAGACCTGCATGTTGGCTTGCTCGCTGGCGCACCACGGCCGCGAGAACGTCTCGCTCGCCTGCATCCAGGTGGCGCAGGACCCGTTCGAGAAATGGCCGTACGACATCATCATCTCCCAGTGCCGGCAGTGCGTTGACCCCGAGTGCCTGGCCGCCTGCCCCGAAAAAGACCGGGCGCTCCGGGTGGACCAGGAGCACGGCAACGTCCGCACCATTGACCCCCGCGAGTGCATCGGCTGCCGCGAGTGCGTGGACGCCTGCCCCTATGCGCCCGGCCGCAGCATCTGGAACTTCGAGGAGGAAGTGGCCGGGAAGTGCGACCTGTGCGCCGACACTCCCTTCTGGAACGAGACGGGCGGGCCCCAAGGCAAGCAGGCCTGCGTCGAGCTCTGCCCGGTCAAGGCCATCGCCTTCTCGAGCGCGGTCCCGGTGCAGGAGGGAGACGCGGGCTACAACGTGGACCTCCGCGGCGCGGCGTGGGGCCGGATGGGGTTCCCCACCGACTGATGAATAAAAGAGGGTCATGATGGGCCAGGTTACTCACCCCGCGATATCGGAACGGGCGGCGAGACTGAAAGATCGCTTTCTGCAAAGCCCTTACAGCCTGGACATCGAGCGGGCGCGCTGTTACACCAGGGCCTGGAAGCGGGCGCAAAACGCCGGGCCTTGCGGGAAGGCCGCTCTCGGTCTTTCCGAGGCGCTTGCCCACATGACCATCCGCATCGAGGATGACGAGCTGCTGGTGGGCGTGAAGTCCGTGAAGCGCCGCGGCGGCGTGATCGCGGTGGAGAAGGGGACCTTCAACGGCCAGGTGGAGATGTTCACGGACCCGCACGCGGACCCGAGATTGAAGTCGGTGGTGGGCGGGACCACGTCGCTTCGGGCGGAGCAGTTCGCCCGGAGCATCCCGGACGACGAGGCCAGGGAATGGAACCGGGAGATCCTCCCCTTTTGGAAAGACAAGACCGTGAGCCGGCTCAAGCGCAGAATGATCGAGGACGCCGGCGTGTTCAAGGGGCCTCCCCGGCTGGGTCCCGCGGCGTGGTACAAAATATATCGGGGCCTGGGCGGGATCAAGGGCATCTCGAACGTCATCGCACGCAACAAGGCCGAGGCGCCCGGAAACGGAGGGGCCGCGCCGTCGCGTTCTCCGCGAAAGCGGGGCGGTGTGAAAGAGTTGCGCAAAGCCATCTCCGGCATTGTCAACGCGAGAGCCACCCTGCAGAATGTGCTCCCCGACCTGATGTGCATCAGCCTGGACCTCCAGGGCCACACCATCCCGGGCTATAAAAGAGTGCTGCAGCTCGGGTTCAAGGGGATAGGCGATTGGGCGGACAAGGAACTCATGGAACTCGCGCCGGCCGATAATGATTACGCTCAGAAGAAAGATTTTTACGAAGCGGTGAGCATGGCGGCCGGGGCGGTGTGCGATTACGCGGAGCGCTACGCGGCGCTGGCCGAGGGGATGGCGGCCGCGGCCGGCGAGCCCCGGAAGTCGGAGCTTGCCGCCATCGCACAGCGCTGCCGCCGCGTTCCGGCCCATCCTCCCCGGGACTTCATGGAAACCGTCCAGGCGATGTGGATGACCAATGTGGTGCTGGAGATCAGCTACGGGCTCGACAACGTCTTCTCGCCCGGCCGGGTTGATCAGTACCTGTATCCGTTTTACCAGGCCGACGCGGAGGCCGGCCGCATCACCCGGGAGCAGGCCCTGGAAGCGATTGAGGAGTACCTGATCAAGTCCGCGGATTCTTACGTGCATGGTCCCAACAACATGACCATCGGCGGAGTGGGCCGGGACGGCGGGGACGCCACCAATGAAGTGTCATTCCTGTTCCTGGAAGCATTCGAGAACGTGAAGGGCCTGGGCTCCACCCTCGCCACCAGGATTTCCGAGAAGACGCCGCGCGAGTTCCTGCTCAAAGCGATCAAGGTCCACCGGGCCACCGGCGGCATCGCCTTTTACAACGACGCCATCGTGGTGCGGGACCTGCGCGAAGACGGCTTCTCTTTCGAGGACGCGCGTGATTACGGCGTGGTCGGATGCGTGGAACCGACCTCGGTCGGCAACTGCTTCTCCTACACCGCGGGCAACGGGATCATGATGCTCGGCGCATTGGAAATGGCCCTGAACCGCGGCCGCCGGGTGCTGGGAGACAACGCCGTGATCGGCGTGGAAACCCCCGACCCCGCGGCCTTCACCAGCTTTGCGGACGTCAAGGACGCCTTCGAGAAGCAGCTCGCTTATATCGTGGGCCGTTCGGTTGAGGCCTCGGAGCTCAAGGACCGGGCCTACGCCGAGGCCTTTCCGTGCCTGCTCCTCTCCGCCACCATCGAGGGCTGCCTGGAGAGCGGCAAGGACGTGACCCGGGGCGGCGCCAGGTACAACCACGGCCACGTCAACGCCCAGGCCCTGGCCTCGGTGGCCGATTCGCTCGCCGCCATCAAGTGGGCCGTTTTCGATGAGAAGATCGTGAGCATCGTCGAGCTGGTGCGCGCGCTCCGGACCAATTTCCGGGGCAGGGAGAGCTTGAGGCAGAAGCTCATCAACAAGGCGCCCAAGTACGGGAACGACGATCCCAGGGCCGACGAGATCGCGGCCTGGGTCGCCCAAACGCTCACGAAAGAAACCAGGAAGCACAAGTCCTGGCGCGGAGGCGTCTATCGCCCCAGTCTCTTCTCCTCCGGCACCCAGCACATCGAAGGCGCCTTCATCGGCGCGACCCCCGACGGACGGCTGGCCACCGAGGTGGTCTCCAACGGCGTCTCCCCCGTCAACGGGAACGAAAAAAAAGGCATGACCGCGGTCTTCAACTCCGCGGCGCACGCGGCCGGGGCTTGCCTCAGCGACGGCACCGCTCTCAACATGAACCTCTCCCCCTTCCTCCTTCAGACCGATGAAAGGGTGGAAAAATTCGCGGACTTGATCCTTGGCTATTTCAAGCAGGGCGGAAGGCATGTCCAGTTCAATCCTCTTGATAGAAAAACAATGCGGGACGCCCAGGCCCACCCCGAAAAATACCCGGACCTGACCGTCAAGGTCACGGGCTACTCGGCCATTTTCACGGACCTTGCCCGGCCCCTCCAGGATGACATCATCGCCCGGACCGAGTTTTGCGAGATGTGAGCCGTGCCGGCGGATGATGTCGTCGCCGCCGGCCCAGCCTCCCGGATCCCTCGCCATTCTATGGACGGCGGCCCGGGAATCCGTACCACCTTGTTCCCAATGGGCTGCCCCCGGAGCTGTCCCGGGCGCCGGGACCCGGAGAAAGGAAGCACAATGAAGAAAAGACCTTGGTTATTGGCGATGCTTGTTCCCTTCGGCATGGCTCTATTCGCGGCCGGCCCGGCTTGGGAGGAGAATGTCTCCGAACCGGGATCCGGTGTCGAGCGGAAGGGAGGGCCTCGGCTGGTAATCATTGACGATGACGTGGGCATGTTGTGGAAGGGCGTTCTTAAAGACGGGGTCTATCAGGTCCCCTGGTTCAAGGTGACCGACCCCGACGGCGGCATCCAGCTGATCTACGCCTTGCGCGAGCCGAAGATCAAGGTTTTGGGCATAACCTGCGCCATGGGCTGCTCTTCAACGGACGTATGTATGAAGTCGGCAAGAAAAATTCTGGAACTCACGGGCAGAACCGATGTCCCTCTGCTGAAAGGCGCCGACAACCCGGATCAGCTCGGCAGGCCCACCGAGGCTTCCGATTTCATCATCAAGACGGTAATGGGCAACCCAGGAAAGGTGGAGATCATTGCCACCGCGCCATTGACAAACATCGCCAGCGCCATGATGCTGGAGCCGCGTCTTGCGCGGAATTGGAAAAGGCTCCATCTGTTCACCGGAGACTTCATCGGAGCACTGGGCGAACCGTCTGACGGGGCCAAAGGGGCGTCTTTCGGCTACAAGGACATGAACATCAATGTTGATCCCGAAGCCTGTCGGTACGTGCTGGAGCATGGCGGCGTTTTCCCGGTTTACCCCAATGAGATCATGGACGACCTGGTTATCACCAGGCTGGACCGTATGCTGCTAAAAAAGGCGGACACTCCCCTTTCCCGGTGGGTGGCGGATGAACTCCGGATCATGACCTTCTTTTACGACTCCAGCGCCGGAGAAAAACTGGCCGAAGACCGTGGCTGGCCGCCGCACGGAGCTATTGGCCAGGCCGTGGCCATCGATCCCCAGTTGGCCGAGCCGCCCCTCGAAGTCAGGATTGAAATGGCCTATCGGGATTCAGGCGGCTGGTATTTCATGGCCAGTGACGACCCGTCCATTCCGCCCAGACCGGTCTTCCTCAAGGTCAAGGACCCGGGAACGATTAAGCAAGGAATCATGGAGAGATGTAAATGAAGAACAAATGGATAACGGTTATAGTATTATTGGCTGCCTTTGCCTGTCCTGGAAATGCCGCCATTAAGACTAAAACCATCACCCGGACGGAAGACCCGGTGGTGATGGAGTGTTCAATCTCCGAGGCCATGAAAACGGTCGCCGCGCCGATTGATCAGTTGTCCCTGATGGCATACTCCGGCGGCGCCTGGGCGCCGGTCCCCTTCCAGGTTGACCAAAAGAAGCCGGACGGGAGTTACGCTTTCCCCAATGGCCCGGAGAAGAGCGCTGACCCCAAACCCAACCTCGATGCCAACGACGAACTAGTTTTCATGGCGGTGGACACGGGCGATCAGTGCGGGGAATGCTTTAAGCCGGAGGGAGCAACCGCAGGGATCGAGATCGAGCTCACCGATCCCAAGGACGGCGCCAAGGGCTGGGCCTATCTGTTCAGGTTTGACGGCAAGGCCCCCCGCTCGGATAAAGATTACGTCAGCCTCGAGTTCGACAAGGGCAAAGATCGGACCCGCATAGTCACGGACCGGTCGGTGATAGAGAAACTTTCCGACCGCTCCGTGCCCGACTTCCTGGCCCCAAAGAACCCCGACGGCAGCCTGGGTCCCAACCTGGTTGACAAGTTCAAGATCCGGGAGTCCGTGGACGTGCCCCTGCTCAATCAGACCTATGACCTCAAGTTGGAGGAACGGATCATCGCCCACGAGCTCGCCTGGATTGACGGCGCCGTCCGCGTCCTCATCCTCGACCGCTTCGAGCTCGCCGTAACCACATTCATCACCGTGGAAGCTCCCAGCACCTCGGTGACCTCCTATTACCGCAACCAGTCCATCAGCCCCATCACCTACTCCCAGCCCAAAGTCTCGGGGGTCACCTCCGCCATCATGGCCGTCGCCGACAAGCTCACCGCCAACGACCGCATGGACGTGTACATGGACTTCCGGCCGGAGATCTACGGCGCCCACTTTTTCAGCGCGGTCCATCCCGAGCGCGATGACGTGGTGATGGACGGAAAGATGAGCGAGGCGGAAAAGTCGCTCACCCAGAAGCCGCTCACGGACTGGGTCGCGGCGGAAAGCCCCTTCGGGACGGTGGTGCTGCGCCTGGTCCTGCCGCCCCAGCTCGCCAGGGTGAAGACCACCCTCTTCTACATGGATGACAAGGACAGGGCCGACCCGCCCGAGAACTCGCCCGGGGTCCACGCCATCGGCTATTCCATGCATTCCTTCGGCGACGCCTTCAGGAGCGAGGATGAAGTTGATAAAGTGAAGGGAATGGTCATCCAGAGCTACACCTATTACAAGGACGAGTCCGGCCCGGGCGGAGTGCAGGAGCTGCTCGACATCCTCGATCATCCCCTGGCGGTCACGGCCCGGCCCATCCCCAAGTGACGAACGGGAAGATACGAGCATCGGCGCCAGGACCAGCGTCGGCAACAAAATTCCGGAAGGAGAAAACGGATGAGGCGGAAGATCATGGCGGCGCTTTTTGTGTTCAGCGCCGCCGGCCTGATCTCCCCGCCAGCAGAGGCCCAAAACCGGTTCCGCGATTTCGAGTTCCGGCTGCGGGGAGACGTGGTTGAGGTGATCTCGGCCGACCTGACCGGCGACGGGTTGGATGAGGTCATCGCTATTACCATTGACAAATCCAGCCGGCCCGCTGCACGCGTTCTCAATATTTTCATCCAGAACAGCAAGGGCTTCGACCGGGCCAGGATAATATCTTGGCCTCTGCCGTCACAGGTTGTCGCCGTTGACGTTGGCGACGTGGACCCCAACCCCGGCGATGAGCTGGTCCTGCTCACGGAAGCGGGCGCGTCCTATGCGGCCGTGACCGAAGACGGCGTGGGAAACCTCAAGGAGCTGGTCAAGTATCAGTCAGCCATCGCCATCGCCGGCGGACTGAACGCGCCCTACCACAACTTCGCGCGCGACCTTAACGGCGACGGCAAGGACGACCTCCTGGTCTGCGGCTTTGCCGGCGCCCTCTTCGCCAAACAGGGAGAGGATTACAACTTCACCACCGAGACCATCGCCCTCCGGCCCCAGGTCCTCACCATATCCTCCGACATCACGGGCATGATCATGCCGGTTGACGACGCCTATCTGGCCGTTAATTACAGCGTGCCCCAGTTCCACTCCGCGGACGCGAACGCGGACGGCCGGCCGGACCTGATCGCCAACTTCACGCGCGACATCCATATCTTCACCCAGGACCCAAACGGGTTTTTCAGCAAGGAGCCCGCGAAGACGTATCACATCCAGTTCTATGAGGCCGAGGAATCGCCCCTGGCCCAGCAGATGGCCGCCGGGCTCTCCTTCTCCAATATGCTGGCCTTCGCCGACCTGGACGGAGACGGCAGGGTGGACATCGTGGCCTCCCAGCTCAGCGGCTCCATTACTTCCATCAAATCCAAGTCCTGCCTGTTCTGGGGGAAAAGCCAGGGCATTGAAAAGGGGAAGCCCGACCTGGTGTTCGACACCCAGGCCCCGGTGATGGGCGCGGTCCTGGTCCGGGACATGAACAAGGACGGCCGGCTGGACATCATCATGCCCACCCATCAGCCTTCGGTCTCCACCGTGGTCAGGTCCGTGGTGAGCGGGGTCATTGACCTGGTCTGGGAGGTATATCTGCAGCGGCCGGACCATGGCTTTAACGTGACGCCGGACCAGCGCATCCCCACCGTTATCCCCTCCGACATCAGGAGCCAGGATATCTTCCAGAACCTGCCCAACGTGATCTCCGACTTCAACGGCGACGGATACCCCGACCTCATGGAGGCCGATGAAAAGGACGCCCTGGTGGTCACCATCAGGGACAAGGACGGCCAGAAGACCAAGATCATCGAGCGCATCAACGTCATGCCTTCCATGTTCAACCGGGCCGTGGACCTGAACGGCGACGGCCGCGCGGACCTCATCATCCTCTACGCCAACCCGCGCGAAAAGAGGCGCGATCTTCACCTGGTCATGAACCATGGGCCGTGGTGAGTGGAAAAGAAAAGTGGAGAGCAAGATGAAAAGATTTTTTCTCGTGGTCCTGATTGCGATGGTGATGGGCGTTTCTTCCGCGGACGAAATGGGCCTATCGGATCCGCATTCATTGACGATCAAGAACCAGCGGATCAGGATCGAGCTCACGGACCGGCCGTTCAGGCTCCTGATCTTAAACGGCGCGGGCGAGACCTTATTGGACCTTGTTGACGGCCCGTCCTTTACCATTGTCCGGGGGCAGAAGGACCCGTATTTTAAAGGCCGGGCCGAGCCGTGGACCAGGGCGGAGACGGTCACGTCCACCCAACATGGCAGCGACTATATCGAGTGGAGCATGGCCGCCGGTCCCGAAACCACGCCGCTGGTGAAGATGCGGGCATCCCTGGTCTCGGAAAATTCCGCGCGCGTAACCTGCGAGGTCCTGGGCCGGCCCGAGGTGAACCGGCTGGCCCTGAAGTTCGCCTCCCGCGAGGATGACCGCTACTATGGCATGGGCGAGCGCTACGAATCGGCGGAGCATCATGGCCGGCGCATCCTGGTCTGGGTCGAGGAGGCCCACCTCGGGCTGGGCCGGCTCGCGCCTTATGCGGCGAATAAGCCGTATAACCCGTTCCCGCACGGGCCGACCACCTACTTCCCGGTGCCCTTCTTTCTCAACCCGCGCGGCTACGGCTTCCTGCTCGACGACACGCACCCCTCCGAGTTCGACTTCGGCCATAGCGATCCCGGGACGTTGGAGGTCGTCAACTGGAACAGCCGGCTCGACTTCATGGTGTTTTACGGGCCCGGGCCGCTGGAGGTGATCGAGGCCGCGACGGCTTACACCGGCCGGATCACGCCGGCGCCGCCGTGGGCGTTCGGGGTGTGGAACGCGGCGGCCCAGGGCGAGGAGCGGGTGAAAGAAGTCGCGGAGATCACGCGGCGCGAGCGCATCCCGACGAGCGCGATTTGGTCGGAGGACTGGGCCTGGGGCGGCGATGGATTCTTGTCCGGCCTCCTGGCCGAGAGATGGGACTGGGACCTGAACCGCGAGCGGTATCCGGACTACGAGCGGGTGGCGGCCGATCTGCACCGCGACGGCTTCCGGTTCCTCTGTTACTTCATGCCCTACGTGGGCGCCAAGAGCGAGGCCTTCCACGAAGGAGCGGAGCGCGGATACCTGGTCAAGGACCGGGAAGGCAAGGCCTATGCGTTGCGCTGGATCGTGCCCAAGGTGGGCGAGCCGGACCTGACCAATCCGGCCGCGCGCTCGTGGTGGATGGACAGGTTTTTCAAGCCGGCCGCGGACTACGGCGTGGACGGATGGATGCACGACTTCTCCGAGTACACGCCGCCCGACGCGGTGTTCGCGGACGGCGCCGACGGCTGGGCCATGCACAACGCCTACCCCGTGCTCTGGGCCTCTCTGGGCCGCGAGTTCTGGGAGCGGGAGCGGCCCGACGGCGACTGGGTCTTTTTCATGCGCGCGGGCTACACCGGCTCGTGGAAGTACGCGCCTCTGATGTGGACCGGGGACCAGAACATGGACTGGGAGCGCTACGACGGCATCCCGTCGGTGATCCCGGCCGTGAACTCGGTAGGCATCTCCGGCTCGCCCATCACGTCCACCGACATCTCCGGCTACCACTGCATCCCGGGCCTCGACCAGCCCGCGGACAAGGAGCTGTTCTTCCGCTGGACCGAGCTCGGCGCGCTCCTGCCGGTCATGCGCATCCACGAGTCTTCCGGCTGCGCCGGCAACTGGCTGTTCGACTCCGACCGCGAGACGCTCCTGCTCTGGAAAAAATACGCGGAGCTGCACGTAGCGCTTTTTCCCTACATCTTCACCCTGGTGCATGACGCGGCGGCGCACGGCTGGCCCGTGGTCCGCCACCTGGTGCTCCATTACCCCGACGACCCCGGCTCGCGGGCCGAGGAGTACGAGTTCATGCTGGGCGACCGTGTCCTGGCCGCGCCCGTGATCGTGGAAAAGGCGCGGGAGCGCGAGGTCTACTTCCCGCCCGGAGAGTGGGTGAGCTACTGGCACGGGACGCGCTACCAGGGCCCGGGACGCGCCGTGGTCCCGGCGCCGCTCGATCAAGTCCCGCTGTTCGTGAAGGCGGGGACGCTGCTGCCGATGTATGACGGCCCGATTGATACTCTGGTCAAGGAGAGCCGGGAGGACGTAAACGGCTGGGACGACGCCAACCGCTCGCTCAAGGCCGTGTTCTTCGGCGAGGGCGCGGACGAGTTTACGCTGTGGGACGGAACGCGGCTGCGTTGCGAAAAGACGTCCTCCCACGTCGGCGCGTGCACGATCGCGGACTCGCCCCTGCCCCGGTCCTTGATTTTCGAGTTCCGCTGAGCCGCCGTGGCGGGAGCGCGCGTCATCTCGATGCTTCCGCGCTTGGCATAAAGTTTTTTCCCTGCTATTAATAATGAATTGACGGGTGATCCGGTATCAAGGAGGGAGAACATGTCACGCGGATGGGCGCTGATGATGGCGGCGGCGGCGGCTTGCGTCCTGGGCTGCAACGGGGGCGAGCTGAAGATAGTCTCGGCGGAGCCGCATGAGTTCACGGGCGGCGACCTGGCGCTGATTGACATCAAGGGCCGGGGTTTCCAGCCGGGGGCGGCCGTATGGTTCGGCGAGCAGATGAGCCCGCAAACCATCGTCGCGTCCGGCGAGCGGATCGTCGCGCTCACTCCGAAGACGATCAGCTCGGGGAAGATGGACGTCAAGGTCAGCAACCCCGACGGCAAGAGCGCGACGCTTGTCCAGGCGGCGGCGTTCAAGAGCCGCCTCGCGGTGGCCTCGGTCGAGCCGCCCTTTCTTCAGGTGGACTCGGCCGGGGTGGAGGCCAAGCTGCGGGGCACCGGGTTCATGCCGGGCGCGCGGGTGCTGTTCGGGCAGGCCGAGTCGCCGGCGGTGACGGTCAAGGACGACGGCTACTTGCTGGCCAAGGTGCCGGAGCTGGGGCCGGGTCCCGTTGACGTGGTGGTGATCAACCCGGACCAGGCCCAGGCCGGTTTGTATGGCGGGTTCCAGGTGTTGGCGCCCGGGCTGGCGATGCCGCTCCGGCCGTTCAAGGAATCGGCCGCGGATTACGGGATCCAGGGGGATGAGCAATTCATGGACACGGGGGTCGCGTTCGCGGACGTGAACCAGGACGGTTTTATGGACCTGCTGGTCAGCGCGGGCCGCCGGGTGGCCTTTTATCTGGGGACCAGGGAGGGCAAGCTCCGGGAGTACACCGAGGCCTCGGGCCTGGGCGAGGTCAGGAACATCGTTTACGGCGTCTTTTTCGGCGACCTGGACAATGACGGGCTTCCCGACGCGGTGATCACGGGCCAGCCGGTCAGGATTTTCCGCAACCTGGGTCAGGCCAGGTTCGAGGACGTGAGCCAGCGGATCGGGCTCACCGATTACCTCAAAGCCTTCTGCGTGGCCCTGGCCGACTATGACCGGGATGGCCTGCTCGATCTCTACATCGGGACCATGGCGGACGACGACCGCTTGTATCATAACGTGAGCGGAGTGCTCACGCCGGCGTTCCCCGACCTGTTCCGGAAACGGGACCTGGCCGTGAAGTACGGCAACGACCAGCCCACCACCTTTTCCGCGGCCTTCGCGGACTATGACCAGGACGGGTATCCGGACCTGTTCGTGGGCATCCGCGGCCTGCCCGCGGCCCTCTATCACAATGACCGGGGCAAGGGCTTCCGCGACGTCACCATTGCCGTGGGCGCGGGCAAGCCCGCGCCGCCGCCGGAAAAAAAGCCCCTGTTCAAGCCGAACTGGGGCGTGACCTGGGCTGATTTCGACAACGACGGGTGGCTCGACCTGTTCCTGAGCTCCGGGCCGCTGGGCGACGACCTGTTCAAGAACCGCGAGGGCAAAAGTTTTACCAACGTGGCCGGGCAGATGCGGGTGCGGTTCTCGCAGGACAACCTGATGGGGGCCTGGGGCGATTTTGATAATGACGGGCTCCTGGACCTGGCGGTGCCCGACAACATGAGCGGCGTCCGCGTCTACCGCGGCCAGGGCGACGGCTCGTTCCAGGACGTGACCGCGGCCCTGGGCATTGAAAATGGCCCGCGCGCCGCGCCCTTTGGCACGGCGTGGGTGGACTTGAACCGCGACGGGGCGCTGGACCTCTATACGGTTGAATACGCGACATTGAACCGCCTGTTCATGAACGCTCCGTATCCGGGCCGGCACTGGCTGGAGGTCGAGCTTTCAGGCACGAAGAGCAACGGCATGGCCATCGGCGCGGTGGTCACGGTCCAGGCCGGATCCACCATCCTCACCCGCCAGGTGGCCGGGGGCGAAGGATACGTCTCCGCGCCGCCCCCCATCCTCCACTTCGGGCTCGGAGCCAGCGGCAAGATTGACAAGCTGACCGTGGCCTGGCCCGCCGGAGAACCCCAGGTCATGGAGCAGGTCCCGGCCGACCAGGTCCTCGCCATCGTCGAGCCCGGCCAGAGAAAAACCGTAACCATCCCGGCGCCCCCGCCCGCCGCGCCCGCGCCCGGCTCAACCGTGGCCCCGGGAAGCACCGCGGGCGCGGCGCCGAGGTGAACCCGACCCCGGGAAAGGGACTTGAATGCCCCGCTGTTTTTTCTGCAGCCAGGACGTGGCCGTCACCGGCCGGGTGATGAGGAAGGACGTATGCCCGTCATGCCGCCGCGACCTGCACTGCTGCAAACAGTGCCGCTTCCATGACCCCGCCTATCACAACCAGTGCCGCGAGCCCAAGGCCGAGATGGCGCGCGAGAGGGACAAGGCCAACCTCTGCGACTACTTCGAGTTCGCGGGCCAAAGGAGCGGACCCGGAGCCGGCGGGGACACGGCCCGCAAAAAGCTCGAGGACCTGTTCGGAAAATAAGGTGGGAGGCCGGCTCCGGCGGGCGGCCACGCTCGATGCCTCAAGATTCGCCGGCCGGCAAAGGAAAAGGGGCGCGGCGGCTTGCGTCCCCCGGTTTTTTGTGCTCCACTCCGCGGCGGCCCTTTTTGCCGCTCCGGAAAAGGCGGGGGCGGCTGCTCCCATCGGATAATAATGCTTGACAAGTTTTCCGGGCTCATGGTAGTTTTAGCGGTATCTGATTTTTACGATCATGGATGAAAAAGGAGGGGACGATGGGTAGCAAGTGGAAACTGACGCCCTGGCTGACGGCGGCCCTGATGTTGGCGGCGGCCGTGGGCTGCGTTTCGGAAGATGAAGTCGAAAAGAAGAAAGTGGTCCTGACCTGGGAGATGGTGGCGCGGGCCATTGACCAGCAGTTGGGCGAGATCTCCGACGGTGACCCTCAGAACTGCAACGGCCAGGGCGCCGCGCTCGGTCCGGGCGCGCACTGCAAGGACCGGCTGCAGGGGCGGGTCACCCAGTCCACGGTGGTCCAGTACGTGGAGCTTATGCTCGACACGGTGCTGTTTAACGGCGACACGGCCTTTTATAAACGGGGCTTTATGCCGCAGACCATGGACCCGTGCCTGGAGGACGGGGACACCAACGGGTGGGCCGATTATTCCGAGACCTGCATCACCGGGAGCGTCTCCTGCGCCGTCGCCCTTGACGGGCATCTTCAGTTAGTCTATAATGATTGCGTATGGCAGGAGCCCGGGCCCGACCAATGGCGGCTCGACGGCCAGATGGACATCTACCAGTCGCTGACCTCCCGCGCCGAGCTGCTGCTCATCATGCGCAGCAAAGGGTTCACCGGCGAAAACCTCACCGGGGTCAACGTCCCCATCAACGCCACCTATGATTACAGCGGCACCGCGGTCCGTTACCTCCGCCTCAACGCCTTCCTCGGCGGACCCGCCACGGGCACCACCGGGCTGGGCAGCATTGACGGCATGGAGCTGGTGGACATAAATGTAACCGTGGACATGGACGGCGACGCCGGCCCCAGTGTCGCAAACACCTATGACTTGAATATCGCCCAGGATTATGAAGACGGGCTGGTCTTCTATACCTTCCCCGGCCCCGGCGTGTGGCTCAAAGACCCCGACGCAACGACCCTGGTGTTTTACGAGAAAGACCTGCCCTGGGACAACGTCGGCACCGGGTGCTGGGTGGATATTTTGGACGTTGACGATGTTGCCCGAACCTTCATCTTCACGAGCCAGGACGCTTATTTGAGCAACGGCTGCATTCCCGACCTCAACCCGCCGGGACCCGTATCATACTGATATTCCCCGTTGCGATGGGATGAGCCGAGGGGAGAAGCGGACAGCCGCTTCTCCCCCCGCGTTCTATAGGCTTGGGGCTTGAGGCGTGGGGACTGGGGCGTGAGGCTTGGGGCGTGAGGCTTGAGGCTTGAGGCTTGGGGCATGAGGCTTGAGGGCCGCTATACGTCGTTTTCCTCATGCCTCAAGCCCCAGGCCCCAAGCCTTTAAAGCCGCTCCCGAAGCGGCTCTACCGTGTCCCCCTTCATGACCACGGCGCAAAAGCCGTCCTGGTCCGTGGCCTGGACCCGGATGCCGCGGGCCGCGTAGCGCTCCATGACCTCCGGCGCCGGCAGCCAGCTCCGGCCATGCCCGCCCGCCGACACCAGCGCCCACCCGGGTGCCACCGCGTCCAGGAACTCCGCGGCCGAGCTGGTCTTGCTCCCGTGGTGCGGCACGGACATCACGTCCGCCCGGAGCGCGCCGGGCAGCACCGAGCCCTCCGGCCCGTATTTTTCCACCAGCAGCTCCTCCGTCTCCCGCTCGGCGTCGCCGGTCAGCAGCATGGTCCGGCCGTGGCCCGCGATGCGCAGCACCAGGCTCAGGTTGTTAAGA
The DNA here is from genome assembly GCA_035527835.1 of bacterium. Lineage (GTDB taxonomy): Bacteria > RBG-13-61-14 > RBG-13-61-14 > RBG-13-61-14 > DATKZS01 > DATKZS01. The sequence continues at coordinate 16,348 of DATKZS010000150.1, forward strand.
TCGTCGAGATTGACCCGGGCATGGGCCGGCGGGTGGAGCACCCGGACCCTGGCGCCCCCGAACTCGAATTCACCGGCGCCCTCGTCCAGTACCTTGACCGGGATGCCGCGCGACCGGGCCGCCGCGTCCAGCGCCCGCGTCAGCTCGTTCTCTCCCGGACCGCGCCAGAACTCCCCCACCCGGTATCGTTTCAGGATGAAGAGCAGGCCCTTGCCATGGTCGGGGTGGGGATGGGTCAGCACCACCGCGTCCAGCTTCTTCACGCCCAGCGTGAGCAGGCACGGCGCCACCACGTTCTTGCCGATGTCCCACGGGCTTTTATAAAAGCCGCCGCCGTCCACCAACAAATACTTGCCCGCCGGGGTCCGCATGACGAGCGACTGGCCCTGGCCCACGTCAATGGCCGCCAGCGCCATCGAGCCCGCCGGAAAAGAATCGCGGGGCCGGAAAAGATCAGCCCCCGCCGCGGCCAGCAGGACCGCGGACAGGACCAGGGCCGGATAGGCCCGGCCGCGCACCCGACCGGCGCTTCCCGCCGTATGGTCCAGAAAACGAGACCGCACCTGGTCCGGAGAAAAATATCGCCACGACCACGAGCCCGTCTTGCGCGCCACCAGCACTTCCAGTAACAGCGCGCCCCCGCCGTACCACGCCACCGCGCCCGGCCAGGACAGCGCCGGCAAAAGCATCAGCCCGGGAGCGCGGTCCGCGGCCAGCACCGCGCCCTGCACCAGCGCTCCGGCGGCCGCCGCCAGGACGCGCATCACCAGGCCGGCCAGGGGCGCCGAGACCAGGGCCAAGAGCGAGGCCAGGAGGCCGCCCGGGATCAGCACCAGCCCGCAGACCGGAATGGCCGCGAGATTATAAAGCGGCGAGAGCAGGTTGAAGCAGTGGAAAAAATACAGTTGCAGGGGCAATATGCTCCACTGCGCGACCAGGGTGATGAAGAGAGTGGCGGCCAGGTACGCGCGCGCCTTCGCGCGAAACCCGCTTTTCCTTTTCTTGAGCCTGGCCTCCAGCATGTCCAGCTCCTGCTCCGCCGCGGACTTGAAAGGCCTGAGAATGACGGCGAGCCGGCGCGACACGTAGAGGATGCCCGCGACGGAAGCGAAGCTCAGTTGGAACGAGGCCTCGAACAGCGCCTGGGGCCAGACGAACAGGATGATCGCGGCGGCCAGGCCCAGCGCGTTCCAGACCTCGCGGCGCCGGTCGAGCGCCAGCGCCGTGAGGTAGGTGAGCACCATGATCAGCGCCCGCTGGGTGGGGACGCTCATGCCCGAGAGCAGGGCATAGGCCGTGACCGCCGGCGCCGTGAGCAGGGCCGCTGTTTTCTGGGCCGGGACCCGCTCCGTGAGCCACGGCGTCCACCGGACCGCCAGGAGGGCCACGAAGAAAAAGCAGGCGGAGACCAGGCAAAGGTGCAGCCCGGAGATGGCGAGCAGGTGCGCGAGCCCGGTGGCGCTGAAGGCGTCGAGCGCCTCCTGGTCCATGGCCTCGCGGTCGCCGGCCAAGAGGGCCCGCAAGAGCTCTCCGCCCCGGCCGGGGACCGGCCGCAGCCAGGCCAGGTACTTTTCCCGGAGGCGGTCAACCATTCCGGCCGCGTTCGGTGGGCCGTCGGCGGCGATCGGCACAAGCTCCCGGCTCGAGCTGACCCACGCGGCCGCCGCCACGCCCCGCCGCGAAAGGTAAGCCCCGTAATCGAACCCGCCGGGGTTACGGAGCGTGCGGGGGCGGTCAATCCTTGCCAGCGCCGCGAACCGGTCGCCGCGAAAGATGCCGGACACGGTGTCGCCGGCCGCGAGCCGGGCGCGGGCGTCCAGGTCAATCCAGGTCCCGCCCGCCATCACCCGTTCCACCGTTCCCTGGAATACCGTGTAGTCCTCGTACCGCTCGGGAATGTCATCGGCGCGGAAGACGATGTGCTGTTTGCCCCGGCCCGCGAACTCGAGCAGCCGCCGGCCGCGCTCGAGCGTGAGCAACTGAGCGCTCTCCCGCGCCCCGCCCAGGCCGACGGCCAAGAGCAGCATAACCGCGGCGAAGAGCCGTTCACGTCCGGAAAGGGCGAGGATGACGAGGAGCGGGGCGAGCAAGGATAGCGAGTAAATCCAGAGGCCGGGCCCGGCGCCCGCGGCCAGGGCCAGCATCATGCCCGCGATGAAAAAAATGAGCCAGGCAAAGAGCCCGCGGCCGCGCGCTGAAGCCCCGGTCCGGAGCAGCAAGTTTGTTACTTGCCCGCGCGACGTTCGGCCTCCTTCTTCACGGCCTTGGTCACCATGATCACGGTGGTGGCGTTGACCCCGGCCATGAAATCCGGCTGCGATTTGAAGATGCCGCCCAGTCCCCACCCCAGCGCCGTCAGGTTCGAGTACAGGGTGTAGAAGATCATGGTCTGGCCGCCGGCCGGCACCAGGTCCCAGCCGCCGTAGGTCCCGGGCAAGGACCCGTCCAGGTGCCAGAACCGGACCTTGCTCTTCGGCTCGAGCTCCTGCATCAGCTTGTAGGTGATGTCAACCGACGGAAGCTGCCAGATCTTGATCCCGATGGACTGCTCCACCAGCACGCGGTTCTCGCTCGGGCGGTCCAGGACCTTTTCCTCCGTGGTCTGCGGCATGAATTCCGGGTAGTGCTCGAAGTCGTTGATGACCTCCCATACCTTTGCCAGCGGCGCGTTCACCACCTGGCCGCCCGTGATGTTGATCAGCGTCATGTCCGGCTTCTGCCGCACGATCAGCAGGCTCCCCTGCTCGAACAAGTAGTTCATGGTCTGCTGGTTCATGTTGCCGAACCCGTAATCGTAATTCACTTCCGGCGGCGCCGCGGGCAGGGGTGTCTCCTCGCGTCCCGTAAAAGGCAGGGCCAAGCAAAAAACGAGCAATACCATAATCACTGCTCTTCTTTTCATGTCTATCTCCTCCTTGCCTTTTTGTCTCGGTTTACCGCGGTTCCACGCCGGACGGCGGACCCATGATTCCGGCCATGCGGATCAGCCGAGAGACGGCAAACGCCCCGAACAATATCAAACTCCACTCCACCACGAAACGGAAGCGCGCCTGGCCGAAATACGCCGCGTAGATGGCGGTGATCGTGGCATACATCAGGTAGAAAATGCAATGCTCCCTGATCCTGCCCCGCGCCAGCGCCATTCCGGCCAGGGCAAAGGGGAGGAGGAGAAGATAGGAAGCCGACCGGAGCAGCCTGAAGCGGGACGCGGCATAAGGCTCGAAATACCACAAGGCAAAAAGACGCCGCGGAATCAGGCGCAGGAACGTCCCCGGGTTCTCCCGGATGAAACGCCGGGCCTCCTGTTTGAAAATGTCGTCCCGCGAGGCGTTGTCTCCCGCGCTCCGGACCCTGGCCGCAAGCTCCGGAGATATGGTGGACGCGATGTGCCGTCCGTCCTTGGTGTAGAGACTGCCCGTGGCCTCGGGGTTATTGCCCAGCCATAAATTGAACCCGGAATTGGCGGTCACCGGGATGAAGCGGTGGAACACGAGCGCATTCCTGATCGTCCAGGGCGCGATCGTGAGCAGGGCCGCGCTGAGCGCGATGGCGTAAAAATAAAAGGCCCGGCGCATCCGGAGCCTGCCCGTCGCCAGGGTCCAGATAATAAAGGACGGGAGGAGCGCGAGGTAAAGGGTCTTGCTCAAGCTGCCCAGGCCCAGTAAAAAACCCGAGATCCCCGCCCATGATCCTCCGCCCCGGTCCATGCCCTTGTGCCAGCACAAGACCAGAGCCATCAGTAACACCACTTCAATCTCCAGCGCCTGACCCTGAGTGCTCCAGTAAACATAGACGGGATATAGCGCGTAGATCACGGCCGCGACCACCCCGGTCATCCGGTCGAACAGCCTGCGGCCCAAATGAAATATCAATACGGCGCCCAAAGAACCGATCAATGACTGGGTCACTTCCACCGGCGCCCAGTGGTGTCCGAACACCAGGAAATGGGCGGCGAGAAAAAAGGAATACAACGGATACATGAACGCGCTCGGCTCCAGTCCGCTGAAATGCTCCATCGAATAGCCGTGGCCGGACAAAAGGTTCAGGGCGATCTTTTCGTTCTCGAAGCCGGTGACCGATTGGAAATTGGAAACAGCGGCCACCGCGGCCAGCCTGGCCGCTGCCGCCAGGCCCAGGGCCAGGGACATGATCGCATGGTCCGAAAGAGAGGCCAGGAAAATCGCCAGGGTTCTTATGCGGCGAGGCAATGTCCGTTGGTCCGACATTGCCTCTAAATTAGCAAGGAAACCGAGGAGGGTCAATGATCGAGTACGGGGTCGAGTCCGGGAAAAGAGCAGGGATATTGAAAAGACCGCATCGGCTCCGGGTCAGCCCCGCGGTCCGTGCCAAGCCCGGACCGGGCCCGCCGCCAGCATGATAAGAAAAGCCGCCAGTCCGGCCAAGCTGACAGCCCGGCCGGTGAAACCGGAATAAGGCCGGTATCTAAACACCACCTCGGACTCGCCCGCGGGGACTCGCACCGCCCGGACCAGGAAATTGGCCCGGAAAATGGGCGCGGGCTTGCCGTCCACCCGGGCCTCCCAGCCCGGGTAAAAAGAATCGGAGAGCACGAGGTATGCGTCAGCCGGGGCGCGCGCCCTGATCCGGACCTCCTGCGGAGCGTAGGCAGCGATCTCGGCGGGAACCACGCCCATGTCCGTCTCTTCCGCCGCGGCGGGCAGACCGGCGACGTCCTCCAGGACCACGGACTGCCTGAATTCGTGCGTTCTCAGAAGCTCCAGGTTGTCCATGGCTTTCTTAACCCGCAGGCTCCGGCCGATCAGGTACGCGCGGGGAAAGGCGTCGGGCAGGTGAAAAACCTTGAACCCCATGCCATACTCGGTCCCGGCCAAGGGTAGCCGATACTTTTCCAGGTACGAGCCGGCCGCCGGGCTGATCACGAAGCGCACGTTATAAAGCTCCAGGGTCTTCAGGTCCAGGTACTTCCTCGCCACCCGGTCAAAGTCCGCGGTCGCGGCCGCGGTGTAGCCGGTCAGCTCCTCGATCCCGAGGGTGAAGTTAAAGTTGGGCATGAGCGTGTGCCGCTCCCAGCGGGAGTAGCGCTCCAGGGGCGAGGCGCCCGGGACCAGCGCCAGCGCCTCGGGCCGCGGCTCTTCCTGCTCGCGCAGAACCCGGAACTGTCCGGGACGCGGGCGGGCGCCGGCGTCAAACAGCCCGAGCGACTTGGCGTGGTCATAACTCTGGATCACGGAGAGCGCGGCGGGTTGGAACCGGTAAATTTCCGGGTCGGCATAGGGGATGATCCAGCGGTTGAAAAACCACAGGTCGGCAAAGACGATGATGAACGCCAGGCCAAGGGCCGGCCGGCGGGACCACTTGCTTTCCGGGATGAGATCGAGGAGTTGACTGAGGCCCCATGCGCCGGACGCGGAAATGATAATGGCCGCGACCAGCATGTAGCGCTCCGGGTAGCGGAAGCTGCGGAAGGGCGCGATGAGCTTGTAAAGAAGAGGATAGAGAAAGAAGTTGTCGCCGAAGCTGGCGAGCACGGCGAGCACCAGCGCGCCGCCGATCAGGATGCGGTTCTTCCAGGAGGCGCGGACGGGGGCGATGAGCGATCCGATCAGGATGGGCAGGCCCATGTAGAGCGAGACGGAGAAGGGGTAATGGCCCTTCCATCCGGTCAGCTCCCAGGCGTTGTAGGTGGATTCCGGCCAGAACCGTCCCCACGGCGCGGCCACGATGAACTCCAGCAGGCGCTGAGGATGGAGCGACCAGAGAGTGGCGGCGCCGAGCGTGAAGCCCTCTCCCTTGGCGCTGAGCCGCCCGAGCTCCAGGCTGGGCAGGAACTGTGCCATGGCGAGCGCCAGCGCGAAGAGCCCGGCCGCGGGCATGACCTTGAGAAAAGCCGCCGTCCGTTCCTTCGCTCCCTGCACCTGCGGCGCCACCGCGATCCATGCGGCGGCCACGATCCCGACGATGATCGGCCCCTCCGCCTTGCCGGCCAGGAAGGGCATGGCGAGCGACGCGCTGAACAGGGCGAACCACAAGGCCGAGCGGCGTTCGAGCCAGCGGCCGAGGAAGAAGAGCGACCCGGGCAGCCAGGCGGCGGTGGCGAGCATGTCGGGCAGCCCGTTCTGGCTGAGCAGCCAGCCGGAGAGGGTGAAGGACAGGGAGCCGCAGGCCGCGGCGGCCGGGCTGATCTTCAAGTCACGCAGCCACGCGAACATGAACAGCGCGGCCATAAGATAGTGGCTCACGATGTAAAGACGGAAGGCCACGGGCACGCTGAAGAGCATGTAAAAAACATTGGCCGGATAAAACCAGCCGGTGGCGAGCTCGCCAACGAACGGCGAGCCCATGGTCTCCCACGGGTTCCAGAGCTGCACCGAAAAATGCCGCAGCGACGGCGCCATCACCGCCTTGTAAGGATAGACCAGGTTGAAGGCGTCGCGGAAAATAAAGGTCCCCTTGAGCGCGGGCGCAAAGAAGATAAGAATCAGGAGCGCAAGGGCCAAGCCCCAGGCAAGAAAGGCGTGATCTTTAATTGCCTTGTTCATCGGATCTCGGGAGCGATTGCAAGGATTAATTATCACGCAAAGGCGCAAAGACCGCAACGAAGAATGGAAATTATATTTCCTTCGCGGTCTTTGCGCCTTTGCGTGAAATAAAAGAGCCGGGAATTCCTCCCGGCCCTTCAAGTAGTCATGGTCCGAAAATAAGCTACTTGTCCCCCAGCACCGCCCTTGAGATCACGATGCGCTGGATCTCGGAGGTGCCCTCGTAGATGGCGGTGATCTTGGCGTCGCGGAAATATCGCTCGACCGGGTACTCCTTGGTGTAGCCGTAGCCGCCGTGGATCTGCACGGCCTTGTTGGTCACGCGCTCGGAGACCTCGGCGGCGTAGAGCTTGGCCATGGCCGATTCCTTGGAGTAGGGCACGCCCGCGATCTTCATGCCGGCGGCGCGCCAGATCAAGAGCCGCGCGGCGTCAATCTCGGTGGCCATGTCCGCGATCATGAACTGGATGGCCTGGAACGTCGAGATCGGCTTTCCGAACTGGACCCGGTCCTTGGCAAAGGCCACGGCCGCGTCGAGCGCCCCCTGCGCGATGCCCACGGCCTGCGACGCGATCCCGATCCGGCCGCCGTCCAGCGTGTACATGGCCACGGAAAAGCCCTTGCCCCGCTGCCCGAGCAAATTGTCCTTCGGTATCCGGCAGTCCTCGAACACCAGCTCCGCCGTGCTCGAGCCCACGATCCCCAGCTTCTCCTCCAGCTTGCCCACGGAAAAGCCCGGAGCGTCCGTGGGCACGATGAACGAGCTGATGCCCCGGTGCGTGGGGTCGTCCTCCGTCCGCGCCATCACCACCGCCACTCCCGCTTCCTTGCCGTTGGTGATGAAGAGCTTGGTCCCGTTCAGCACCCACTCGTTGCCCTTTAATTCCGCCCTGGTCTTGAGGGCGGCGGCGTCGGAGCCGGCGGAAGGCTCGGTCAGACCCAGGCAGCCGATCTTCTCGCCCTTGGCCAGCGGCGTGAGGTACTTCTTTTTCTGTTCGTCGGTGCCGAACTTCATGATCGGCGCCACGCACAGCGAGTTGTGGGCCGACATGATCACGCCGGTCGAGGCGCACGCCGCCGAGATCTCCTCGACCGCGATCGCGTAACACAGCGCGTCCATGCCCGCGCCGCCCCACTGCTCCGGGACCTCGACCCCCATCAGCCCCAGCTCCGCCATCCGCTTGATCAGGTCCGCCGGGTACTCGTGCTTCTTGTCAACCTCCACCGCCCGGGCCTTCACCGTCTTCTTCGCAAAGTCCCGGCACATGTCCCGGATCATCTTCTGTTCTTCGGTAAGCTCAAACATCACTTGCCTCCTGAAAGGGATTACATCTTCTCGGCAGCAAGGCTATTGTTCAATCGCCGGGCGGGAATGTCAAGGGCGTGGGTTTGGGAACACCCGTTCTAAGCACGGTCTTTCCAATATCCCGGGAGGCGTCGCAGGTCGGAGACGGCAAGGATGAGGAGATGGTCGGATTTGATTTTGTAAATCACGCCGAAAGGGAAGCGCTTGAGCAGGGCGCGGCGGGTGTTGGGGCTGACCGTGGTCCAGGCCTCGGGATATTCAAGGATGCGGGCAACAGCGGAGTAAACCTCTTGTGTGAATTCGAAACCGAGACCGGGTTGGCGCGCTTCATAAAAAGCCGCGGTTTCAACAATGTCCGCCGCGGCCCCGGGATGCAGAGAATATTTCATCTCCGGTACTTTTCGCGCAGTTTGGCGAAAAATTCTTCACCCGGGATAAGCTCAACCTCACCTCTCTCAATCTGGGCCAAGCGTCTCTCAGCCTCCTCCGCCCACGCGCGATCAATCTCCTCCTGCGTGGGCAGATGCAGACTTTGGAGGAGCTTATCAATCAAGCTCATCCTCGCTTCCTCGGGCAACGCAAGCGCCTCACTATAGATCTTTTCCATATCTTCACGCATGATTCTTCTCCATCCTGAATTATTATTAAAGCATAAGACCCAAAGGTGGGCAAGTTTAGACCACAACAATGGTAGGAACCAGTCTGGGGACATTTCTTATGGGCTGGAAGAGGCATGGAACTCGTGATACAAATATTGGCAAGGTAAAAGCCATGGTTCGCATACCAACCAATCGCGCACCGACCCACCCGGGTGAGATGTTGGGGGAGGAATTCCTGCATCCCATGGGCCTGACGCAACGCCGCCTGGCCGAGGCCATTCACGTTCCCCACCAGAGGATCAACGAGATCGTGAACGGCCGCAGGGGAATAACCCACTCAACCGCCCTGCGGCTCGCCAGGTTCTTCAGCGTGTCTCCGGATTTCTGGATGAGCCTCCAACTGCGCTGGGACCTGTATTGCTCAGAGAGGGAGGAAGGGGAAGCATTGAAGGATATCCGGCCGCTACCTTTCTATGGAAAGGCCGATATATGAAAAAAGCTTCACCTGTACCTGCGGACATCGCGGCTAAATTGCATTTCAATTCGGATGGAACCTGCTGCGTTTGCCAGGAAAGAGGCAAGACCACCCAAATTCACCACCTGGATGGCAATCCGGAAAATCATGATCCTATCAATCTCGCGATACTCTGCTTTGAGTGTCACAATAAAACTCAGATTTCGGGAGGATTCGGCCGCAAGCTGACAAAACCGGTCATTGTCAAGTATAGAGATGATTGGTATGGCCGTGTGATAAAAAGGAGACAAGATTCTGACAGAATGGCCGTGGAGAAAACGATCGGCGAAAAAGCGGGATTTCCACCAATGGAACAAGAAATAAATTTCAATAACTATCTAAAGGCTATTGATCCGGTCGATTTCATTAATGCCTTGCCTGCATACAAAATATTTCTGCAATCTCTGGCTGAATCAGGTTGGAGTAGTGGAGTAGATTATCAAATGGCACAAGCTTCAAATCAATATATTGATTCGCTACAAGGAGTACTGGTTGCACTGGCAAGTTATTTTCCACCTAATCATTTCGGTGACAAAGATCCGCACCAATTCTTTTTAGAACAGATTTCGACACGATTCGAGTGGCATAGTGCTCTGGCGGAGCCGGAGGGGCCAGGTACGGGCGGGACTCTTGCAAGAGTTACATACAGTAGCGGGGTCTTGATGGATGTCGAGAGAATGGTTGAAGATATGGTGTATTCGATTTTAGAGGAAGATGATCGTTATAACCGATGGCTGAAAAAATGGAGCAACCCGCAGGCATGATAATCAAGGTTCAAGAGACGGGATGGCGATAAACTCCGCGGAGGAATTCGATTCGGGGATAGGCAAATTATCTTCCCTGAGCCCGCGGAGGTGGAGCTCGATGGCTTCGTACATGTTCAGTCCCGCTTCATCTCTGGTGGCGCCGGTGGCGATGCAGCCGGGAAGGTCTGGAGAGTAGGCGCTGAAATTATTCGCAGATTTCTCTATGACAACCAGGAAACGATGCATCTTGGCCCTGATCCCTTTTTTATTTCCCCTTGAACTTCGGCTCTCGTTTTTCGAGGAAGGCGGTCATGCCTTCTTTCTGGTCTGAGGTTGCGAAGCACTGGGCGAAGAGGGTGCGCTCGATGAGCAGGGCTTTTTCGAGGTCGAGGTCGGCCCCGGACTCGATGGAGCGCTTGGCGAGTCCGACGGCGACGGGTCCTTTGGTCATGATGGTCCTGGCCAGGTTTCTGGCCTCGTCGAGGAGTTCCTCGGGCGGGCAGATGCGGTTGATGAGTCCGATGGCCAGGGCGCGGGGGGCGTCGAACATCTCTCCGGAGAAGATGATCTCCTTGGCGCGGGCCTTGCCCACGAGGCGGGTGAGGCGCTGGGTGCCGCCGAAGCCGGGGAAGACGCCGAGGTTCACTTCGGGCGTGCCGAACTTGGCTTTTTCGGAGGCGAGGACGATGTCGCAGGAGATGGCGAGCTCGGTGCCGCCGCCGAGCGCGTAGCCGTTGACGGCGGCGATCACGGGCTTTGACATCTGCTCGATCACGCCGAACACCCCCTGTCCGAGCTCGGCGAAGGCCAGGGCCTCGCGCGGCCCGTAGTCCTTCATGGCCGCGATGTCGGCGCCGGCCACGAAGCTTTTGTCGCCGGCGCCGGTGATGATGGCCACGCCCACGTCGTCGCGGCCCTCGCACTCAAGCAGGACCTCGCGCAGCTTGATGAGCACCTCGGGATTGAGCGCGTTCATGGCCTGGGGCCGGTTGATGGTCACCAGCCCGATGCCTTCGGACACGGAAAGGAGCACGAGTTCTTCCGCCATTTTGATCCTCCTTCATAACGTAGGGCGTAGAGCGAAGGGCGCAGGGCGTGAAGAAAGCATGGTCCGCGGGCCGATCACACGCTATTCGTCCTCCGCTCTACGCCCGACGATACCTTTTTATGCTTCGTTCCTGATAATCATGGCCGTCCCCTCTCCACCGCCGATGCAGAGGCTGGCCACGCCGAGCTTGCCCTGCTTGCGCTGCAATGCGTAGATCAGGGTGACGAGGATGCGGGCGCCGGAGCAGCCGATGGGATGGCCGATGGAAGCGCCGCCGCCGTTGACGTTGACCTTGTCCCAGTCGAGCCCGCCGAACTCCTTGGCCGCGGCGATGACCTGGACGCTGAAGGCCTCGTTGATCTCCCACAGGTCAATCTGCTCCTTGGCCAGGCCCGCCTTTTTGAGCGCCTTCTTCATGGCGAAGGCGGGCGCGGTGGTGAACCATTCCGGCTCCTGCGCGAAAACGGCGTGGCCGATGATGGACGCGAGCGGCTTTATGCCGAGCTCGTTGGCCTTGTCGCGGCTCATCAGCACCATGGCCGCGGCGCCGTCGTTTAACGAGCTCGCGTTGCCGGCGGTCACGGTGCCGTCCTTGTTAAAGGCGGGCGGGAGCTTCCGCATTTTTTCCCAGTTGAACTTCTGCGGCTCCTCGTCAATTTCCACGAGCTGGGGCGCGCCCTTTTTCTGCGGGATTTCCACGGCTACGATCTCGGCCTGGTAGTATCCCTTGGCGGTGGCCTCGATGGCGCGCTCGTAGCTTCTCTTGGCGAAGAGGTCCTGCTCCTCGCGGCTGATCCCGTATTTTCGGCCGCAGAGGTCGGCGAAGCTGCCCATGTGCTTGTCCTGGTAGGGGTCCCACAGCCCGTCGTTGACCATGGTGTCCACGGTCTTGGATGGGCCCATGCGCAAGCCGGTGCGGGCGCCGGGGAGCGCATAGGGAGCGAGGCTCATGCTCTCCATGCCGCCGGCCACCACGATCTCGGCGTCGCCGGCGCGGATCATGGAGTCGGCGAGCATGGCCGTCCTCATGCCCGAGCCGCAGACCTTGTTCAGGGTGACGGCGCCGACCGAGGCGGGCAGGCCCGCGTAAATCATGGCCTGCCGCGCCGGGGCCTGGCCCTGCGCCGCGGGCAGCACGCAGCCCATCAACACCTCGTCAATCATCTCGGGCTTGAGCTTGCCGCCCGCGCGCTCGACCGCGGCCTTGATGGCGATGGCGCCGAGCCGGGGCGCCGGCACCGTGCCCAATGCTCCGAGAAAAGAACCCACCGGCGTCCGCGCCGCACCCACAACGACCGTCTCTTTCATTTATGCACCTCTTTTTAAAGTTTTTATATGGCGGATGATTCAGCGGCCCATTCTATGGCCATAAACTGGCGCTGTCAAAACCGGGTACGGCCGCGGGGCGGCGCCCTGAAACAATGAAAAGATTTTTGACGGGATTAACAGGATGAACAGGATTTTCCGGAGCGAGTAGATACTTATTTTCATTGCTGTCCCAAACACAAATCGCATCACTCTTGTCCAAAATAGGCCGTAAGAAAACCGCCAAGACGCCAAGAGCGCCAAGGATCGCCAAGTAAATCATGATGTTTCTTTGCGGCCCAAAAAAGAACAGCTCGGGGGCGTTGGCCCCAACCGGCTTGGCGAACCGGCCGACGGGAGCGCCAAGCCAGAAACATTCGCACCCAAGCCCTCTTAAAATCGTGTTTAAAAATAATCCTTGGCGCTCTTGGCGTCTTGGCGGTTCTCCGGTCCGTTTATTTTGGACAGCACTGA
>DATKZS010000151.1:0-7411 GCA_035527835.1 bacterium
GGGCCGCAAAGAAACATCATGATTTACTTGGCGACCCTTGACGCTCTTGGCGTCTTGGCGGTTTTCTTAGCGCCTATTTTGGACAAGAGTGATATAACGTCAGAAATGATGGAACGCGCGGAACACAATGGAAGCCGCTTCGAGCAGGCGGCCGGGTTTAGCCCGGATCGGGCGGACTATTACGCGGGCATTTTCATGCTGGTCACGCTGGTGGTTTTTTTCGCGCCGGCGCTTTTGGGCGGCGGCGTGTTTTATTTCCGGGACATCTGCTCGGAGATCGTCCCGAAGCGTACGTTCCTGGTTGGTTCGGGGTGGCGGGTATTATGGAACCCTTATACCTTTTTCGGTCTTCCGCTGGCGGCGAACATGCAGGAGGGCGCGTTTTACCCGCTGAATTTCATTTTTCACCTGGGGTGGGTGCCGCGGGCGCTGAGTTTTTACATCCCGCTGCATTTCGCCATCGGCCTGTTTTTCTGCTACGCGCTCTTGCGGGGCCTGAAGCATTCGGCCGTCGCGGCGGCGGCGGGGGCGCTGGCGTTCGCTTACGGCGGTTTTTCCATGTCGCTGGGCAACCAGGTGGTGGTTCTGAACTCGGCGACGTGGATCATGCCGCTCTTGTGGGCGGCGGCGCGGGCGTTACGGACGGGGCGCAAGGGGTTCGTGGTCTGGGCCGGTATTTTCTGGGCGGTGCAGGTCTTGGGTGGCGAGCCGGAGATCGCGTATCTGTCGGGCCTGGTGCTGCTCATTTTCGTGGCGGGTCTGATCGTTTCCGGCGATCCGGGTCTATCCGTCAGGGATGCGGCGCGGCGGGGCGTGATCGTCGCGGCGGGAGCGGGGGCGCTGGCGGTTGGCCTTTCCGCGGGGCAGTGGCTGCTCACGTTGGAGCTCACGGGCCTGTCGAACCGGGCGGGCGGGCTTGGCCTGGAAGAAGTGATGAGGTGGTCGCTGGAGGTCAAGGCGCTGGCGACGCTGGTGGCGCCGAACTACATCATGGACCTTTCCACGAACAAGTGGTGGGCGCTCGGGTTCCGGAACTCGCAGCTGCCGTACCTGTTGTCGGTGTACCCGGGCGTGAGCGCCCTTTTTCTCGCCCTGCTCGGGCTCTCGCGCCGGCGGCGGGATGTATGGGTGTTCGCGGCCGGGTCGGTGACGTTCATCGTGCTGAGCCTGGGCGCGGCCGGGGGCCTTTATAAGATATTTTATTACGCGCTGCCGGGCTTTGACCGGTTCCGGTTCCCGGAGCGGATGATGTACGGGTTCGCGGCGCTGTTTCCGCTGCTGGTCGCCTCCGGGGTTACCAGGCTCCTGGAATGGGGGGGCGGCGCGAAGGAGGAAGGCGCGCCGTCTTCCAGGCGTTACATGATGTTACTCGGCTTCATGCTGCTGGCGGCGGCCTTGATGGCGGTCGTGCTTTTTGTCCGCTCCCCCGCCGCTCCGCAAAGTTCGGCTGATTACTACGCGTATCATCTCGAGCTGTTGCGCCGGTCGGGACTTAGATCGGCCCTGTTCATCATTCTGAGCTGCGCCTTGCTGGTGATGACGCGGCTTTCCTCCCGGAGCATGGGCCGGCTGGCCGGCCTCGCGGTCTGCCTGGTCATTTTCCTGGACCTTTACTCGGCGCACCGCTACGTGTGCCCGACCACGGGCCCGGATTTTTATGACCTGAAGGGGAACCAGGCCCAGGGGCTTCCGGGCGGGGGCCGGGGGCTTCGGGTGCTGTTGTTTCTGCCGGACAGCCCGGCGGAGCTGAAGCTGGGCGCGGGGCGGACGGCCCTGGAGTTTTACCGCCAGGACCGGTTGCGCCTGCAGGGTTTTACCGCGCTCGAGCTCGGGATCAGGGAGGCGGGCAGCCGAAGCTCGTTTTACCCGGAAGACGTTGATAAGTGGATCACGCTTCTGAACCGGATGCACGAGCGGCTGATGGCGCTGGGCGGGGTGCGGTGGGGTCTGAAGCCGGGCTACGCGCCGGTGGAGATCAAGGACGCGCTGCCGCGTGCGTTCGTGGCGCCGGAGGCGCGGTGGTTTCCGGACCAGGCCTCGGTGCTTAGGGCGCTTGAAGACCCGGGGTTTGACGGCAAGTCAGTCGCGTATCTTGAGGGCAGTCCTCCGAAGCAAGCGCCGCCGCGGCTGGACAACCTGTTCTGGCCGATGAAGATCATGCGGGACGATAACCAGGATGTGGAGGTCCTGGTCGAGAACAAGCACTCCGGTTACCTGGTTCTGCTTGATTCGTTTTATCCGGGCTGGCACGCCCGGGTGAACGGGAAGGAGGTCCCGATCTACCGGGCCAACGGCTTTTTCCGGGCGGTCCCGGTCGGGCAGGACGGGGGCCGGGTCGAGTTTTACTACCGTCCCGTTCGGTTGTGGGCGGGGCTGATACTCAGCGGTTCCTGCCTGCTGCTTTGCCTGGTGATATTGCTGAAGGGCCGGGCGGAGTTGGCGTGGTGGGCGGGCTGGGCGGTGATCCTGGTCATCCTGCCGATGGACGACGGCGGGACCACGTATCTTCCGGTGACGGCCCTCCGGATCATGGCGCTGGTCATGTGCGCGGCCTGGGCGTGGCGGCCGGGCGCCTGGGTAGAGCCGCGTTTTTACCGGACGCGGCTGGACGCCTGGATCATGGGTTTCTGGTTCCTGGCCGCGGTGGCGCTTTGGCGCAGCGCGTATTTTTACATCTCGTTTTACTGGTACCTCAACATCTTCACCCTGGTCCTGCTCTTCTACTTCACGGTGCAGTTCACGGCGGGCGAGGGCGCGGGCGCGCGGCGGGCGCGCGGTATTTTGCTGCTGCTGACCGCGGGGTACGCGGCGCAGGCGGCGTGGGCGGTGGCCGAGTCCGTGGGCAAGGCCGAGCGGGCGTCGGCGGGGTATTTTAACCCGGGTTTTTTGGCGGGGGCGCTGATGGCGGTGAGCCCGTATGCGCTGGCCCGGGCGCTTGGGGCGGCCAGGCAATGGGCCGCCCGCCCGGAGGGGCGGGAAGGGATCGCGGCCAAGGCCTCTCCCACCGTGTTTTGGGCGGCCGTGTTTTTGCTGCTGGGCGCGGGGATCGTGGCCACCCAGAGCCGGGCGGTGGTGGTCTGGCCGGCGGCGCTCATGCTGGTGGGCCTGCCGGGGGTGGAGGGGGTGCTGACGGCGCGGGGGTACTCGGCCGGGCGGGCGCGGCGGCTGGCGCTGGGGACGCTGGCGGGAGGCCTGGCGGCCGCGGCCGTGGCGCTGGCGGTGGTCCCGAACCCGTTAAAGGAGCGGGCGCGCATTATCGGGCATGACCCGTACGCCTTCGAGCGGGTGCGCATCTGGGAGAGCGGTCTTCGGATGATCAAGGACCACCCGCTGGGCACGGGTCTCGGGATGTACAAGTATTATTTTCATCCTTACAATTTTCCGGTGGACCAGGTGATGGCGGGCCGGTACGAAAAGCGCGCAACGGACGCGCACCACGAATACATCGGGCTGGCTGCGGAGATGAGCCCGCTGGCGCCGCTGCTGCTTATCGTTTTGGCGGTCATGCTGGTGCTGGGCGGGTGGAAGGCGGGCCGGGCCGGGCCGCGTCAAGCCGAGGTCCTGGGCGCGGCGGCGGGGGTCCTGGCCATCGCGCTGCACGCTTGGTTCGACTCGAACCTGCACAACCACTCGATCGCGGTGCTGGCGGTGGTCCTTTCGGGCCTGTTGGTGAGCGAGCTCGGGCGGGGGAGGGACCAGTGGACGTTTCCGCTCACTCCGGGCGCGCGCGGCAAATGGCCGATCCGCGTCTTGTTCGCCCTGCTCCTGGCCGGAGGGACCGCGGGCTATGGTTACCTGGGCTGGAGCTACGGCCTTATGTTCAAGGCCTCGGAGGAGCCTGACCCGGAGGCCGCGATGCTCCGGCTCCTGGATACGGCCAAGTACGCGGCGGGCAACGCCACGCACTTCAAACAACTGGCCCAGGAGCTTTCCGCCCAGTACCTGAGCTCCGGGAACCTCGATCTTCTGAGCCAGGCGCTCAAGGCGGAGGACACGGGAATCCGGCTCAACCCGGCGGACCCGGGGCTTAGGGAGCTCCGGGGCAAGAGCCTGTTCGAGCTGTACCGGGCCACCGGCCAGGCCGCGCTGCTTGATCGGGCGCGCGCGGCCTTTAACGAGGCGCTGGCCCGGGACCCGTTCGACGTGGACTCGGTGCTGAGCCTGGCCACGCTCGCGCGGCGGGCGGGCGGCCGGGAAGAGGAGGTCAAGCTGCTGGGCCGGGCGCTGGAGCTGGAGCCGTAC
The DNA here is from genome assembly GCA_035527835.1 of bacterium. GTDB lineage: Bacteria > RBG-13-61-14 > RBG-13-61-14 > RBG-13-61-14 > DATKZS01 > DATKZS01. The sequence continues at coordinate 4,243 of DATKZS010000151.1, forward strand.
GACCTGGCGGCGCGGCTCCGGCTGGCTCGGGCCCTCTTCGAATCCGGGCAAAAGGCGGAGGCCCGCCAACAGATGGAGGAGCTCGCGTCCCGGCGAAGGGAGATCATGGAGAGGGAGCGGGAGAAGCCCGCGGCCTTTGTGACGGCTTACCGGCAAAAGCGGATCAGGGTGGACGAGAACGAGCTCGCGGAGCTGCAACGGTTGGTAAGGGATGCCGCGGCGGGGCCGGGACCGCGGGGCAAGGTGAACCGGGCCGCGCCATGACATACAATAAACGATAATGGGCAAACGTGTTGCCATAGCGCTTTTTCTGCTGGCGGCGGTCCTGGAGTTGCAGCGGGAGGTTGACGTGCTGAAAACGGATTTCATCTTGACGGCGAACCGTCCGTTCGTGCCGCCGCTGGCCCAGGGGGTGAAGCTGGCGTCGCTGGGATACCAGACGGTGGTGGCGGACATGTACTGGCTGCGGACCATCCAGTACCGCTCGGCCCGCGACGACCGCAAGCAGTATCCGGCGGACCTTTACGCGATGGGTGATTTCATCACGGACCTCGACCCGCGCTACCACCTGGTTTATTTTTTCACGGGGCTGAACATCATGTTCGAGGGCGGCCCCAAGGAGCAGGTCATCGCGATCCTGCAAAAGGGCGAGAAGAACTGCCCGGACTATTGGCGGACGCCTTTTTTGCTGGGTTTTTATTATTTCATGATATTGGAGGACTACGAGGACGCGGCGGCGCATCTGGAAAAGACGGCGGAGATCACCAAAAATAAATTTCACTCGCTGCTGGCGGCGCGGGTGCGGGCCATGGGGGGCGACCCGGAGACGGCCATCGCTTTTCTCGATGAGATGAAGAAGCAGACGCAGGACGCGCGGAGCATCCGGCTCTTTGACCGGCGGATCCAACAGTTGCAGGCGAAGGTCCTGGAGGGGAAGCTGAGCGCGCTGGTGGAGGAGTATCACGCGCGGCGGGGCTCGTATCCGTCGGACTTCGAGGACCTGGTGGCGGCGGGCCTGCTCCGCCAGGTCCCGCCTCATCCGGTTCCGGGCCATGCGTTCGTCTATGACGCGGAGAAGAAGATAGTAGGGAGCGATCCGCCGCTCGACCTCGAGGTCCACGATTTCTGGAAGCTCAAGCACCGCCGCCAGGCCTGGGCCGATCCGGGGGAAGGAGGATGACCATGTCCGGCATGGACCATGAAGCGGTGATCAGCATTCGCGGCCTGACCAAGACCTTTTACCTGGGCTTTTTCCGGCGCAAGGTGGAGGCGCTCCGGGGGGTTGACCTCACGGTGCGGCCGAATGAGATCCTCGGGTTCCTGGGGCCGAACGGCGCGGGCAAGACGACGACGATCAAGGTCCTGATGGGGATCATCTATCCGAGCTCGGGCGGGGCCTCGATTCTGGGGGCGCCGGTGGGAGACGTGAAGACCAAGCAGCGGATCGGGTTCCTGCCGGAGCAGCCGTACTTTTATGATTATTTGAAGGGCCGCGAGTTCCTGGATTTTTACGCGCGGATCCACGGGCTCAAGTCCGCGGAGCGCAAGCGCAGGGTGAAGGAGCTGATGGAGCGGGTGGGGGTGGCCTACGCCGCGGACCTGCCGCTGCGCAAGTACTCGAAGGGGATGCTGCAGCGGGTGGGTCTGGCGCAGGCGCTGCTTGGCGACCCGGAGGTGGTGATCCTCGATGAGCCGATGTCGGGTCTCGACCCGCTCGGCCGGCGCGACATCCGGGAGATCATCTTCGGCCTGAAGGAGGAGGGCAAGACGATTTTTTTCAGCACTCACATCCTTCCCGACGTGGAGCAGATTTGCGACCGGGTGTGCATCATCCATAAGGGCAAGATCCGGGACACGGGGACCCTCTCGGAGATTCTGAAGCCGGGGGTGGAGATGGTGGACCTCCAGTTTTCGGACCTTGACGACGCGGGGGCTATGGAGCTGGGCTCGCTCTCCGGCCGTTTCCCGGGGCTCCGGGTGATCCGGAAGGGCGGGCTTTGCCTGGTGAGCGTTCCGGGCTGGGAGGCCGCGGACGAGGCCGAGAGAGTGGGCCGGGACCGGGGCGGACGCCTGGTGATGCTCGCGCCGCAAAAGGAGACGCTGGAGAACTTTTTCCTCCGCGAGATCGCCGAAGGGGGAGGGAAGTCATGAAGCTGTGGGCGATCGCTTACAACACGTTTAGGGAGGCCATCCGGGACCGCGTGCTCTACAATCTGCTGGCGTTCGCGGTGCTGATGATCGGGCTGGCGGTGGCGCTGGGCCGCTTGTCCATCGCGGAACGGGCGCGGATCACGGTGGACGTCGGGCTGTTCTCGATCTCCATCTTCGGCGTGCTCATGGCGATCTTCCTGGGCATCGGGCTGGTGAGCAAGGAGATCGAGAAGAAGACGATCTATACCCTGATCGCGAAGCCGGTGCCGCGCTGCCTCTTCATCCTGGGCCGCTTCTGCGGGCTGATGATCACCATCGGCGTGAACATGGTGATCATGACGGCGGCGTTCGTGGTGGTGCTGTGGTACAACCGGGAGGCGCCGGGGTGGCCGCTGACCTGGCCCATCGGACAGGCCATCATCATGACCTATGTCGAGCTCGGGATCATCACCGCCGCGGCCATGGTCTTCTCCACCTTCAGCACCCCGACCCTCTCCGCCATCTTCACGCTGTGCTTCGTGGTGATCGGAAGGCTCACCGCCGGGCTCAAGCTCCTGATCTCCAGGGAACAGAGCCCGGCGGCGTGGTGGGCCGCGGACATCCTTTATTACCTGGTGCCCAACCTCACCAACTACGTGCGCATCGAGGCCGCGGTGTACGGCGAAGGGCTCGCGCCCGACCTGTTCCTCAGGATCATCTTGATCGGCGCGCTCACCGCCGCCTTCCTCCTCGCCATCGCCATCGCCATTTTTCAAAGGCGGAATTTTGTCTGATCCTGGGGCAGATACCGGCCCCGCCACCGGGGCACGGCGCGTCGAGACCGCGGCGCTCATCGCGCTCGTCTTCGCGCGCCTGCTCTGGTCCGGGAGCATCCATCAGGACGCCGGCTTCTTGAATAACGCGCTCCTGGCCCTGGTGCTGGCCGCGGTGATCTTGAGACGGCCGCGGCCCCGCCTGCCCGGCCGGGCCCTGGCCGCGGGAGCGGCGCTTTATTTCGCCGCCGCCTTCATCTCGGTTT
>DATKZS010000152.1:0-9042 GCA_035527835.1 bacterium
CACAAATGCTCCGCTTTACGGCCGGCGCATGACAAAGGGGTAAGGGATAAGATCCTTGACAAGAGGATATCAGGTCCGCATCGGGAAATAATGGAAGATGACATGCATCTCATAGAAGCCGCCTTGGATGCTGACAATATAGTGGCCTCCCGGGATGAAGAAGCGAAGGGCGTTTTTGCCAAAGCCTCCAGACAACGAGGGAAAGGCCAGTTGCGTGAAATAATTTGGGTAAACCCGGACGCGGATTTCGAGACGGTGATCAAATGGCTTGAGGAAGGTGCGCCGGAGAACAAGGCTAACAGGTTCAAGCTGGGGAATTCATAGGGCTGGAAAAATTGGAAACAACCGAACCTTCGGACCGACTCCCTAACCGCTTTGCGCCTCCACCTCTCTCTTGATCATCAGCAACTTGTCCTGCAGAATCCTGGGGATTCCGCCGGCGAACATCATCATGTTCATCACCTCGGTGGAGCCTCCCGCCGGGATCTCGCCCACGAATTTCATCGTCAGAAGCGTGCCCCCCTGGTGGGGGCTGACCTCCGTCTCGATATATGCCACGCTGCCAAAGGTCGCCACGTAGGTCCGGATGACGTTTTCCATCCGCAGTGAAAAAGTCCCGACGTCAATTTTCAGCAGTCCGGCTTCGAAAACGGCGGGAGCGTATATCACGCTGCCCTCGGCCGAGTCCTGGACCGCCTCGTAGTAGCGATCATCTGTCTTGAACCCCTCCATTATCCGGCGAAGGTTTTCCTTCTTAATCACCCAGTCCTTGACCTCGTCCGGCCGCGCCTGGATCCATACTTCCGCCCGCTGTCCCATGAGCATGGTCTCCGAGAGCTCTCCCCGCAATCCCCGCGATAAAATCTCGTCAACGTCCAAGGCGGGGTCGAACTCCGCCTGGATCAGCGTCATGATCTGATCCGCCCGGGCGGAGAGCGCGTTCATGAATACGGGGTTGTCCAGCAGCGGCCTCATTTTTTCATCGATCTGGCCCAGCACGCCCATATCCAATCGGCTTCCGGCCTCGTCCGGTCTCACGTCGAATCGGAGCAGAATCCATCCGGTTCCGGGCATAATCATCATCCACCAGAGTTCCCGGTCCGGCTTGTACTTGAGGCAGATCATCCGGCAGGGAATGCTGATGCCCATGATCCTGAAATGAAAACTGACGGCATTGCCGACCACCGTCATGTCGGTATGGGCGTCCAACTCGCTGACTTCCACTTCCAGAGTGCTCGATCCCTTTTCCAGCCATGACAGGTCCTTGCCAAAATAATTCAGCAGATCTGCAGGGCTGGTATACACCACCAGCGGCAGAGCATAGGTATAGGCCCGGGCGGGGATGGATTCGGATGTCACCTCCCCGGACGGTGGCTGGAAAAACCGCCGGGCCTTCTGGCAACCGAAAATTGTCAGAAGAATTCCAAGTGAAAAAATCCCCAGAACATGCCGGGGAATTCTTTTAATTGAAATTATGCGGCAATCCGCCTTCATAGATCACCATAAAACGCCATTTAACCATACCAATCCGCAAACCCCCGTGTCAAACACGAGTTATCTCGGGGAAACCGCAACGTTGGCTGACCATTCAGGATGATAGCCCTGGACCCGGAACTTTTTCCGACTTTTGGCCGCATGATCCCGGACAATAATATCTGCCTATTTGCGCGCTTTTTCCACCAGCTTGGCCAGGTCCCAATCCACTGTCAGCTCCATGAGCCGGCCTTTTTTGTCCTGGAAGCGGAGCATGGCTTTTTCGAGGCCGTGAAGGAAGAGATCACGGGTGATTTCGACGTCGTGTTTGCAGTACTCCTCGACCAGGTCCATGCGGCCAAGCTTCACCCATTCGAGGGACTGGAGGCCGTCGGCGGATTTTTGGGCGCCGAGGGTGTGCTCGGCGAGGTGGGCTAAAGAGAGGCGGTAGCCGAGGCGCTTTTTGAGGTCGGCCAGGATGTCGAAGGTGGGGAGATGAGCGAGCGTGCCGTCGTCGTATGAGGATAGGACCTTGTAGTCGAAGCCGATGATGTTGAAGCCGACCACGAGGTCGGCCTGTTTGAGATCGTGGAATAAGGCGGGGGCGTCGGCCTCGAAATAGCTTTTCAGGCTCTTGGTTTTCGAGTCCCAGACCACGGCCACGGCGAGTCCCATGAGGTGGGTGTTGGACCAGCCGCCCACTTCCACGGCCCCGCGCCTGGTCTCGATGTCGAGCACCATGACCCGCGGCTCTTTTTCCTTTTCCTCCTCCTGCTCCTCTTCCTCCTCGATCGCCTCGTCCTCGTCCGGCTCTCCCTCGGCCGCGCCCAGCTTGATCCACTCGGCGGCCTCCGGCTTGTCCAGCAGCATGGAGAGCACCATGACCGCGGCCTCCTTGTCCAGAGGGACGTTGCCGTTGCCGCACTTGGACGAGTAGATGCACGCGGGGCAGCCGGCCTCGCAGCCGCACTCTTTGATGAGCGAGAGCGTGCTCTCGAGCAGGCCCTCGATCTTCTCGAAGCTCTGCTCGCACAGGCCCACGCCGCCGGGGTAGCCGTCGTAAACGAAGATCGCGGCCTTGCCGACCTCGGCGTGCAGCGGCGTGCTGATCCCGCCCACGTCGTCGCGCTCGCACAGCGCGAACAGCGGGAACAGCGCGATGGCCGCGTGCTCGACCGCGTGGATGCCGCCCATGAAGTTGAGGCGCTTTCTGCCGACGGCGCGGGGGATGAAGTCGTCAATCTCGATCCAGAAGCCCACGGTCTCGAAGGAGTACGGGGGCAGGTCGAGCTCGTGCACGGAGAGGCGCTCGCCGGACGACACCCGTTTTTTCTCGTAGCCGATGACGCGCTCGGTGACCTTGAGCTCGCCGAGCCGCGCCACGAAGTTCCTGACGGGCTTGGAGCGGCGGGTGGCGAGGATGGCGGTCTCCTTTTCGCGGTGGGCCACGGTGTAGTAGTTGACGTTGACCGGCCGGGCGTAGAGGTTCCTGCGGGCCAAGTCGAGGCGGGTGACCTGGTACTGGTTGGCGCGGTGGAGGTAGATGGCGCCGGGATGGCCCTCGCTCATCACGCGCACGCCGTCAATGCTGCCGATGACGCGCGGCTTCTTGCCCTCGGGCAGCGGCGTCCTCGGCTCCTCGAAAATGGTGTTGCTCTCGCCGATGCCGCGGATGTTGACGTCGCGCTGGGGTCCGCGCTTCACGCTGTGCCACGCCTCCTCGTCCACCGAGCGCAGCAGCAGTCCCTCGCGCTCGAGCTCCTTCACCGCCGCGGCCACGTGGTCCCCGGAAAACCACGGGTCGTCGCGCGAGAGCGGCATCTCGGCCGCGGCGCAGACGAGGTGCGACTTGAGGATCGGCCGGTTGGTCGGGTCCACGATCGCGGGCTCGAAGCCGCTCTCGAAGAAGACGCGCGGGTGCTTCATGAAGTACTGGTCCAGCGCGTCCTCCCCGGCCACCAGCACGATCAGGGAGTCGCGGTCCTGCCGCCCCACCCGGCCGCCGCGCTGCCAGGTGGTCGTGATGGCGCCGGGGTAGCCGACCAGGACGCACACGTCGAGCGCGCCGATGTCAATGCCCATCTCCAGGGCCGAGGTGGTGACCACGCCCTTCATCTTTCCGGTAAAGAGCGCGTTCTCGATCTCGCGGCGCTCCTCCGGCAGGTAGCCCGCGCGGTAGGCGCTGATGACCGATCGGAGGCGCGGCTCGGCCTGGATGGTCCAGGTGTAGATCAGCTCCGTGATCTTGCGGGCCTTGGTGAAGACGATGGTGGCCAGGTCCTTGCCCACGGCCTCGCGCAGCAGCCGCGAGGCCACCGTGGTCTTGGAGAGCCTTTTGGGGTTGATGAACAAAAAGTGGCGGCCGGCCGCGGGCGCGCCGTTGTTTTCCACCACCGCGACTTCGCGGCCGATCAGGCGGGACGCCAGCTCGCCCGGGTTCTGGATGGTGGCGGAGCAGGCGATGACCCGCGGGGCCTTGCCGTAGAACGCGGCCACCCGGAGCAGGCGGCGCATCACGTGCGCCACGTGCGAGCCGAACACGCCGCGGTAGGTGTGGACCTCGTCGAGCACGATGTAATCGAGGGTGGTGAAGAGCTTCTCCCACTTTTCGTGGAAGGCCAGCATGCCGACGTGGAGCATGTCCGGGTTGGTGATGATCACGGAGGGCGGCTCGCTGCGGATCTTCTTGCGCTTGTGGTCCGGCGTGTCGCCGTCGTAAATCTCGGCCCCGACCTGGCCGGCCAGGCCGCAGGCGGCGGTGAATTCGCGGAAGGCCCCGAGCTGGTCCTGCTCCAGGGCCTTGATGGGGAAGAGGTAGAGCCCGCGCGACTCCGGGTTGGCCGCGCAGGCGTTCACCAGCGGCACGTTGTAGCATAGCGTCTTGCCCGAGGCCGTGGGCGTGACCACCACCACGTCGCGGCCCTCCATGACCTTTTCCACGGCCTCGGCCTGGTGGGTGTAGAGCCTGCCGAAACCCAGCGACTTGAGCCCCGCCCGCACCTCCGGCCTAAGCGCCGCCGGCATGGCCGCGAAGCGCGCCGGACGCGGCGCGATGTCCTCCCGGTGCGCGACCTCGCTCCCCAGCTCACGGCTCGAGCACACCGTGTGGATGTAGTCCTCGATCAGCTTCATCGTTCCATGAAGAATGATAGAACAGGTTGGCGGAAAGTGGAATTATTCGAGGGCGGAAAATGAAAGGGTGGGCCCGACACTCCTGTCGGGCCGGCGCCGCGGGACAGGAGTGTCCCGGCCACCATCGCGGGACAGGAGTGTCCCGCCTACCATCGCGGGACAGGAGTGTCCCGCCTACCGCGCGGGCTGGGGATGTACCAGATCGCGGGCCAGCCTGGCCCGGGCGTAGAGGTTGCCCTGGCCGTCGGCGTAGGTGTCAATGATCTCGTGGGAGGGGAGCGCGGCTTCGAGGGCGGCGCGGGCGGCGGTGGTGTCGCCTTCGAGCTCGGACACGAGGTATTGGTTCACGTTCAGGGCGAGGTCCACCCGGGCGCGCTCGCGGGCGGTGTCGCGCTTGAGATAGTCGTTGTTGATCTCCTTTTGCGCGCAGCCCACGCCGTAGAAATAATCGCTGTCGCTTTCAGGCGCGGCGGGATCGAGCCAGGCCGGCGGCGGTCCGGGTGTTTTTTTCGCGGCGCAGGCCGCGCCCAGCCCGCCGGCGATGAGCGCGAGGCACGCGGCCCCCAGCAGGCATCCAGGAAAATAATATGATCGCGGGCGGCGCACGGGTCATGTCCTTTTATTTTTTTCTTGCGGTCTTGCGTGCCTTGCGCGCGGACTTTTTCGCCGGCTTGGCCTCGTCCCACCAGTCGGCTTTCTTGGTGAGGGGCAGGCGGAGGTCGGAGAGCGGCCGCTCGGACACGGTGGGCCCGATGGGCATCTGCCGGCGCTTGAACTCCGCGCTCATTAACATTCCGAGGACGGCCTGGACGGTTTCCAGGCCCTCTCCCTTCTCGACCAGCTCGGCGATGGACTCTCCTCCTTCGAGCAATGAGTGGAGGATGCGGTCCAGGTCCGGGTACGGCGGCAGGGCGTCCTGGTCCGTCTGATCGGGCCGCAGCTCGGCCGACGGCGCGCGTTCGAGCACGCTCTCCGGGATGGCTTCCCGGCCCGCCTTGCGGTTGTACCACTGCGCGATCTCGTAGACCTGGGTCTTGTACACGTCAATCAGCGGCGCGAACGCCCCGCAGGTGTCGCCGTAGAGCGTGCAGTAGCCGGTAGCCGCCTCGCTCTTGTTGGCGGCGGCCAGCACCATGACTTTGAGCTTGTTGCTGAGCGCCATCAGCACCTGGCCGCGGATGCGGGCCTGGAGGTTCTCCTCGGTCACGTCGGCGTCCATGCCCTGGAAGGCCGGCGCCAGCGTTTTGAGCATGGTCCTGTAAGCCGCGGTAACGGGGATTTCCTTGAACAATACCCCGAGATTCGACGCCGTTTTCCGGGCGTCGCGGCGGGTTTCCACAGAGGTGAACGGACCGGGCATGGACACGGCCATCACCCCTTTCGCGCCCAGGGCCTCGCGGGCCAGGGCGAGCGTGAGCGCCGAGTCCACGCCGCCGGACACGCCCACGATGGCGCCCGCAAAATCGTTCTTGCGCGCGTAATCCTTGACCGCGAGCGCGAGGGCCTCGAAGATCTCGCGGGGGCCTTTATGGAGCGGCTCGATGCGGGCGTTGATGCGGACGGGTTTTTTGCGCTCGGGCCATGCGCCGGGGATGGTGATCCGGTGGGCCTTGTCGAGATTGCTCCCGCGGGGAGCGGAGGCGTGGAATACCCTCTGGCGATGGTCCTTGAGCTCGCGGAGGTCGAGGTCGGCCACGACCATGTCCTCGGCAAAGGAACGTCCGCGGGCCAGGACCTCGCCGAAGCCGTCGTAGATCGCGCTCGCGCCTCCGAAGATCATGTCGTCCTGTCCGCCGACCGGGCTGACCAGGGCGATGGCCACCGCGTCCTCCCTCGACTTCTCCCGCATCATGGTCTCCTTGACCGGGCGGTGGCCGTAATGGAACGGCTCGTTCCACAGGTTGATCAGGAGCTCGATCTCGGCGGGGAACACGGGGTAGCCCAGGTCGTCGCCGATGGTGACGGCGGCCTTGAAGCGGTCGGTCTCGATAACCAGCGGCCTCTCGCCCGCCGAGAAGTAGCGCGATTCGTCGAAGCGGCCGCAGCAGAAGAGGTAGCGCTTGCGGGCCCAGCCCAGGATTTTGCCCTTGTGGATAACGGCGGCGGCGTTGAAGAGCGCGACGTCGCTTTCGATGCCGCCCAGGATGACCACCATCTTGGAGGACGGGAGAGTCGCGCGGATTTTTTGCATGGCCCGGCCGGCGGCGCCGATAAAGGAGTCCCGGAAGACGAGGTCCTCCACGGGACAGCCGGTCAGGGTGTTCTCGGGGAAGAGCAGAATCTCGACGCCCAGGCGCTCGGCCTCCCGGACGCGGGAAAGGATCGCTTCCACGTTGCCGGTGAAGTCGCCCACCCGCGTGCAAATCTGGCCTATTCCGATACGGACTATCGCCACTTGCCGCTACCTCCGCTTTCCGGCCCGGCGCCGGCCCGGGCCGTCCGATGAAAAACTTACTATGCGGCCAACGGCGAGTCAAGAAAAGCGCGCGGGCGCCCGGCCCAGAATGGCGGAAAGATTTTACGCTCTGTGCACTGCGGGGTGGATGAATGTGGCCGGCGCCGAAAAGAATTTTTACACGGATGAGCCTCTTGCAAAAAGATTCCGGGGGGTAGCGCCGGCATCTTGCCGGCAACGTAACCCCCTAATATTACTGGTGCCTGTTTTTGCCGCCAAGATGGCGGCGCTACATTTTGCAAGAGGCTCGGATGGAACGGATTAAAACGGATTCCACGGATCGGAAATAACGGAGCTCCGTGTGATCCGTCCCCAATCCGCCGGCGTGAATCAAACAACCCCGCTCCCAGTCATGCATTTTGTCCTCTTGCTTAAGCCTACGGATGATAACGGATGGCACGGATCATTGTCATGAAAACATCGTTCCGATCCGTGTCATCCGTCCCATCCGTTTTCATCCGTGTAAATTCTTTAACCCCGCCTGATGATGATCCACTCTCGAATGCGGAGAACCAAATTTTAATTGCAGCGCGGGTCTCCGGCCCGCGGCACGAGATCAAGGGGCAGGCGGAACGCGAACCGGGAACGGGTTTACATCGGGAGGTGCTTACCATAGAATAGTGGGGCCTGGCGCGGACCGGGCGGCGGCCATGACGATAAAAGAACGACTCGACAAGGACGTCTTCCTCCACTTCAACCTGGTGCAGGTGGGAGTGACGGTGGCGGGCTGCTTGATTATTTTCTTCTTCATCCTGGAGGCCTGTCCGGGCCTGATGGGGATGTCGTGGGAGCTTTTGATCCGGGGCGCTCCGGTGGGCATATTGCTGGGCGTGCTCTCGCTCACCTACAACTCTTCATATCTCAAGGTGCTCTTCGACCTGGAGCGTTTCACGCTCCGGGGCCGGGAAATGGAGAGCGGAGCGTGGGCCAGGCTCCAGGAGGCCACTTACAAGCTGCCGCTGCGCCTGCTGCTGCTGACTTTTCTCATGTGGCCCCCCGGCATCGGTGTGATCGCGCTGTGGATGAAGCTCACGGGGATCCTGAACCTTGAGGATTCGGTGCGCATCGCGGTATGCGGCCTGCTCTTCTCTCCGCTGCAGGGCCTGGTCTTGTTCTATTCCACCCGCTACAGCATGCGGCGGCTGAGCACGCTGCTCCATGAGCTGGGCCACGGGATCACGGGCGAGCGGCGGGGCGGCCTGGGGATCCGGGAGAAGCTGATCGCGAGTTTCGTGTGCCTGGCGGTGATCCCGCTGCTGGCGGGGGTGCTGATCAGCCAGGTGCAGCGGGAGCGGGTCGCGGTGAATTTCCGTCTTAATGACGTGTGCCGGGCGCTGGACCGGGTGCAGGCCTCGGCCGGACAGGAGAACTCCGCGGAGTCGTGGGAGCGGGCGGGCCGGGCCGCGCTGCAGGGCGGCGGGCTGCCGGAGGGGACGTCGTTCCTGGTCACGGACGAACACGGCGGGCTCGTGTCCGGCGAGTTCGACCGGGCGGCGCGCAAGGTGTGGCGCGAGGGCATGGCGGAGGGGGCCGCGGGCGGCGAGTGCCAGCGCATGCCGTTGCCGGGGCAGCGGCGGTTCATCGTGATGAAGTACTACCGTGACCCCGAGGTCTGGATCAGCGCCGTGACCTTTCCCTTTCCGCCGGCGGCGCCGTTCTGGTCGAGCCATGGCGTGACCATGGTCCTGGTGGCGGTGGTGATCGTGATCGGGGTGTTTCTGGGCTTTGTCGCGGCGGCGGACGTGGGCACGCCGGTGCGCCGCCTCTCGGAGACCGCGGCGGCGGCGGCGCGGGGCGAGCGGGCCCAGGCCTCGGGTTTCCTGCCCGACGACGAGCTCTCGGAGCTGTCGTTCGGGTTCAACTCCCTGGTCGCCTCGATCCATCAGGAGTTGGCGCGGTCGTCGGAACTGGTGGCCCAGGTCCGGGAGGTGATCGCGGGCCTGGGCGAGCAGACGAAGAGCATCGCCCAGCTGGGCGAGCGG
>DATKZS010000153.1:0-16883 GCA_035527835.1 bacterium
CACCCGCGTCCGCGCATTTTACGCTCTCCTCTTCGGCATGACCCCGGCCTTTTCCGCGTCAAAGGTGTCGGGCGTGACCCCGAGCTTCTGGAGCTCTCCCTTGATCACGCGGTGGGTGCCGGTCTTGGGCAGCTCGGGCATGATGCGCCAGTATCGGGGCACGGCGAAATAGGCGAGCTTGTCGGAGAGGAACTGGATCAGCTCGGCCGGGGCAACTTCCTTGTCCGGGACCAGGACCAGGCTGGCCATGATGTCGTCCTCGCCGAGCTCCGCGGGCACGCCGTACACCGCGGCCTCCTGCACCGCCGGGTGCTTCATGATCTCGACCTCCACCTCGTAGGTGGACACGTTCTCGCCGCGGCGCCTCATGCTCTCCGAGTCGCGGCCCACGAAATAAAGGTAGCCCTTCTTGTCGGCGTACACGTAATCGCCGGTCCGGATCCATCCGTCGCGGACCTTCTTGTCCGTGGCCTGGTCGTTCCCGTAATACTCGACGCTGCCGTCGCTCTTGGATTTTCCCTTCCGGGCCTGGAGCAGGAGCTCGCCGCGCTCGCCGGGCTTTACGTCGTTGCCCTCACTGTCCACCACCCGGATCTTCGCGCCGAGCGGCTTGCCGATGGAGCCTTTGGGCGCGTTGCCGATGTTCATGATGAGCACGCCGCCGCCGTCCACCGCGCCGTAGCCCTCCCAGATCTCGACGCCGAAGCGTTGCTCGAATTTTTCCCACAGCTCGGCCGGGCAGGCGCTGGTGACGACGCGGCGGATCTGGTGGTCGCGGTCGTCGGGCCGCTCGGGCTGTTTCATGAGGATGGGGATCATGGCGCCGAGGAGGTTAAAGGTGGTGGCGTTGTAGAAGCGGCAGCGGTCCCAGAACTGGGACGCGGAGAATTTTTTGTCGAGGGCGACGGATGCGCCGGCGCCGATGGCGGTGAGCGAGGTCACGAACAGGGCGTTGGCGTGGTAGAGGGGGAGACAGGTGTACATGACGTCGTCGGGCGCGACCATGGTTCGGCCCAGGGCCTCGATCATGCTGAGCATGGAATCGCCGTGGCGGTAGACCACGCCCTTGGGCAGCCCGGTGGTGCCGGAGGTGTACATGAGGACCGCGAGGTCGCCGGTGGTGGGCCGCGGCACGGGCCGGGTGAGCGGCAGCGTGTCGTCATACAGCGAGCTCGCGCGCGCGTATCCGTCGGCCATCTCGCCGGCCGGGTCCTCGGTCTCGTCCACGATCACCCGCTCCACGCTCTTCACCTTGTCCCGGATGGACTCAAAATACGGCAGGAGCGAGGGATGGATGAAGAGGAAGCGGACCCCCGAGTTGGTGAGCAGGTAAGCCAGCCCGTCGCCGCGCAGCGCCGTGTTGGTGGGCACCGCGAACATTCCGAGCTTCTGCGCGGCGAAGAACACGTCGTAATAGGCCGGCGAGTTGGCGGTCATGATAGCGACGCCGTCCCTGGGCTTCGCGGAAAGGCCGATCAGGCCGTGGGCCACGCGGTTGGCGTTCAGGTTCATGTCGGCGTACGAGTACCGCTTATGCAGGTAGTTAAGAAAGATCTTGCGGCCCTGCTTTTCGGCCTGCCGCTCCAATAAGTCGCAGAAGTACATCTCGGTGGCGGGCGAGAGCGTCTTGGCTTTCACGCTCTTCCTGATGGTGGCGAGCAGCGTGCCGTGTTCAAGCTGTACAGCTACTACATTCTTGGCCAGCTTGGCCATAAACAACCCTAGATTCATTACCTTCCTCCTTGGCTTGCATCAGGAACGTAGGTCGTAGAGCGAAGGGCGAATGGAGTGAAGAAAAGGCTTGTGCACCATTCTTCACGCCCTACGCTCTCCGCCCTACGCCCTACCCTTGCCTCCACCCAATAACTTATCCATGAGGGCCAGCTTCTGCCGCATGGGCGAGCCCATGATCTCCGCGGCCTGGCGCGCGTCTCTCATGCGGTGTTCCTGCGGGTATTCCATGGTGTAGCCGTAGCCGCCCAGGAGCTGGACGCCGTCCATGGTGCCGCGGATGGCGAGCTCGGCGGCCATGATTTTCACGGCCAGGCGCGCGTCCGGGTCCGTGCCGTTCTCGGAGAGCCCTCGGAGCCAGGCCTCGCGCAGGGCGATGTTCTCGACGGCCATGAGCCCGTACATGGCGCGGAGCTGGGAGTGCTCTTGGATCATGCGTCCGCCCTGGTAGCGCTCCATGCCGTACTCGAGGGCGTAATCCAGGCTGGCCTTGTGGGTGGCGATGAGGATGGCGGTGACTGCCGGATAGAACAGCTCGTGCAGCGCGGCGAGCGCGTCCAACCCCGTGGCCAACAGATGGCCGGCCGGCAGCTCGCGGTCCACCAGGTCCAGGTGACCTACCGGACATGGGCGCAGCCCGAGCATCTCGGCGGGCGCGGGCCGGGTCTCCTCGGAAAGGGGCACCAGGAAAACGCCGGCGCCTCCGTCCATGTCCGCGGCGATCACGGCGGCGTCTGCCACCGGCGCATTGGCCACGAGCCGCGCGGTCCCGGTCAGGATGTAACCGTCGCCGCGCTTCTCCGCGGAGGGCAGGCCCTGCGGATCAGAGGGATCGAGATAGAGCGGATACGCCAGCAGACGCGGCGGGTCCGCGCCGATCCATTCGGCCTTGAGCCCGTCATTGCCGAGCCGCAGTAGAGCCTCGGCGGCCAGGGCATGCGTGAGCAGGCTCGCGGCAAACCCGGCCTCGGCCGAGGCCAGCTTCTCGATCACCAGGGCCCAGACCTCGGGCGGCAGCGCGACGCCTCCCAGGTCCTCCGGCGCGGTGAGGAACAGGATGCCCGCCTCCCCTGCCCGCTTGAACGTCTCCGCGGCAAAGGCGTGATACGGGTATGAGTCGCGCTCGAACACGCCGTCCTTGAGCTCGCGGTCGGCGAAGCGTTCCGCGGTGTCCAGGATCGCCTTGATGGTCTCGTCGTCGTGCCTTAACATGGCTGCCTCCTACATGGTCGTCTTGCGCGCGATGATGCTGTCAAAGAGGTGCTTGCGGTTCATTTGGTTGGTGCCCTCGTAAATCTGGAGCAGCTTGGCGTCGCGGAAGATTTTCTCGACGCCGGCGGCGTGTTCGAGCCCGGCGGCGCCGGCTATTTCCAGGGCCAGGTTGGCGTTCCTCATGGCCAGGTCGGTGGCCACGCACTTGGCCGCGGAGGAATGGGCCTGGTCGCGCTGTCGGTTCTTGAGCCCGATGCGGCTCACGGCGCGGTTCATGATCTTGCTCATGACCGAGGACCGCAGCACTTTCTGGTAGAGGGGCGAGAGGAGCAGGACGTCGGGGATGAGCTTCTGTAACAGCGTCAGCGCCGGGTTGGTCATGATGCCCATCATGCCGTTTTGCGCGCCGCACAGTCCGGCGGAGATATAGAGGGCGCGGCCGATCATGACGTTGGCCAGCATGTCGGCCAGGATCTGCTGCACCCACTGCTCGTCAATGAGGAACCGGCCCTGGTAGCGCGCGGTGTGGGCGAGCTTCAAGGCGTGCTCGAAGGCGCCGCGGGCGCAGCCGGTGCCGATGGCGGCGACGCCGACGCGGGACGCCCCGAGCACGAAGAGGATGCGCTCGAAGAACTCGGGGATCTCGGAGATGACCATGTTGTCGGGCACGTAGCAGTCCTCGAAGACCAGGGTGGAGGCCGGGCAGGCGCGCTGTCCCATCTTGAGCTCGTGCTTGACCATGGAAAAGCCGGGCTGTCCGGTCTTGACGATCACGCCCAGGCCGGACTGAAGCGGGTCCTTCTTGTCGCGGTAGGCCGAGACCATGTGCCAGGTGGCGAAATGGCCGTCGGAGATGAAGACCTTCTGCCCGTTCAGCACCCAGCCGCCGTTCTTGCGGACGGCGCTGGTGACCACGCGGGCCTTGGGCATCATCTCCTCGTCCTCCACGTCGGAGCCCGCGGAAGGCTCGGTGTGCGCGGCGCTCATGATGATCGGCTCGCCGCGCTTTTCTCCGGCCACGATGTCCTCGCTGATCCGGCCCAGGAGATCCAGGTTCATGCCCGCGGCCAGGCCGGAATAGCCCAGGTAATGCGCGCCCACCACGTTGCCCAGCCCCGTGCACGCCGCGCACATCTCCTCGAACATGAGCGCTAGCACGAAAAGGTCGCTGCCCTGGCCGCCGAACATCGGCGGGATCATCACCGAAAACAGGCGCTCCTCCGCGGCCCGGCGGCAGAAGTCCCAGCTCAGGTAATCGTGGTCCTCCCTGCTCTTGCGGTCCACCTCCAGGGCAATGGGCCGGATGAAGCGGTCCGAGAACGACCGGAACCGCTGCTGCGCGTCCTCCCACGCCCGGACCTTGAACGGATGGCTCCGGCGCATCGCGGCCAGCACCGGGTAGCAGTCCTCGAAGTCCATTTCCATGGGATCAATGTATGCCGTCATGTTCACCTCCTGTGCCCTGAACTCCCGGCGTTAAGGATGCATAAGTTCGTTTGCATTTTTTTTCGCCGCAGATGAACGCGGATTAACGCAGATAATTTTAAATAATTTCTTATTAATCTGCGTTCATCTGCGTTCATCTGCGGCCAATTAATACACCTAAAATGGTCGCCGTTTCCGCTTATGGTTTTTCCAGAATGTGAATGCACATGGCGGCTTCCTCGTTGCCGAGCGCGCCGCCTCCGTTCTCGGCCAGGGCGATCCTCGCTCCCTCCACCTGGCGCTTGCCGGCCTGGCCCCGGAGCTGGGCCACGAGCTCGAAAATCTGGGCCAATCCGGAGGCCCCGATGGGATGGCCCCTGGAGATGAGGCCGCCGGAGGTATTGACCGGGAGCTTGCCGCCGATCCTGGTATCTCCGTCCTCCGCGCGCACTCCGCCCTCGCCCTCCTTGAAGAACCCGAGCGCCTCGGTCTGGTGCAGCTCTCCGAAGGCGGTGGCGTCGTGGACCTCGGCCAGGTTCACGTCGCCCGGTCCCAGGCCCGCCGTTTCATAGGCGATCCTGCCCGCCCGCAGGGCGATGTCGGGTTCGTCAACGCCGCGCGCCATGCCGGATGCCAGCACCGAGGCTCGCACCTTGACCGCGCGGGACCGCGCCCCGAGCCGATCCACCACCTCGGCCGAGGCCAGGATGGCCGACGCCGCGCCATCGCCGATGGGAGCGCACATGGCCCGCGTCAGCGGATAACTCACCAGCCTGTCCCTCAAAACGTCCTCGATCGAAACGTCGAAGGTGTACTGCGCGTTCTCGTTCATGGTCGAGTGCCAGTGGTTCTTGGCGGCGATGGCCGCGAGCTGGCGCTGGGTGCTGCCGAACCTATTCATGTGCATCCGGGCCGCGTAGCCGTACACGTCCATGAAGGGCGAGTGGTCGCCGCCCGTGATCCCGGCCTTCCTGATCTGGTCGTAGCCGATGGTCTCGCCGAGCATGATCCAGACCACGAACATGTCGCGGTAGTCCCGGAGCCGGTCGCGAATGCTCCTGGCCTTGCGCGTTTTTTTCGCGGCGCTGGCCGCCTCGAGCTGCTCCCGGGGTATCTCGGCCGGGTCCACCTTGAACTCCTTCAAGCGCTCGGCCTCCTTAGCGATGCACTTGGCGTCCATGCCCCCGATGAAGCCGGCGAACACCGCGTACTTGTTGCGGTCGTAGAGCTTCTCCGCGCCGATGGCGAGCGATACGTCGAAGAGCCCGGAGGCCACGTCCTTCCAGGCGCCGTGGAAGGCGGTGGACCCGCCGGCGCAGGCGTTCTCGACGTTGGTGATGGGCACGGCGTCCAGCCCGAACGGCCGCAAGGCCACCTGCCCCCTGATGCAGTGCTGCCATTCGCGCCCGCCCCAGCCCGAGTTCGAGAACCACACCGACTGGACGTCCTTTTTCGCAAGGCCCGCGTCCTGAAGCACGCCCTCGGCGGTAATGGCCGCCAGCTCCTTGATGCCCTGGTCAAGGTGCTTGCCGAACTTGATGGTGTGCGATCCGATCACGTAAACGTCTCTCATATCATTCTCCAGCTCAGTATTCAATATTTTTCGGCCCGCGCGGCCGGCGGCCTTGGGTCTATAACATGCTCAGAGAATCTTAAGACAGGATTAACAGGATTAACGGGATGTTCAGAATACGCCTCTTGTTTTTTCATCCTGTAAATCCTGTTAATCCTGTCCCAAAATTCCCTGAGCCTCGGCCGGGTTTTTTTCCGGCCGCAGGCGCCGCTCCAGATAGCGCACGATTGCATCCACCCTCTCCTCCGGGACTTCCCTTTGTTTGTCCAGTGCCGCGAGGATGGAGAGCATCCAGGTGGTGGCCAGGATCACCCAGGCGGTCATGTCCTTGTCCAATTCGGGGTCCAGCTCGCCGCGCTCGATGATGCGGGTGAGCTGGTCCCGGATGAACTTCTGGAAAAACTCGATGATGTTCCAGACCCGCTCGCGCACCTTCTCGTCGTCAGCGGTGATGGCCTTGATCACGCACCGCAGCTTGTCCGTTTCCAGAAGAACGGTGCGGTGATAGGACCGGCCGAAGGAGCGGATGGCGCCGAGCGACGGGGTCTGGAGCTCCCGCGCCGCCTTCATGATCTGGAGCACCTGTTCCATGATGTGGTCCAGCATCGAAACCTGGAGGTCCTGCTTGTTCTTGAAATGCTGATAGATCAGGGCCTCGTTGATCCGCGCTTCCTTGGCGATCGCGCTCATGGTGGCCCGGTCATAGTTCTTCCTGGCGACCACGCGCACGGTGGCCTCCAGGATCTCCATTCTTCTCTGCTGGGCGCTCATTCTTTTCGCGGCCATTTAACCTTCCTTCTCCCACTCGATGTCAATCGCGGTCCTTTTCGAGCCCTCCCAGTGCTTTTCGAGGAAGCGCACGCTGTAATTCGAGACCCCGCTGATCTCGACCAGCATCTCCAGCCATCCCTGGATGAAGTAATAAATGACCTCGGTCCCGGGGTCATCGTCCATGAAGGTCACCCGATAATGCCGGTCCCCGATCTTTTCCATTTCGAACTCGAGGCCCCGCACCAGGTTGCTCCTGGCCATAGTGGAAAACCTCATGATCGAGGCGTCCAGGTCCCTGGCGCCCACAAAACCCCGGTACGTCTCCTCCACCATGCGCCGGGAATTGGCCTTGGCCCATTGCCGGGCCAGCTCCGGGTCCTCCTTGCCCACCAGCTTGTACATGGCCCGGATGCACAAGAGCGCCGGCCCGAAATCGTACCATTGCGAGGCCAGGATGCGCTGCGAAACCAGTTGTTTTGCCTCGTCCGAAAGATGCTCGTCCCAGGGCAGGCCGTCCAGCGACCTGATGGTTTTAACCACGTCCACGATGGTCGTGCCCTTGATCTTCTTCTCCGTGGATCCGCCCTCCATTTTCCTCCCCCCTGTGCATGAAGCTGATGATCTTTTTGTCCGAACCCCAGACCGTGAGGCAGAACCCCCACGAGCCGTGATATTGCCCGCCTCCCTTTGTAACTAAATGAACGTTTACATCTATAGCACAATCACTTTTAAAAAGCAAGAAATATATTATTATTATTTTATAGTAAGTTATAGCGATGCGGGGACTATTTCTGCTTGAGGGGCAAATTGATATCAGCTAAGTATGTAGTCGTTTATTTATAAAAACGGGAGAGAGTGGCGGGCATGGAGGAAGGCGGATCCTGCTCGGGAAATATCCATGTTCAACGGGCGGTAGGGGCATGTCCCTGTGCCTGCCCCATGCCGGTGCGTCCACGGGGAGACGCCCCGGCGCGGCATTTTCATGATTTCCGGGTTCCGCAAAGCGGCATGGGGACTGCTTGGAAGCATCGGAGCGCCGGGTCCCCGTTATCCTTGACATCGGCCATCAAGCGGCTTACCATCGGCAAAGAGGAAAATCCCGATGCTTCTCATGATAGACAACTACGACTCGTTCACCTACAACCTGGTGCAGTACCTGGGCGAGCTGGGGGCACAGGTCGAGACCTATCGGAACGACGAGATCACGGTGGATGAGATCGAGAAGATGGGTCCGGACAAGATCGTGATCTCGCCGGGCCCGTGCGACCCTCCCAAGGCCGGGATCTCGATGGCGGTGGTGGAGCGGTTCGCGGGCAAGGTCCCGATCCTGGGCGTGTGTCTCGGGCACCAGTCCATCGGCGCGGCGCTCGGCGGCAAGGTCGTGCTGGCGGACCGGCTCATGCACGGCAAGACCAGCCCCATCCATCACGACGGCAAGACCATCTTCAAGGGCCTGCCCAATCCGTTTGACGCCACGCGCTACCACTCGCTCCTGGTCGAGCGGGAGAGCCTGCCCGATAGCTTCGAGGTCTCGGCCTGGACCGAAGAGGGCGAGATCATGGGTCTGCGCCACAAAAAATTCCGGGTGGAAGGCATTCAGTTCCACCCGGAATCCATCCTTACCCTCTCGGGCAAGGAGTTGCTCAAGAATTTCCTTGCTCTGTGATCCCGTTCCCGCCGCTCAGTTCCATGACTTTTTGATTATCCTGGCCATTCCCGCGATGAACAGCGGGCACAGCAGGACCAGGGCGGCCATGCAGGCGGTCCCGGGACCGACGCGGCCCGTCAACTGGCCGCAGGACAGGGAGCCGCCACCGCCGCTGGACACGGGGACCGCGCCGTTACCGTCGTTGTCGCCACCAGTGTCTCCTCCGTCTCCCGGGACCTCCGCGATGGGCGTGCCCAGGGCATAAAGGCCCACAACGGGGGTGTTGGCCACCACCAGGTCGGAAACCGGCATGGACTGGTCCGCCACCTCCACCCAGGATGAGGACTCGTCATCGAAGCGGTACAACCTGGGCGCGGCCTCGTCTCCCGCGTCCAGCGCCGCGGCCTGGGGCATGAGCTCGAGGGCGATCTGCATATCGTTTCCCGGCGCCATCCGGGCCTGTCCGCTGGTCAGCTCGATCTTGATAAAATCGCCGGTGCTGTCAAACGGGGCATCCTCCACCAGGTCGGCATAAAGGGCCGGATCACCCTCCACCAGAATGCCGTATGACGGATCGGTGAGCCCGGCGCCGGGCACGACCAGGTCGGCGGCCAGGCCGAGGCCGAAGTTCAGGCCCACGCTAAGCTCGGTGTCCGCGCCGCTCTCAGCCTGCTCCACCACCTGCGCTTCGCCCAGGTAGTTCTCGGTCTCCCAGATGTTGACCTCGACTCCCACCAGCTCCACCAGCAGCACCGTGTCGTTGTAGTCCCAGTCCGCCAGGTCCGCCGGCAGGTCCTCGAAGCCCACGATGTAGCGCAGCGGATCGGTGCGCTCGACCCGAGCGAACTCGGAATTGGAATAATGATCGTAATCGCCCAGGCCCAGGCTCTCTCCGTGAACGTGGATATGGAACACCAGCTCGTCGGCGGAGATGAAGGGAGTGGAAACCACCGTGCCCACGTTCTTCAGGCTCTTCTTGATGAGGAGCTGAGAGATCGGCTCATCAATATAAATATCGCTGGAGAGCCCCGCGCTGGCCTCCAGCAGAGTCACCCGCACCCGCCACTGTCCCTCCGGAATGATGAGCTGGGAGCAGGGATTATCGTCCGGGAAATCCAGCCATTGCGTGGTGGCCATGTCCCAGCTCGCGCCGAACCGGCCCGTATAGAAATACAGCGTGTTGGTGCAATCGTTATAAATGCTGGCCTGTTCCTCGTTTCCAGTGTTAACCGGCGCGGGAAGCTTGACCGGGTTCTGCCAGATGCCGTTGAGCTTGGTTGCGCGGTGAATTGCTGACGCGACCCCGTCGCCCCGGCCGCCCCGGCCCAGGAACAGGTACTTTCCGGTATAGGACAGGCTCGGGCTGTCCTCGTTCATGTCCGAGTGGAAGGGCGCACCCATGTTGACCGCGTTCTGCCACACGCCGTTGACCTTGTGGGACATATAAAGATCGCGCTCACCCGCATCCCCGGAAGAAAAGATCAAGGTCTGTCCGTCCACGGAGATGAAGGGAGTGATTTCAATGGTGGTGGTGTTGACGCCGAGAGGTAGAACCACCGGCTGCTGCCATACTCCATTAATGTTCTCGGACATCCAGATGTCCAGGCCGGTCGCGGCGTCAGTCCCGCCGAAGCCTCCGGCCCGGCTGGAGTGAAAATACATGTAGCGGCCGTCAAGGGTGAGACTGGGGTGCCCGTCCCGAGCGGTGGGATCGTTGAGCGGCTCGGGAAGGCGTTCCGGCGTGGTCCACTGGCCGTCCACCAGATGGGTGACGTAGATTTCCAGCTTGTAGAGGTTGAGCCCGCCTTCACGGTCGGAGCTGAAGTACATGGTCTTGCCGTCGGCGGAGATCCAGGGCTCCACGTCGCGGTAATTCGTGGCCAGGCCCGGGATCAATTCCGGTGTTGACCATTGTTCAGCGTAAATCGCGCCGGGCAGAATGAAGCAGAGAACGACCATGACCGCCAGGATTCTGGATTTCATCTCTTCCTCCTTTGATACGAAACGGGCTGATCTTGTTATCCGGCCTTCCTGATTAAGCGGTATACTCCCGCGCCGAGGAGCGGCACGATCAATCCGATCCAGGCGATCAAGGAGCCGAGGCCGGCCGGTCCCGGTATCTGCCCGCAACTCAGTCTTGCATTGGGGCCGCCGCTGAATGGATTTCCCCTGGCGCCGGGGACGGAATCGTCCTGGCCGTCCTGGTCCCCGGGCGCCTCGGGAATCTCGGGGGGCGCCGGCTTGGGAATGCCCAGTGCGAACAGGCCCACTGACGGGGTGTCGGCCACGAGTTGTTCATCCGAGACCATGGATTGCAAAGCCACTTCCCGCCACGAGGATGACTCAATGTCGAACTGATAGAGCCTGGGCTGGGCCTGCCCGCCCTGGTCCTGGGCCGTGACCTGGGACACGAGGTCGAGGGAGAGCCGGATGGCGTTGCCGTCCGCCAGCTCCTGCTGGCCGCTGGTGAGCTCGACCTTGACAAAATCGCCGGTGCTGTCGAAAGGCGCGTCTGTCAGCAGCTCTCCATAAAGGGAGGGGTCGCCTTCCGTGATGATGCCATAGCCGGATTCGTCCAGACCGGCCCCGGGAATCATGGCCACCGCGTCAAGCCCTACTCCCCTGGTGAGCGGCACGCCGATCAAGGTGTCCTGCTCCATCGGCGCCTGTTCCACCACCTGCGCTTCGCCCAGGTAGTTCTCGGTCTCCCAGATGTTCACCTCGACCCCCACCAGCTCCACCAGCAGCACCGTGTCGTTGTAGTCCCAGTCCGCCAGCTCCGCCGGCAGGTCCTCGAAGCCGATAACGTAACGCAGGGGATCGGTGCGCTCGACCCGCGCGAACTCGGAGTCGGAATAATGATCGTACTCGCCCAGGTCCCCGCCGTGGACGTGGATATGGAACACCAGCTCGTCCGCGGACAGGAACGGCGTGGAAACCACCGTGCCCACGTTCTTCAGGCTTTTCCGGATCAACAGTTGCGAGATGGGCTCGTCAATGTAAATGTCGCTCATGAGTCCGGCGCTGGCTTCGAGCAGGGTGACCCTGACGCGCCACTGTCCCTCCGGGATGATGAGCTGGGAGCAGGGATTATCATCGGGAATGTCCAGCCATTGCGTGGTGGCGATGTCCCAGGAGCCGGCCGGGCTGCACATGTTATAGAAGTAGAGGGTGTCGGTGCAGTCGTTGAAGATGCTGGATTCCGTTCCGCTCCAGCAGTGGTTCACGGTGCTGGGCAGCTTGACCGGCGCTTGCCAGGCGCCGTCTACCTTGACGGAGCGATAAATGTTGCTGAGGTCGGAAAAGAAGAAGTACTTGCCGGTATAAGACACGCTGGGATGGACCTGGGCCTTGCTGCTGTTGATGACCGGCCCCATGTTCTCGGCCTGTTGCCATACCCCGTCCACCTTGCGGGAAATGTAGAGGTCATAGTTTCCGTATCCGCCCGGCCTCTTGCTGGAGAAGAGCAGGGTCTGGCCGTCCACGGAAATCTGGGGCGCGTAATCCGAGGAGGTGGTATTGATGTTGGGGCCCAGGTTCACGGGCTGCTGCCATTGCCCGTTGATGTTCTCGGACATCCAGATGTCGGCGTCGGTATCGGAGGTGCGCTTGCCCGAGTTGTAGTCGCTCGGGCGGTTGGAATGGAAATACATATAGCGGCCGTCAAGCGTGAGGCTGGGGTGTCCGTCACGGCCCAGCGGATCGTTGAGCGGCTCGGGCAGACGCTCCGGAGCGGACCAAACGCCGTCCACCAGGTGCGAGACGAAAAGTTCCAGCCCGCATTTGCCGCAAGGGCCACCGGGGAAACGGTCCGAGCTGAAATATAGAGTCTTGCCGTCCGCCGAGATCCAGGGCTCAAGGTCACGGGCACTTGAATTTAGCTCGCTGATGTAACTCGGGGATGACCATTGTTCAGCATGGAGGGTAATGGGCAGAATGAGGATGAACCCGATTATGGCCGCTAAGATTCTTGATTTCATCTTCTCCTCCTTCTTGGCAAAGGGAGATCTTCGACCTCTTGTCCAGGGCGCATGCTTTATTTTGATGGCCCTAGACTACCATTCCCATTTGCATTTGTCAAGAAGAAAATCGTAATATTCCAGATATATTTACGCAAATTTTCTGCCAAGTTACAGGCATTTAAAGGCAAAAAAAAACTATTGAGTTACAGTATGATGGCGTCTGGGTCCCCAATACCTGCAAAGAAAGTGTGAGCGGCGACTCACATTAAGGCCGCAAAATATTACGTGTCATCCGGGTCAGAGCTTCAATTTTCAGTTAATCACAAGAGGTTGCAAGCAGGGGCAGGCCCCCGTGCCTGCCCGATGCCGGGGCGCCCCCAGCGCGGCCTTTGGCCGCAACCAAAATATGGTCTTGGCGGTTCAATTGAAATCATGAAAAGATTTTTTGACAGGATTAACAGGATGGAAGAAGATCGGTTTACACTTTCCGAGAATCCTGTAAATCCTGTTAATCCTGTCAAAAAATAGTACGAACATCTAAAAGCGCAAAGAAATTTATGCATCTTGCATGTTAGTAGTACAGGGGGACGCGCCTACGGCGCCGGCGGCTGCATGGGCGCGAACAGCCCGGGCTCGTAAACGGCCAGCGCGGAAAGGTAGACCGTGGCGCCGTTCCACAAATGCGGGATGCTGGTGCGCTGCTGAGCGACTTTCTGGCCGGTTCCCGCGAAATCTCCCCATAGCGTGACCTCGCCGTAGCAGTCGGTGCCGGGGAACGCGACCTCGCTGGTGAGGACCGTGAGCGCCTCATGGAGCAGGTCCGTGTACTCGTGGTCCTTGTCGGCCAGCGCCAGGATGAAAATCTCCTCGCCGAGATACGCGAAGCCCGGCCGCTTTTTGTCAATCTTCTCGCGGATGCTTTGAGCGATGCGCTCCTTGATGGCGCGGGCGCCCGGCTCGCGGTAGTGGGTAAATGCGGGCGCGGGCCACAGGGTCCAGGCCAGGCCGCGGAACCCGGCCATGTCCAGGGTTTCCGGGAACGCGGACCGCGCCCGGACGCCGTCGCGCAGCGACCGCGCGGCCTCGCACCACCGGGCGGTCTTCTCCCGGGCAAAGCCCCACCGCGGCCCGGCGTCGCAGGCCGCGGCCAGGCCGGCCAGCACCGACGACGCGCCGTGGAGCGTGGCCTCCGGCGGGAAATTGTCGTCCTCCAATGCCGGCTTGACCCAGCCATTCTTCACGTCGGTAAAGCGCACCAGCGCGTCCGCCGCCCGCTCGAACGTGTCCTTCATCCGGGCGATGTACGCCGGCCGCTCGGACCCGGGCAGTACCCGCTCGTGGCGCCAGAAGTCCCAGACCGGCAGGCCGGTCTCGTCAATCTCGAAGGGCATGACGCTGGGCATGGAGCCGTGAGTGCCGTCGGGCGACATATTGGACGGCCAGTGGCCGGAGGGGTCGTAGAAGCCGGAGCGGAAGTTGAACACGAACACGGGGCCATAGGCCAGTTTCTTGGTGAACTGGGTGCGGGTGTAAAAGTCGTGGTGGCGGGTCACGCGGTCCGGGAAGCCGGCGAGGTCGAGGGTGAGGTCGAAGAAGGCCCCGTCGCGGGTCCAGTCAAAGTGATAGTGCGGCTGGCGCGACAAAGATGCCACGATCTCGCCGCTCTCCTGGTCCTGGGCCTGGATGAGATTGAGCACGGAGCGCCGGGCCACGCGGGAGGTGACAGGGTCGGCCGCGGCCGGGAGATGGATTTGCTTGGAGACTTCACGCCAATGAGTGACCGCCCGCTCCCGGAGCGCGTCCACCCCGGCGTTGCGCGCCGTTCGTATCATGTCCACGGCCTTTTCCGCGCTGTCGCTCACCGCGATCAGCACCGACAGATCATTTTCCCGGCCGCTCTTCAGGTCGTGGGACATGATGGAGTTGGCCTTGCCGAAAAAAAGGTGGTTCCCAGTTAGCTCCTCCACCGGTGCTCCGAAGCGGCAGAGAGAAGATTTCTTGTTAGTACACCCGTCTTCCTCCACCTGATAACCATCCACTTGACCGTTGAACCCCCACGCCACGAACACTCCGCCTTCCGGATACGCGGCGTCGAGGTCCGAGGCGCTGATGGGCAGGCCGGAGAGCTTCTCGAGCCGCGCCTTGTCCTTGACCTTGGGCTGGAAATGGATCATGACCTTATCCGGCTCGAAAAAAAGAGCGGCAAAACCAGCTTCCTTGGGGTCGCTCTTCGTGTATTCTCCGGGCTTGGCCATGAAGGGCGCGAAGGTGGCGTGATAGAAAAAGCGCGTGGCCTGGCCCGAGACCTGATAGGACCGGACCATCAGGTCGCGGTCGGGATCAATCCAGTCACTCACCGCGACCTTGACCTCCGGCCTCACAAGCTCGGTCCGCAGCACCGTCGAGTCCTCGGGCTCGAAGCTCCGGGACGAGGTCCAGGAAGGGTCGCCCATCCACACCAGTTGCGCAGGCGAGATCTGCACGCCTCCCCTTGAGCCCAGGCCCTGGCACCCTTCGACCGGCCGGCCGTAGCGCCGCCAGTCCGGGCCCGCGCAGTCGCGGTTACAGCGCACCGGCGCCTGGTGCGGCGCGAAGATGTTGTTGGCCACCGTGAAATAACGGAGCTGATCCGAGTACGAGGGATTGGGCCAGCGGAAAACCACCAGCTCGCCCCACGGCGAGATCTCCACCGAGAGCCTCCCGTTGCCGAGCGCGGTCGCGTAATTCGAGGCCCCGCTCTGCGACTCCGAGGCCAGGTCGGAAGCGAACAGGATGTCGCCGCCCGCTTCCTCGATGGAATTTTTAGTCAGGTTCAGCTTGACCGCGTCGGCCAGCTTCCTGACGCCCGGGATCATGGGGGCCTTGATGGGCTTGTAGTCCCGGTCCTGCCCGGAGGCGGCTCCGGCCATGAATATAACGCCGATCAATGCCGCGGCGGCAAGGAGCCGGAACGAATAGGCCCGCGCTTTTTTATCAGGTTCCATATTTTCCCTCCGCTTTATTTCTATTTCCTCATCGCATGTGGATATTCAAAAGAACCTGCGATAGGACTTTGAGGCCGTTTTAACGGCCTTTTCCGCGATGGTTCAGGCCCGTGCTTTAGCGCGGGTTTCGGGGCGGCCGCGATGCCTGGAGCCCGTTTTAACGGGCTTCTCGCTTCCCGGATTTATCCACCCCTTCTTGGCTGGTGAGCTAAAGCATTTTTCCGAGAAGGACGCTGAAGCGCCCTCCCCTCCTTGCGACCTCCGCGGTTACCCGCCATCAATGGCGGGCCTGAACCTTCCCTGTAAAGCCCGGTTCACCGGGCTATATTTTATTTGGAGGCGCAACTTCATTGTCATTTTATCCACAACTCGGTGAAAGCCAAGTGTTTAATGGTCTCTCTCCGGTAGGTGTAAGTGAGATGGATGACGCCGTCCCCGGCCTGGCACAGCGACGGGTAGGAGTACTCGCCGGGTGCCGTCTCCACGTCGCGGACCACGCGCCAGGAGTTGCCGTTGTCATCGGACACGGCCAGCGAGAGCGGGGTGCGCTTGTCAGCGGAGTTGTTGAAGGCGAGGAGCAGGCGGCCGGAGGCGAGCCGGATCATGTCGGTGCCCGCGTTCGGGTTCGGGAGAGCCGTGAGCTCGGGCGCGGACCAGGTCCGGCCGCCGTCGCTCGAGCGCGTCCGCCACAGCCGGCCCGTGCCCTTCCTGGCGCCGGTGCGCATGGTGGCGTAGAGCGAGCCGTCGCCGAGCTCGGCCACCGCCGCCTGGATGTTGCCCGGCTTCGAGCAGACCTCGCTGAGGTGCTCCCAGGTCGCGCCGTTGTCAACGGAGGCCATGAACTCCGAGCACCACTTGTTCTCGCTGTAGAGCGGTAAAAGGATGCGGCCGTCTTTCAGAATGATCGGGTGGTTCCGGGTCATCCATCCCCTTTTGTCGCGGAACATGGTGACCGGCCCCCAGGTATGGCCCGAGTCCTCGGAGGTCCGGTACTTGATCTTGGCCCAGTTCCAGCCCAGACCGTGGATGGTCACGAAGAATAGCCACGTCCGGCCCTTCGCATCCACGAACAGCACCGGGTTGCCTTCCGGCTTGTCCGGGGTGTCCGCGATCACCTCGGGCCTTGACCACTTCCCGGCTTGAAAACGCGAGGCGTAGATGGCCACGTCGGGGTTGGCCTCGGCCGTGCCCGAGTACCAGGCGCACAGGATGCTCCCGTCCGGCATCGAGGCCACGGAGCTTCCGTGGTTCGACTTATACTCCGCGCTCGGCTCGAACACGAAGCCGGAGCTGATGAGCCCTGCCCCATCCGGACCCGCTGTCACCGCGCCTACGGCCAATAATAATGCGAGCATTATTCCCTTCCCCGACGGCGGTCGCGCGGACCGCACGGCCTGTTTCATTCCATCCTTCCTTTCCGAGTCATTTTCCAGAGTATCTACATCACGGCGATGTTTAAATCAAGCCGACAAGTGTATTCTTTCCCGCTGCCAGTATGCGGCCGGACCCGGCGTGGGAGCGCCCTTCCGGGCGCGATCCTCGAAAGGGCCGGGCAAGCGGGGTGGGAACTCCCTTCC
>DATKZS010000154.1:0-60493 GCA_035527835.1 bacterium
GTCACCCGGACGCCACTCCGAATAAACCGGATTGATGAAAACCTTGCGCGGGTCCTCGATCACGAAGATGACGTTCTGGTTGAGAGCGTTGCCCGCGTAGTCGCTCACGGTGACGTTGACCACGTGGTTGCCGAGGTTCAGAGTATTCCCCCATACAAACGATACCGTATCGCCGGTGAGGGAGTAGGAGACCACGGTCGAAAAATCGAGCACGATCGGATGCGGCGCGGCCCAGTCAATCCCGGAGCCGCCGGAGTCGCCAAAGTTGATCGCGAACGACTGATTGGCAACAGGCGGCATGGTATCGTTCACGATCTCCCGGTGCGCCGGCGACGAATACACGATCACCGGGCCCTTCGAGTCCACCAGAATCCCGTCCGACCATGCCTCCAAGTATAACCCGGCCCCGTTATAAGCCCGCACCCCCACGAAGTAACTCTGGTTCTCCAAAAGGGAGAGCCCCATCCGCGTCACGTCCGTGAGCAGGAAATTATTCGTCCACCCCACAACGTCGCCCAATCCCGGCGCGCTCCCGATACAATACTCATACCGATCAATCCCCGAGGTCGTATCGCCCGCCATGGTCCAGCTCGCGTGAATCCGGTCCATGTAGCCCGTGTACGCGCCGTCGTCAGTGACGGTAAAGGCCGTGGGCGCCGAGGTGTCAACCCGGATGCCGTCTGTTGACAGAGGCGTCGCGTCGGTCCCGGCCACGTCCTTGGAACGGCCCGTCAGGTAATACGTGGCCCCGGGCAAGAGCGACAGGCCGCCGCGCGTGACGTCGCCGTCCGCATCCGCGGTCCACGTCACCACGCTGTTCCAGCCCGCCGTCGGGTAGGCCGCCGTCCCGATCGCGTATTCGTATCCGTTTAAGCCGGACTGCCCCTGGTCGGTCGAGCCGAAGAGAACGTGCAGGGTCGTCGTGCTCGAGGTGTACGCACCGTCGTCAATTGCCGACGTCATCACCGGGCCCACCCGGTCCACGAAAATGCTGTCGTCGGGCGAGGCCGGAGCCAGCTCCGTCTTCTGCAGCGAGAGCACCGCGATGCTGTAGAAATAATACGTCCCGTCCTGGCCGCCGGGGAACGAGTAATTGAACGAGCCGGAGAAGCCGCTTTGCGTTAGACCCGTGTCCGACCACGACCCCTCGTTCAGCTTCTTCCACAAATGCACCACCGCGTACTGGTCCGAGCAGGTGAAGTCCACCGTCACGCTGTTGGCGTTGGTGAGCGTCGCCGCGATCGAGACCGAGCTCGAGGGCACGGCCTCCGGAGATCGCGGGTTCCGGCCCTGCTGGTACTCGGCCAGGTTGGACAGGCCGTCGAAGTCAGGATCGTCCGCCGCGTCGTCGAGCAACGGATCCAGCGCATACGTGACCTCCCAGCCGTCCGGCATCCCGTCGTTGTCCGTGTCCTGGTCCATATCGCACGGGTCGGTGCCGTAGGTCCGCTCCTGGTTGTTGGTGAGGCCGTCGCCGTCGAAGTCGCTGTTGGCGTCGGGCGTCTTGGGCAAGAGGCAGGAATGCGCCACCTCGTAGCCGTCGGGCATGGTGTCGCCGTCGGTGTCGGGGTTGCGGGGGTTGGTGGTGTAGGTGACCACCTCGTCGCCGTCGGAGAGGCCGTCGTCGTCGGAGTCGGAGTCCTTGGGGAAGGTGTTGTTGGTGTATTCGCCAAGGTTATTGAGTCCGTCGCCGTCGGGGTCGCCGGAGGCGTCGTTGGTATGAGGATCAAGCTGATAAGTGACCTCCCAGCCGTCGGGCATGCCGTCGCCGCTGGGTCCGCCGTTATCCTCGGAGTCGGGGTCAAAGGGAAAGAGGTTATAAAGGTACTCTTGGTAGTTGGTGAGGCCGTCGCCGTCGGGATCGTTGCCGGCGTCGTTGACCAGGGGATTGAGCCCCCGCATCCGCTCCCACCCGTCCGGGATCCAATCGCCGTCGGTGTCCCAGTTATGAGGATTGGTGGAGCCAATTCCTCCGTTGTACTCGCTGATGTTAAGGAGGCCGTCGAAGTCCGGGTCCTGGAGGGCGTCAACGGTGTTTGGTTCCAGAAGATTGGTTACCTCCCACCCGTCCGGCATTGCGTCTCCGTCGGTGTCGGGGTTGTTGGGATCGGTATGGTAAAGATACTCGAGGCTGTTGGATAGTCCGTCGCCGTCGGGGTCGCCGTTCTGATCGGGAGTGATGGGGGAGAGGCCGTTCTGCACCTCCCAGAGGTCATCCATTCCGTCATTGTCGGTGTCGGAGTCGTGGGGATCGGTGTGGTTTACGAACTCCTGGAAGTTGGTGAGTCCGTCGCCGTCGAGGTCGGCGCCACCGTCGGGGACGAGGACCTGGGTGGTCCAGTCAATCTCCCAGCGGTCGGGCATGCCATCGTTGTCGGTGTCAGAAAGAGCGGGATTGGTGTGGTAAACGTTCAATTCATCATAATCTCCCAGGCCGTCTCCATCGGTGTCAGCCAGGTTGGGATCGGTTCCAGAGGCGGCTTCGTTGATATCCAGGATGCCGTCGCCATCGGTGTCATTTCCGTTGCGGTCGGTGCCCATGTAGAACTCCTGGAGGTTGGAAATGACGTCCCCGTCCGAATCAGGATAGATGAGCCTTCGATAATATATGTCATTAATAAAAGGCTGGGGCACGGACTGGTTGAAGGCGACATATACCTGATGGATGTTTCCGTTATTATCCAGGGCCATTCTTGGTAGCAACAGCGTCGAGTTCACCGATTGCGGGCTTTCCATCGGCTGTTCGTATTGCAGGGGTTTGAACCATTTCTTGCCGTTGAAGGGCACGGT
Source organism: bacterium (assembly GCA_035527835.1). GTDB lineage: Bacteria > RBG-13-61-14 > RBG-13-61-14 > RBG-13-61-14 > DATKZS01 > DATKZS01. The sequence goes on from DATKZS010000154.1 coordinate 2,791, forward strand.
ATAGATATTGGATACGGTCCCCTCATTTGCCCGATAGGTGATGAAGTATGTGCCTCCCCTGAAATATGCCGAATCAAGGTACGACGGACTGTATTTAAAACCCTCCTTGCCCAGGGGGTTTACCGGCAGGGTCCAATTATTCCCTTTACTCATTGAGAAGTTTATTTCGTTTTTATATGCGCTTTTTACTTCAGTCCATGCGACATAGGCTTGCCCGCCATTCCCGGCGGCCACGGTGGACGCTGAGCTGTCGGAGAGGGTTGTGGACAACCTGACAATGTTGGACCAGGTTGATCCGTTATAGCTTCGATACACGACTTCCTGGTTTCCGTAGCTCCCCTCCGACCATACGACGTGGATGGTCCCGTCCGGTCCCACGGCGATATCCGGGCTGTTGGAATTGCTGGTTGATACATTGCTCAAGTTGGTGACATTCTGCCATACGGATCCGTTGTAGCTCTGGAACCAGACATCCCCGATATTGCCGGAAGATTGCGTGCTCCGGGTATAGACAATATTCAGGTTATTGTCCGGCCCCACGGCGATTTCAGTATCCCTGCACTCAAAAGAAGACGCCGCACAATTCGTGATCTGAGTAGTCGTCCCCCAGGACACCCCGGTTTTTTGAATGAGATATAACTCATAAGTATTCTTGCCGTAAACGACACTTACGGTGCCATCGGTCCCGACCGCCACCCTGGCTTCCAACGCAATAGACGGGAAAGCGCCTACGAGCCATTCCGCCGTGTCCCAGCCGGCCGCACCCACGGTCGAGTGGCGGTAAAAGACTCCCCCTGATACTAAACGCTTGTCCACGTACACGGCGTGGAGGTTTCCATCCGTGGCGGCCGCGATATCCGGGGAGGATATCTTGCCGAACTGATCGGACGAGGTCGCGGCGAGTATTGTCTGATAGTCGTCCCAGTCGCGGTCGTCCTGGCTGCTGCCCGGGTTTCCATAGTTGAACTCTTCCAGTCCGTCCTGCTCTCCTCCGCCGTCGGAGTCCGAAAGGGCGGGGTTGGTGACATATGGATTTGCGGCAAGCTCGTCCCCGTCATCAATTCCATCGCGGTCGCTGTCGGTTTCCAGGGGGTCGCTGGCGTAGGTCAAGACCTCGGTGCCGTCGGATATGCCGTCGCCGTCGGTATCAATTCCCAGGTAATCGGTCCCGAGCAGGAACTCGAGACGATCGTTGAGCCCGTCTCCGTCCTGATCTCCGTAGTCGAGGTAGGAATAGGAAATTTCGGTGTCGGTTCCATCCGTGTAAATTTCCTGCCAGGCGAGGAAAAGGTCTCCGTCCGGCTTTCCGATGCCGGTAAAGCTTACGGGGGCATCGTCATCATTTTGAGCCTGTCCCACCGCAATGGCGTCGAGGAATTCGCCTTTCATGGTCATGGAGGTTTTAACGACGTTGCTTTGATCGGCCTTATCGCACCAGACGAGGTTTACGTTTTTCTGGGAGTCGTTGGCGAAGGCGGGATTGAGCGAATCGGCCATTGACCGGGACACATTGGTGAAGCTGATCCAGTTCCACAGGTCCCTGACCGCCCCCTGGATATCGCCGTCTTTCTGCCAGGCGGCATAGATGAATCCCTTGGCGTCGGCGGCGATTACGGGGTTATCTCCGCTTCCGAGCACTTCATGGGTGGTCCAGCTTGAGGATGATGAGGTGGTGGCGTACTTGATCAGCGAATCATTGGGGTAGGGTTCGTCCTTATTCCAGATGACGTGAGGGAAATCCGCAAAGTCAATGGCCAGCCGGGATGAATAAATCGCATCGGCGCTGGAGCTGACGATGGTCGAAATCGAGGAACCCTGTTTATGATAGTACAGATAATAATTGACATTTCTTTCCACCCATACCCAGTGGAAATTACCCTGGCCGTCAATCTGCACGTCATAGCTCTGGAAGGCCTGGTTGGCCCTGGTCTCCAGGACCTCCGCGCCGGTAAAGGCCGAGCCGTTATAGTAAGCGTGATTAAGGGTCCAGGATGCTCCGGATTCCTGCCAGAACAGGTGAAGCACGCCGTCCGGCGCTGTCCGCAGCAGGGGGTTGTGGGCGTTGGAGGTGGCGGAAGTAACGTTGGTGTAGCCGGACCATGAGGATCCCGACCATGTCCGGTAACAGATCGGATAGGTCTGTCCCTGTCTCTCGAAGGCGACAAAGATGGTCCCCGCGCCGTTGATGCCCAGCGAGGGCAGGATCTCCTCGTAGGTGTTCGAGTACACCCTGGCCGGCGTTGACCACTTAACGTCGTCGGAGGGATTGCTGTTAGGGTTGCGGCCGAGGTAGGCCTCGAGCCCGTCGAGTTCGGTGCCGGCGTCGGTGTCGGAGAGCACCGGGCTGGTGCCGGTATGGGCCATATCAAGAAACACCCTGGTGTTGTCCTCAACTTCGTTGGCAAGCCCGTCCCGGTCGTTGTCGTTGTTGGGGAACAGCGGGTCGGTGAACGACCGGTACTCTTCGAGGTTGGTCAGGCCGTCCCCGTCGGGGTCAGAATCGGCGTCGTTGAAGAAGGGATCGGCGCCGTAGAGCACTTCCCAGCCATCGCTCATGCCGTCTCCGTCGGTATCGGCGTTATTGGGGTCGGTGAGGTAGTTGAAGATCTCGTCGTAATCGCTGATCCCGTCGCCGTCGGAATCGGCGGAAAAGAGGTTGGTGCCGAAGAAGGTTTCCAGCCAGTCGTTGAGTCCGTCGCCGTCCTGGTCCGACCTGGGGTCGGCGAAGCGGAGGGTTGCGGTGTCCATCTTGCCGGCGACGGCCTGGCGGATGAGGTCGGCGGTATTGGCGGGCGGCGGGTCGAGGGGGCCCAGGAAGATGACGCGGCCCTTGCCGGGTACGTCGCGGTAGGCGGCGTAAAGGTAGTTGGTGGTCCCGCTGCGATAGGACAGGGGCACGACCGACGCGCCCTTGTTGTCGCGGCGCATGACGGATTTGGCGGTGACGGAGCCGATGATTTGGCCCACGTTGTAGTACTTGGTGATGAAGTCGGCGGCCTCGATGTACTGGCTGGTGGCGGACGAGCCATTATAGTACCAGTAGGTACCGTAGCCGTTGGTCCCGGCTGATGCCGGCCACATCAGGCCGGAGTAGCCCAGGTAATTGACGGCGTGGTCAATGGCGACGATGACCTTGCCGGGCACGAACCAATTGTTCACCCCGGTGGTCAGCGCGTCGGGCACGGCGTTGTCGGGGAGGACGAGGACGTCGTATGAGGAGAGCTCGGCGGCGGTGGGGTCTTTGATCTCGCGGGCCGAGAAGCGCGATTCGGGGTCCTGATCCAGGATGGTCAGGACCTCGGCGTAGCGGTTATTGTTGTTGCTGGATGAGTACCAATAGGAGATCCCGGTCTGGTTGGCGCGGTTCTGCACGGCCACGTCGAGCGCGCCGTCGTCCTTGCACACGTAGTTCAGGTTGTTGGCCTGGGTGTCGAGGAGGGTCACGGACGAGGCCTCGGCGGTGGTGTCCTGGGCCCGGCCCTTGAATACGCCGCTCCGGACCTCGACCAGGACCTGGCTGGTGCCGGCACCGGAGACGATGATTCCGGCGTCGGTGGCGGCGCTCCAGACGGCGTTGCCGGCTAGCTTGAGCGAAAAACGCGTGGTGTTGTCGGCGGTCATAGTGAAACCGAGCTGATCCTTGACCGCCACCGTCACCTTGGCGTCGTAGTTGATGGCGTTTCCGATTACGCTGTCGCAGTTGACATACTTGGCATAGCGGCCGGCGCCGGAACTCAAGGGCGCGGCGTCCACGCCGTCGGTGTAGCCGTCGCCGTCAGTGTCGTCCCAGTTGGGGTCGGTGCCGAGGTCGTACTCCTCGCGGTTGGTGAGTCCGTCCCAATCAGGGTCTCCGGTGGCGTCGGCGGCGTTGGCCGGGTTGAACCCGTACTGATATTCCCAGGCGTCGGGCATGCCGTCGCTATCGCCGTCGGGACTGGCCGCGTTCGATCCTAAAAAGTTGGTTTCAAAATAACTGGTGATGCCGTCGCCGTCGGCGTCGGGGGCGCGGCATTGGGAGAGGGGCTCGAGGTAGACGTACTGGTAATACCCGGTGGTTTGGGTGGCGAGCCCGGAGCCGCTGCCCGGGGGAAACGGCGCGCTGTTCCGATAGATGCCGCTGATGGCGGTGATGGAGGAAATCGGGTCGGGGCTCACGCTGGTCTGTCCGTAATATGACGAGCTGTTTCTCCAGGTCACGGTCATGGCGTAGTACTTGCCGGGGACCATCGTGGTCCCGATATAGGCGGGCGCGTACCAGTTATCGCCCCCGGCCGCGACCACGGAGGTCTGGAAGATCCTGGTCCACGGCCCGGTGGCGCTCGTGCCCTCGTAAACGTCGAAGTAGAGAATCTCGCCGGCCGGCGGGCCAAGCCATTCATAGAACCGGTCAAGGATGGCGGGGGCGGACACCGAATAGACGTTCCCCCGCAGCCGGCTCGTTCCGGAATAGGTCACGCTGTTACTGAAAGCATAACCGCCGGTATAGGTGCAGGTTGACTGGGGCCGGTCAATATGGAGGAGCGTGTTGCGCAGGAGAGCAGGAAAGTCCTCCACCGGGGCTGAGGGGTTGGCGTAAAGCTCGATGGCAAAGGTGTGGGCGAGCACGTGGCCGGCGCCATAGGCAAAGGAACTGAGAATCGGATAACTGCCGGTCTGGGTCACGACCGCGTTGGTGGGAGTCCCGCCGGTCGCGGTGAAATAGCCGCGAGCGGCCTCGCCGTCAAGACCGGCCTCGGTGACGTTGGTCATCGAATAGTGAGAGGGGCTGTTGATGAGAAAATTATTGTACAAGGCGATGGTATTACCCTGCAGCCCGGTCGGGATCGTATAGGTCCCCTCCCATTTGTCGCTGGAGGGGTAGGCAAAACCGTGGAACAGGAAGTCGCCGCCCTTTCTCACCCAGGCTTCGATCGGTGTGGTGGCGTTGACCAGGGCCTGGTAAAAGGCGATGGGCTGGTAAGAATAGACCAAGATCTTGTCATAAAGTGAATAGTCAATGCCCGGGATCGCCGCGGAGTTGTAAATATCAAATGGTATATTGACGCTGGTGAGGAGTTGGTCCGGGGCGGTGAGCCAAATGGCGGCGTCGCGGAGGACGGCGACATGCTTGGGCAGGCCGCCCACGCGCTGGGTGCGGACCACCTGGTAGAAGGCGCGGGAGGTGGCGTTGATTAAGCCGGTGGGATATGGAGGCAGGTAGCCCATTGATCCGCCCGTCTCCATGGTGCCGAAGGAAGTGCTGATGGGAAGGGTGGGACCGTTCAGATAGTAATAGGTGACGGAGGCGTTTGAAAAACCGGCCGCCACAAAGTAATAGTTATTGGCCAGGAGCTTGACGCCGAAGGTCCCGGATTTGTAAAAGCCCTCGCCGCCCGCGGCGGTCTTGTAGGCGTTGGAATAAAGCTGGGTGTAGGTGCCGTTGACGGTCGCGCTCTGGTACAGGTAAAAGACCACGGTGGTGCCCGCGGCCGGGTTCAGGTATTGATCGAAGTCAATGAGCACGGTGTCGGCGGTCGGCTTGTAAACGTTGCCCACGCCCTGGAACCCCGTATTGTAGCCTGTGGTGTTTCCCAGCGTATCGCTCTGCAGCCCGCTGTCGTCGTCGAGCGCCAGGAGCGGGTCCGTTCCCCACGCCGCCTCCGCGCCGTCGTTCACGCCGCCGCCATCGGTGTCGGCGATCATGGGGTCCGTAGCCATCAGGTACTCGCCCAGGTTGGAAAGCCCGTCGGAGTCGAGGTCTCCGGTGGCGTCGGCCACCGCCGGGTTGGTGCCCTCGGCATCCTCCCACCCGTCCGGCATGCCGTCGTGGTCCGTGTCCGGGTCAAACGGATTGGTCCCGATGGTCACCTCGTAGCCGGTGACCAGGCCGTCCCGGTCCGGGTCCGTGACCTGGGCGTGGGTCGGACGAGCAAGGCAGACAAAGAAGCAGCAGAGCAGGGAAACGGTCAATAACGAGCGCGCACCCCGCCCCTTCACCAACGCACACTTTTGGCTCATGATCCCCTCCAGAAGCAAACCAATCAACCTGTGGCGCCGTGCCCCGGGCGAACGTGCCAATTGTTTCTAAAACCGATTACCTGAGGTCCCTGTTGACGGATTGGTCAAACATTAACATAATAGACGAAAATTTTTGTTTTTTCTACAACTTTTACGTTCGGCTGGGTCAGCGCTCCCCTCCTCCGTCTCAACCGTTGAATTAACTCGAAATGTTCCCCGACCGGAACCTCTTGATAATCCGCCGTGTTGTGGATCAATCCCCCCTCGCCACCGCTTCCTCACGGGGGTCCGCGCCGCCGATCAGCGATCCCGCTTCCTCCCGGATGATCACGCACACCGCGCCCATCTCGATGGCCGGGGCCGAGAGCACCCGCACGTCGTAGCCCTGCTTCTTGAACGCGTCCGCGAGGCCCGCCAACTCCTCCTCGATCAGCAGCCGGCCCGGATAGTAAACGTGCGGCGAGAATGAGTCCGGGAAGTTTCTCGACTTCACCCGCGGCGCGTTGATCGCGGCCTGCGGGTCCAGGCCCCACTCCACGATGTTCAGGAACACCTGCACCATGGCCTGCGGCTGCTGGTCGCCGCCCGGCGTGCCGAACGCCATGAACAGACTCCCGTCCTTCGTCACCAGGCTCGGGTTCGGAGTGATCCGCGGACGCTTGCCGGGCGCCACCTGCGCCGGGTGGCCGTGCTTCAAGCGGAACTGCGTCATGCGGATGCCAAGGTTCAGGCCGTAGCCCGGCACCATCGGCGAGTACGGAAAATCCGACGGCGTCTGCGATACCGCGTTGCCCATGGAGTCCACCACGCAAAAATAAGTGGTGTCGTGATTCATCTTCAGCGGCGGCGCGCTGGTGGGGACCGGGCGCGGATGGTACACGTGCGCCGGACGCGGCCGGCCCTCGAACTTCCACGGATCGCCCGGCGCCGGCATCTTCCCGAACGCGCGGCGCGGATGGATCAGCCCCGCCCGCTCCTGCGCGTACTCCCTGCTCAAGAGCCCCTTCATCGGCACGTCCACGAAATCCGGGTCGCCCATGTACGCCTCCCGGTCCGCGAACGCCAGCTCCACCGCCTGCGCCACCGCGCTGTAGTACTCCGGCGTGTCATGCCCGAGCGCCTTCAAATCCACGTTCTCCAGGATCTGCAATATCATCGGCACCGTCGGGCCCTGGCACCACGGGCCGTTCGAGTAGATCGTGTACCCCCGGTACGTCCCGCTTACCGGGTCCTCCCACTTCCCGCGATAGGAAGCCAGGTCATCGTACGTCATCGGCCCGTGGTGCTCCCGGTGCAGCTCCGCGATCGCCCGCGCGATCTCACCCTCGTAAAACACCGCCCGCGCCGCCTCGAGCCCCTTCACCCGGTCGCCCGAGCGCGCCAGCTCATCCGCTTCCGCCGCCACCATCAGCTTGATCGTCCTGGCCAGGTCCTTCTGTACCAGCACGTCTCCCGGACGCGGCCCTTCCGGCTCGAACGGCTCGTATAGCACCGAGTAATTGTAAGGGTAGGCGAGCTGGTAGAGCCTGAGCTGCCACGGCGGCAGCCGCAGGATGTCCGCCACCGTCCGGTTCATAACGAACCCGTCCTCCGCTAAGCGTAGCGAGTCCTTAGCCGCCTCGCCGAAGCTCATGGTCCCGTACTCCTCCAGGACCGCGATCCACGTGTCCGGAGACGCCGGGATGAGCTGCGAATTTATCCCCGCCGCCGGCATGATCGGCCAGCCCTGCATCCGGAAATACGTGGCCGTGGCCCTGGCCGGGGCCGTGCCCGCCCCGCTGTAGCCGCGAACCGCCCCCGTCCGCGCATCATAGATCAGAGTAGGCGCCAGCGTCACCATGCTCGCCGAAATCGGACGCGTCACCGTGATCGCCATGCACACCGCCACCGAAGCGTCAAACGCGTTCCCGCCCCGCCGCAAAATGGCAAGCCCCGCCTCCGTCGCCGCCTCGTGACCCGAAGCCACCATCCACTTCTCCCCCCGCGCCGGATGGTCCCACTGCGCGGCCGCGGCGAAACCGGCCAAGAGCAATAGCGCCACGACCACGATTCCATTCAACCGCTTCATTTTTCTCCTCCCTGATTTCCTGTCTATATACAATGCCCGCAATCCAATAACAATGCATCCTGATATCGCCTGTCCTTCCGGAACAATAAATTAAAAATTCCGGATAACTATGATAAAATGGTAAACTCAAGATGCCTCTCAAATCCGTCATCAAGCCCCGAATCGGACTGGCCCTGGGCGGCGGCGCCGCGCGCGGCATGTCGCACATCGGCGTGATCCAGGTGTTGGAGGAGAACGGTATCGAGGTCCACGCCATCGCCGGCACCAGCATGGGCGCGATCGTGGGCGCCATTTACCTGCTTGAAGGCAATTCTCGGGCGCTGGTCGAGCGCCTCTACAACTTCTTCGAGAGCGACGCCTTCCTCGCCGCCGAGTTCGACCAGCTCCGCGAGCGCCGCGAGGAGGAGCAGGAGGGACTGCTCGAATCCATGGCCGGCATGATCCGCCGCGGCCTCAAATACTCCCTCTCCGTCACCCGGAAGTCCATCATCAGCCGCGAGGTCTTCGAGAACATCATCAAGGAAGCGGTCCCCGACATCAGGATCGAGAACCTGCCCCGCCCCTTTGCCTGCATCAGCCTCGACGTGGTCAGCGGCAACGAAGTCATCTGGACCTCCGGATCATTGCGCGACGCCCTCTGGTCAACCTCCGCCATCCCCGGCTTCTTCCCGCCCCTCGAGCTCAACGGACACGTCATGGTGGACGGCGCCTGGACCAACTCCGTGCCCGTCGGACCCGTCCGCGCGCTCGGCGCCGAGCGCGTCATCGCCGTGGACATCTCCCGCGAGGTCGAGGAAATCCTCGAATACAAGCGCGGCATCAGCCTGATCCTCCGCGCCGCGCTGCTCACCAACAAGAAGCTCCGCGAGCTCCAGCTCGGCAACGCCGACCTCGTGCTCCGGCCCGACGTCGGCGACATCCACTGGGCCGACTTCTCGAACCCGGAGGGCGTGATCCAGAAAGGACGAGACGCCGCCCTGGTCTGCCTCGACCGCCTCCGCGGGCTCAGCGCACCCCCCATCCGCCAGGGCGTCATGGAAAGGGTAAAGTCCGCGCTCGCCACCATAAAAGCTTGATTTCGCACAGAGGCACAGAGAACACAGAAGAAAAATATATTATTAAACTCTGTGTTCTCTGTGCCTCTGTGCGAAATCATCTCCTCCTGAACGACACGCCCCTCCCTTGACTCCGCCACCTTCCGGGAATAAAGTCTTTACACGGCAATTTAGCCCGCACCTTTGACCTGCTGCTTGCCTGAACGCTGTTGCAAATTTCCGGAGGGGACCTTGCCATGAATAACGACCGGGACCGGCGGGGCAAAAACTGGAAGCTCCGCACCCAGAGCGTGCACTCGGGGGAGGAGCGGGTCAAATACGCGGACGCTCTCACCGTGCCCATTGTCCAGACCTCGACCTACGTGTTCCAGTCCAGCGACGAGATCAAGCGCTACACCTCAAAGCGCCTGATCCGCTACGAGTACGCCCGCTACGGCAACCCCACCCAGGAGGCCGCCGAAAACAAGTTGGCCATCCTCGAAAACGCCGAGGACTGCCTCCTCTTCGACTCCGGAATGTCCGCCATCACCACCACCCTCTTCGCCCTCCTCAAGCAGGGCGACCACATCATCTTGACCGACGACGTCTACGGACAGACCCTCAAATTCTGCACCCGGCACCTCCCCCGCTTCGGCATCCAATTCACCCTCACCAAGATGGGAGATTACAAGGAGCTCGAACGATCCATCAAGAAGAACACCCGCATCATCTTCTCCGAGTCGCCCACCAACCCCTACCTCAACATCATTGACATGGAGAGAATGAAAAAAATCCGCCGCTTCTACAAGGGCCTCATGATCATTGACTCCACCTTCGCCACCCCCTACAACCAGAAGCCCCTCGAATGGGGCATGGACCTCGTCATCCACAGCGCCACCAAGTACTTAGCCGGACACAACGACATCCTCGCCGGCGCCGTGCTTGGCCCAAACCGGCTGATTGACGTGATCAAGGACTACCAGCACGCCACCGGATCAATCATTGACCCCCATTGCTGCTACCTCCTGCTGCGCGGACTCAAGACCTTCGTCATCCGCTGCGAGTACCAGAACCAGTCCGCCATGAAGGTCGCCAAATTCCTGGAAGGCCATCCCAAAATCCGCAAGGTCTTTTACCCCGGACTCCCCAGCCACCCCCAGCACGAAATCGCCAGGACCCAGATGAAGGGATACGGCGGAGTCGTAAGCTTCTGGGTCAAGGGCGACCTCAAAAAGGTCAACAAGTTCCTCGACTCCCTCCAATGGATCTACATCGCGCCCAGCTTGGGCGGCGTCGAGACCCTCATCACCCACCCCGCCACCGTCACCTATTACCGCATCACCAGGAAGGAGCGCTACGCCCTGGGAATCACCGACCAGCTCTGCCGCCTCGCCCTCGGCATCGAGGACCCCGACGACATCATCGCCGACCTCGACCAGGCCCTCATGAAAACGGACAAGTAGGCCAGGAAGAGAGGTTTGAGGTTTGGGGTTTGCGGCGAGCTCATCCGAGCGGTTTGAAATTTGGGCTTCCTCAATCCTCTCTTCTCGATCCTCGATCCTCTTCTCTTAGCCCTGGCTACCGGCTACTGGCTACTATTTTTCTCCTTGGAATCGCCCCATTCGGCATTACCTTATCCGTACCATGGAACTATCACAGGACGGCAAGCTTGATATCTGGACGGTCCTCGAACAACTCGAAAAATTGGAAGGCAACCTCGAAATCCTCTACGAGTGGTTCAGCGGACTCTACCAGGACGACCGCGAGGCCGCGGCCATGTTCTCCCAACTCGCCTTCGAGGAAAAATCACACCTCAACATCGTCCAGTTCGGACTGCGCATGGTCATGAGAGAGCGCAAGTCATTCGGAAAGGTGGACATTGACCTGGCCCGCATCAAGCAGGCCCTCGCCCTCATCGAGACCATCCGCCTGACCAAGCCCCCGCCAACCCTCGAACAGGCCCTCGAATTCACCATCCGGCTCGAAGCCTACTCCTGCGACGGCCACTACCGCGCCTCCCTCCAGCAGGCCAACCCCCAGATCGCCGCCATGGTCGGAAACATCACCACCGCCGACAAAAAATACCTCGCCTCCGTCCAGGCCTTCGCCCAAGGGCGCGGCATCGGCATCCAGGCTCCGGCGGACGAGGCTTCACCAAAGTAATGGCCACATGGACGCAAATAAATCATGACCCCGTTCCTGTCGGCTTTGCTCCGATCACTTCATAAATCCTCACCGGCTCCGCGAAGCCCTTGACCTCGATGGCGCCCTCGGGCCGGCACTCGATCTCGTCCTTCACCAGCGAGTAGGTGGTGTGGGAGATGGTAATCTTGTCCGGCGCCGAGGCCGTCTCCAGGCGGGAGGCCAGGTTGACCGCGCCGCCCAGGGCCGTATAGTTGAGCCGGTCCTCGCTCCCGAAGTTGCCGACGGTGGCCCAGCCGCTGTTGATGCCGATGCGGATGTGCAGCGGCTCGTGGTAGCCCTTCCCTTCCCACTCCTCCCGGAGCTCCCGCATCCGCTCCTGCATCGCCAGCGCCATCTTCACGCAGCGCAGAGCATGGTCCTGGTCGCTGGTGCACTCCGGGTCCCCGAAAAAGATCATCAGGCAGTCGCCGATGACCTTGTCAATGGTCCCGCCCCACTGGTTGGCGATGGCGCTCATCTCGGAAAGGTAGTGATTGAGCACCTCCCGCACCTCCTCCGGCTCCAGCTTGTCGGTCCACTTGGTGAAGCCCTGCACGTCCGAGAAAAACACGGTCAGCCGCCGCCGCCGGTAGTCGGGCTCGACGTCTCTATCGCCGCGGGCCAGGGAATCCACGAACTGGCGCGGCAGGAACACCTTGAGCTTGGCGGTAAGGCGATTGACCTTGTCCTGCTCCGCGATCAGCCGCTCCTCCGCGCGCATCGAGCCGATCCGGGCCACGCCGGCAGTGAAGAAAACGATCACATAAAGCAAGTACTCGAAAATGGTGTTGAGCATAATCTGCCGCTCGGGGCCGGGGGCGGGGACCATAGCCCCGAGGCGTCCGCCCCACAGCAGCCGGGCATGATAGAGCAGTACGCTGATCCCGATCATCATCCACATCAGCCGGTTCTCCTGCTTGGGGAAGATCAGGATGGTGGCCGCGGTGAGGCCGATCATCAGGAGGTAAATCCGAAGTCCGCTCGCCAAGAGGACCGAGAGCGAGGCCAGCAGGGCGTACAGGGCCATGCAGAACAGGACCCGGGCCAGGGTGTGGCGCCCGGCGTAATTCAGGACGATCACGCCCGACAGGACCGCCACTGCCGCGTAGCCGAAATAATTCGCCGCGTTGGTTTGGTCCGCCGTGAGCTGGATGAAAAGGGTGAACGCCAGGATGACCATCATCAGGATGGCCACCCAACTGTTGGTCATCCGGATGTATTTGGCCTCCGCCGGCGGCATCCCCTCCGGAACGCCCACGTCCCTGATCCGCCGAAGGAGTTCAGTCAGTCCCATGAATCTCCCTCCTTTCCTAAGATGATTCGTGCTGGATTAAGGATAGCATGGGCAGCGAGCGCCACGTAAAGCGTAAAGCGAAGAGCAAAGGGCGAAGAGCCTGAATCCAATCAGCGGCAGGTTATTGGCCTTTCCCGATCACCCCACTTCCGCTATAACGGATACTACCACTCCGCCCAACCGCAGGCCAACCCTCACATCGCCGCCATGGTCGGCAACATCACCACCGCCGACAAAAAACACCTCGCCTCCGTCCAAGCCTTCGCTTAAAGGAGCGGCGTAACCATCCCCGACCACGAGCAAGAGACCCTATCAAAGTAGCGCCGCCGTCCCGGCGGCATCCGATCTTTAAGCAAGGTGGAGCCCGACACTCTTGTCGGGCGGCGTCGTTATGGTTGAGGCGCGCGGGACAGGAGTGTCCCCGCCACCGTGCATCTTACATGTGCGTCCCTGCCGATGGACGCTCACGCCTTCGCTCCAAGGTGTCTTTCCGGAATTCCCTCCGCCCCAACGGGGCCGACTTAACAAAGCCCAGGGTTGGCCGTCCCCGGCCTACCCTGGGAAAGAGGGAAGAAACCGATAATGTTCCCTGAAGCGGATGGCTTTGACAGGCCTTACGAGGCAGATATATAATCTTTTGTAAGGCGGCCCCGCGTTGCAAGGGAGAAAAGGTAATGAGAGTAAAATATTTCGCGGACACGGATACGGCCCTGCTCGAGTTTACGGACAAGCAGCCGGCCGAGACCAGGGAGATCAGCGAAAATATTTACGTTGACCTTGACCGCCATGGCAACCTCGTCAGCATGACCGTCGAACACGCCCGCAACAACGCCGGACTCCAGGAATTCTCCTACCAGGAAATCGCGGGGCCGCAAGAGGAAGGCCGGACCAGAGCGTGAGCCGGATGGCGAGGAAACAAACTCCCCTCCGGGCATTAATTCCCGCGTGGTCCCCATAACCCGAACCCCCATCCCCCTATCCCCGCCTTCTCAGTCTTGTTTTTTTTCGCGAAAGGAATATACTTTAAAAGTAATAAGGAAGGACGAATTAATGGACGTCCCTTAAATTAAGCTATAGTATAAGTTAAATGCATATAATGTTTGCCGATTTCCAGATATGATATGAGCCAGAAGTTTTATCAGAAAGCGAGTGTCCAGGCCGCCATGATCGCTGCTGTCGGCGTGATCATAGTGGCGATCATTTCAATCGCTTACGATCGATCTAAACTCAAGGAGGACAACTCGAGGCTCAAGCGTGAAAATGATAACAAGACCGCAGAAATCCAACGCCTTGAAACGCTATTGACTCCCTTCCGTACAATCGCACTGGAGAGATACTCGTTGCCAGAGGTGCAAGCATTAGGAAAACTTGCTGAGCAAATCGGCGTCCTTCAGGAGATGGACCGACAGAAATCGGATAAAATCTCCCAATTGGAAAACGAAATCGGCCAAATGAAGCCTCTCGCCGAGCCATGCAAACTAGTTTTGCACTCCAAGAGTATAGATAAAGTCAAGGAGGGATACCGTGTCACTTTAATTTTCAGGCCCACGAAGAACGAAAGTCTTGGCCTCCTTGATTTTCAAGCAGTTTTGTCGCCTGTCAATAATAGTGTGCGAATACTTGATTTCTGGCCAACTAAGGTCAAGGGCTCACCACCGTTTACTTCCGGCAAGGACTCAAAGAAGATCGCAGACGATGGCAAATCAGCCCGGTTAATATATAGCCTTATCGGTTTTGGATATCCATCGGTTGACCTGGTCCTTTCTGGCCCCACGAAAGTCCAGATTCAAGGCAACAATGGCCTAGAAGCATTTGAAGTGGACGTAAGATAAATTCCGTTGAAATCGGTAAATCGAGGGACAACATCGGGGGACATCTTACTTATTTCCTCGGCTATAAGAGTTTCGACATTAGAAGATTGACCGCACAGATAGCCCGGAAATGTCTGATGTCGAGACCTTGTCGCCGTTCCCCCTTTGTTCCAGGCCTGGTTATCCGGGCCGCCTCTTTGTAGCGCAGCCGGCTCGGCGGCAATGGATGCCGACAAGTTGCCAGCGCTACCATTATGAAGCCTGGCATGGCCGTCTGCTGCCCAAGACAGCGTTAGGCCGAGCTTTCAGCGCTTGGAGGCTTGGGGATGGCCCGTTCGGGGTTTGGCAAAGTACTCTCCTCTCCCGACGGGAGCAAGATTGCAGATGGCCTGAGGAACTTTCTTCCGGGGGCCGGCAAGCAAGCTTGCCGATCAAAAGCGGCGGCAAGCCGCGCGCACTCCAAAACGGAGGACCGTTGCCTCTTGACACTTCCCCCTTCCGGCGATAGTATCTTTTCCAGGTTCCGCATGATGCAGTTTCTGGCGCGAGCGCCACGTAGTACACGATAAACCTGGGCGGTGTTAATAATGAAAAAGCTTGTGATCCTCGGTCTGGATTGCGCGACGCCGCAGCTCGTGTTCGACGCCTGGCGCGCTGACCTGCCTAACCTGAACGCCATGATGACGGGCGGCCGCTATGCCAAGCTCCGCTCCACCATCCCTCCCATCACGGTCCCGGCCTGGACCGCCATGATGACGAGCAAGGACCCCGGGATGCTCGGGTTCTACGGCTTCAGAAACCGCGAGTCCTACGACTACAAGAGCCTCTACTTCGCCAACGCCAATTACGTGAAGGACAAGACGGTGTGGAACTACATGTCGCGGAACCGGAAGTCGTCGCTGGTTTTCGGCGTTCCGCAGACGTATCCGCCCAAGCCGTTGAACGGGATGATGGTCGGGTGTTTCCTGACGCCGAACAAGGACGCGTCGTACACCTACCCCGACGATATCAAGGCCGAGCTGGACCGGGCCGCCGACGGCAATTACATCATAGACGTCGAGGAATTCCGCACCAACGACAAGGACCAACTCTTAAAAGACATCTACGTCATGACCGAGCGCCGCTGGAAGGCCTTCCGCCACTTCTACCAAAAGGACGAGTACGACTTCGCCATGGTGGTGGAGATGGGCACCGACCGCATCCATCACGGCTTCTGGCGCTACTTTGACCAGGAGCACCGGCTTTACGAGCCGGGCACGCGCTGGGAAAACGCCATCCACGACTATTACGTCTATCTCGACCAGGAGATCGGCAAGACCCTGCCGCTGTTCGACAAGGACACCATGGTGATGGTCGTCTCCGACCACGGGGCCAAGGGCATGCACGGCGCCATCTGCGTGAACGAATGGATGCGCCGCGAGGGCTACTTGAAGCTTAAAGCCGAGCCGAAGAAGCCGGGCGGGCTCAAGATGGACATGGTTGACTGGTCCGGCACCAAGGCCTGGGGCGAGGGCGGCTACTACTCGCGCGTCTTCTTTAACGTAGAGGGCCGCGAGCCGGAAGGCCGGATTCCAAAGAGCGAGTACGAGTCGTTTAGGAACGAGATCAAAGCGAAGCTCGAGGCCATCACCGACGAGAACGGCAAGAACATCGGGACCGTCGTGTTCAAGCCCGAGGAGGTGTACAAGCAGCAGAACCGCATCCCGCCGGACCTGATCGTTTACTTCGGGGACCTCAACTGGCGCTCCGCCGGCGTCGTGGGCAGCGGCCGGATCCACCTCTTCGAGAACGACACCGGGCCCGACGACGCCAACCACGCCCAGGACGGCATCTTCATCTGCAACCTCCCGGCCGGACGGTTCATTGACGACTCCGACACCTTCTCGATCTACGACATCGCCCCCACCGCCCTCGCCTGGTTCGGCATCCCGGTGCCGGGGGACATGATCGGGAAAAAGTTGATCAGTGATGAATGATGAATTATGAATGTTGAAGAAAAAAACAGAGGCGAATTGTCTTGGTTCATAATTCAGTGCTGTCCAAAATAAACGGACCGGAGAACCGCCAAGACGCCAAGAGCGCCAAGGATTATTTTTCAACACGATTTTAAGAGGGCTTGGATGCGAATGTTTCTGGCTTGGCGCTCCCGTCGGCCGGTTCGCCAAGCCGGTTGGGGCCAACGCCCCCGAGCTGTTCTTTTTGGGGCCGCAAAGAAACATCATGATTTACTTGGCGATCCTTGGCGATCCTTGGCGATCCTTGGCGCTCTTGGCGTCTTGGCGGTTTTCTTACGGCCTATTTTGGACAAGAGTGTTCATAATTCATAATTTTTAATTTTGAATTGAAAGAGAGGTAATCATGAAAGGTTTCACCATCTGGTTCACCGGGCTCTCCGGCTCGGGCAAGTCCACGCTCTCGTCCAGGGTCGAGGAGATCCTGCTCGAGCGCGGCATGAAGGTCGAGGTCCTCGACGGCGACGTGGTCCGCGAAAACCTCTCCAAGGGCCTCGGTTTTTCCAAGGAGGACCGCGACATCAACATCCGCCGCATCGGCTTCGTGTGCAACCTGCTCACCAGGAACGACGTGGTCGCCATCGGCGCCGCCATCTCGCCTTACAAGTCCATCCGCGACGAGAACCGCCGCCTGATCGGCCGCTTCATCGAGGTCTATTGCTCCTGCCCTCTCGAGGTCCTCGCCGAGCGCGACCCCAAGGGCCTCTATAAAAAGGCCATGGCCGGCCAGATCAAGAACTTCACCGGCGTTGACGACCCCTACGAGGCACCCGACAAGCCCGAGGTCCAGGTCCGCACCGACACCGAGACCGTGGACGAGAGCACCTTTAAAATCCTCAAGACCCTCGAAATCCTGGGCTACATCCCCAAGATCGAAGGCGAGCAATACAGCGCCGAGGAAGAGGCCAAGGTCAAGCAGAGATTGAAAGACCTCGGATACATCTGAGACGGAGAGCGAATAGCGCAGGGCGTAGGGCGGGCAAGACCACCACCTTCCCCGCCGCTTTTCTTCACGCCATTCGCCCTCCGCCCTACGCCCTGCTCTCTTTTCCATTTCATCCTTTCCTTGCGGATCGCCGCGGCAGCTCCTATACTAACTAATAGTTGCCCCGCGCCCGGCGGCGGCCGGAGAATGGAAGTATGGACAAGCGCAACCCCAAACCACGGCAGAAAACCAAGTACTCTTTCCTCAAGATCCTCACCGGGTCCGACCTGTCCATCCGGCGGCTGGCCATGATGGAGGTCAGCGCCCCGGAGCCCGGGCCCGTGGTATGGCTCACCGGCTGCGTCCATGGCGACGAGGTGGGCGGAATGGTCGTGATCCAGGAAATCTTCAAGCGGCTCAAGAAACGCCCCCTCAAAAAGGGATCGCTCATGGCTTTCCCCCTCATGAACCCCGTCGGCTTCGAGACCGGCTCCAGGAGCATTGGTTTCAGCAAGGAAGACCTGAACCGCTCCTTCCCCGGCGATAAAAACGGCTCCATGGCCGAGCGCATCGCCGACACCATCTTCTCGAACGTCCTGAAGACCGGCCCCGCCCTGGTCATTGACCTGCACAACGACTGGATCAAGTCCATCCCCTACGCGCTCATTGACCCGAACCCGGGCGCCCGGCACAAGGACAACTACGAGAAGGTCAAGACCTTTGCCAAGAGCTCCGGCTTCCTGGTCATCTCCGAGAAGGAGGACGCGGCCAACGTCGAGATGCTTAAAAAGACCCTGACCGGGTCCCTGATCCAGCGCGACGTCCCGGCCTTTACCATGGAGCTCGGCGAGGCCTACATCGTCAACGAAAAAAACGTCTCCGACGGCGTCCGCTCGGTCTGGACCATCCTGGCCCACCTCGAAATGGCCGAGCCCCTCGCGGAGCCGTTCAACTATCAACTCCCACCTGCCCTCAAAAACAAGGTCCTCAAATACTCGCAGCGGCCCGAAAGCCCGTCCTCCGGAATCGTCCGCTTCCTGCTCAAGCCCGGAGACCTGGTCAGGGCCGGACAGCCCGTGGCCCGGATCTATAACGTCTTCGGAAAGCTGCTCAAGACCATCGCCGCCGAGACCGACGGACTGGCGCTCGGCCATGCCGACTACTCCGTGGCCCTGCCCGGCCTGCCCCTCGTGGCCTTCGGGATCATGGACAAAGACATCGCGGCCAAGGTCATGCCCCCGCCCGATAAACCGGCATCGCCCGAAAAACCATCCCCGGCACCCGCCAAGCCGGCCCCTGAAAAGCCGGCGCCCGTAAAGCCGGCCCCGGAAAAACCAGCGCCCGAAAAGCCAGCGCCCGCGGCCGTCCGCAAGGAGCCGGACGACAAGAAAAAGCCCGGCTCGGAAAAACCAGCAACAGGAGAAGAACATGGAAAGCAAGACGGCCCAGGCCGTAAAACTTAAATACCCGCCCGTCGCCCTGATCTGGTCCCGGGAAAAGCCCGAAGGCGCCAAGGAGTTCAAGGAGGGAAAATGGGCCTGCGTCATGTGGCACCTGGCCGCCGCGGCCAAGGGCAAAACCGCCGTGGTCGGATCCAAGACCTACGGCTGCTGGGGCGGCGGAGTGGGACTCGGCTTCGGAAACCTTTACGAGACCTGGCCCGGCGGCATCGAGTGCTTCCACTACTTCCTCTCCACCGGCAACGAGTGCTGGGAGCGCGGCCGCCAGATCATCGAAAAGGTCAAGCCCTATCTGCGCGACGAGGCCTATGACCACTTCGTCCGCGGCGAGCGCTACGTCAAAACGCCGGAGCTGGTCAAAAAGTTCGTCGAGGCCCTGCCCATCACCCAGATCCCCGAGCCCTACGTCGTGCTCAAGCCGCTCAAGGACGTTGACCCGGAAAAGGAAACACCCGAAGCCGTCATCTTTTTGGCCGACCCCGATCAGCTCAGCGCCCTCGTGGTCCTCGCCAACTACGCCCGCCCCGGCAACGAGAACGTCATCATCCCCTACGCCGCCGGCTGCCAGACCATCGGAATCTACCCGTACCGCGAGGCCCGCTCCGAGACGCCCCGAGCCGTGATCGGACTCACCGACCTCTCCGCCCGCCAGAACCTCCGCTCCTCGATCGGCGATAACCTCATGACCTTTACCGCGCCCTGGAAGCTCTTTTGCGAGATGGAGGAAAACGTGGAGGGCAGCTTCCTGGAAATGAGCACCTGGAAAAAACTGGCCGAGACCAAGTAGCGCCATGACCGGCGTGTGACTTTGTTGAGAGCGACTGGCCCTCCGTGCAACACGCCCGCGCCCGCGCTCGAGCCGGCAGGTGGCCTCATTCCCGGGCCAGGTCAGCGCTTGCCGCAAAATTTTTCGCCCGTTTTTTTCCGTGTTCCCAATGATAGCAGCATGTTGTGCATCTGCCGGCCTGTTTTTTATGGTCCAGATCAGGCCCTTCACGGCCCAGACGTCCGGCCAGCCACGTCCGAACTTTAGGCCACCCATGTCCGAACTTTGGGCCACCGGTGTCCGAACTTTAGGCCAGCCATGTCTGAACTTTAGGACACAAGAAAGGCCACGGAATTGCCGCCCAAAATGTTGAGCGCAAGTTGACCATAAAATATTTCGTAGAACCATGCTCACCATCTTCTCCTCGCTCCGCCCAGCGGAAAACAAGCCCTCCTATAATTAGTACATTGGTCGCACCCCAACAGGAAAAAAAGTAATGCCGGGAAGGGAGAATAGCCCGTGGCCACCCGCGAATTTCGCGCCAAGGCAGAGCTTTCAGCGCTGAAAGCGCGACCTAACAGGGTCTTAGGCCGCCCTTGCAGGGCTTAATGGTTTTCTACTTCTTCCTCCCGGGGCTTCCGCCCCGGGTTAACGAAGTACGCCCCGGCGGGGCTTAAGAGGTTTGAGCAACAGCCCCTTAAGACCTGACTTCTTATATCTCCTTAATATCTTGCAAATGTGGTCATACGATGTTATGAATCGGCTGTTAATCAGGATGAATTTTTTCGCCTGCCGAAGGGAGGGAGAGAAGCAATGAATTTCAGAGGGCTGTTCACGTTAATCGGTTTCGTGGCCGTGCTCTGCTTTGCGGGCGTGGCCGGGGCGGATGATTCATGTTCGGGGCCGGTGGAGACGACGCTGGGCCTGGTGCGGGGCATAAGCGAGGCCGGGGAGGAGGCCTGCGTCTGGAAGGGCATCCCCTATGCCGCGGCGCCGGTGGGCGAGCAGAGGTGGAAGGCGCCGCGGGCGCATCCGGTCTGGTCCGGGGTGCGCGAGGCCACGGCGTTTGGCCGGCAGTGCATGCAGGTCCCCGGCATGTTGTCGGACCAGGAGCTCGGGTTCAGCGAGGACTGCCTGTACCTTAACATCTGGCGGCCGAAGAAGTCGGGAATCTTCCCGGTAATGTTCTGGATCCACGGCGGCGGGCTCAGCGACGGCACCGCCTCCATCCCCATGTACTATGGCGGCAAGCTGGCGGGTCAAAAGGACGTGGTGCTGGTCTCGATCAATTACCGGCTCGGTCCCTTCGGGTTCCTGGCGCTGAGCGGGTTCGCGGACGAGGACCCGCGGGGGAGCGCGGGCAACTACGGGCTTCTGGACATGGTGCAGGCGCTGAAGTGGGTGCGGGACAACATCGCGAACTTCGGCGGCGATCCCGGAAACGTCACCATCTTCGGAGAATCGGCCGGCGCCCGGTCGGTTTGCAACCTCATTGTCTGCCCCCTGGCCAAGGGCCTGTTCCACGGGGCCATCATCGAAAGCGGGGGGTGCGCGGCCAGGAGCATGGATGAATGCAATGCCGACGGCGCGGTGTTCGCCGGGGCCCTGGGATGCGAAGGCCCGGGCGCCGCGGCGTGCATGAGGCAAAAGTCCGCGGACGAGATAATTGACGCGGTGAAAAAGGGCGCGCGGACGGGGGTGGCCTTTGCGGATGAGAAGTTCGAGTTCAAAATATGCGTTGACGGGTGGTCGCAGAAGGGAGAGCCGCTCGCGGTCATCGGGTCGGGCGATTACAACAACGTTCCGGTGATGGTCGGGAGCAACCGCGATGAGTTCAAGCTGTTCGCGCTTTTGAGCCTTCCCCCCTACTACCGGCTGCTGCCGAGCTCCAGGCTGGACCAGATCAGTGGAGACAGGTTCAAGCCCAAAGAAGGTTCCCGGGATCGGTATCAGGAGCTTTATCCGCCAGGCTCCTTCCGCCGGCCCGCCGACCGGTGGGTGGCCGGGGTCACTGACGCTACTTACACCTGCCGCGGGCTTCAGGCGGCGGATGCGATCGCGGCCCGCCAGCCCCGCACCTGGTATTACCGGTTCGACTACGACCGCCACCGATTCCCCCATCTGCTGGGAGTGGCCCACGGCTTGGAGATCGTCTATATCTTCGATACGCTCGAGCAGAAGGGAATATTCAACCTCTACGGAAAAAATCAGTTGCAGCAGGCCGAACCGATGGTGGACATCATGATGGGCTACTGGACCAACTTCGCCAAGACCGGCGACCCCAACGGCCCGGACCTGCCGCGGTGGCCGGCATACAACACCCAAAGCCGTGAGCGAATGCACCTCGACCTGCCCCCGCGCGCCGCGCCCGCCCAAGACACCGCGGAAAAATGCGAGTTCTGGGCCAGGCAAAATGCCGGAGGATGGTGAGAGAAAATCTTAAGCCGTCCGTCAAGCAACCGGTTGGAGCAGCGGGCATTAGTTGTCGGCTCCCCCTGCCCTCATCCCCCCGGTTGATCGCAAAGCAATATGGCGCCTGGCGCTAACATAACGAGAAGCGGTTTCATAACCCCACCAAGAATTTTCAACAAGGATATTCAGGATGTTCAGGATTCAAAAAAACCGGAAATCATCCTGGAAATCCTGAATATCCTTGTTAATAATCTTTTCATAAGTCAAGATCCCGTTTCATTACTTTTCACTCTTGACATTCCAAAAGAGCGATATATATAATTAGAGCCGATGGGGAAGCGTGTGGGAGACGCCGGCCCGGGACCGGGGAAAAGGGGAGGGCCTATCCATGACCGGAATTACGAACCACACCGCCATTCCCATTGCGGGGCTTCCGATCCTTGCCCTCCTGAGCCGGACCGCGGAAAGAATTGTTCATCGAGTAACCATGGACGCTGGAAAGAAGGGGCAGAGGTCAGGCTCAACCGGAACTTCCAGAATTCCCAGAGTTATTGGCCAGCGATTGCGCGCCGGGCGCGGCCGTTGACTTGAACCGACCCGGGGAATCCCATGACCGGACCGCTGAAAAAAATCTCGTTGTTTTGCCTGCTGGTGCTCGCGCCCGCCGCGTCCGGGACCGCGATCGAGGATTACCGTCCCCAGATGAAATCCCCTCCCTACAAGGTGTTTGACACGTTGCTCAAGACCTGGCAGGCGAAGAATTACGACGGGATCAAGACGGTTGCGGACACGTTCCTGCCGCCGTTCTACGCGGAGATCAAGAAGAGTTACAACGTGGACCTGGAAGCGGAGCTGGATGCCGCGGTGCAGAGCAAGGACGAGCGCAAGACGCTGGCCTCGATCCAGCGCCAGATCTTTTACGACATCAAGGCCCTGTTCGATCTGTCCGTGGAGCAGACCGACAGCGGCAGGGCGGTGGGATTGCTGAAGACCGCGTATCTGAATTACGACCTCATGTCGCCCGCAGTCCAGAAAGCCGACTTCAGCGCCGACCAGATGGCCCGGAAGATGTTCCAGCAGGCTTATTACGTGGCGGGATCGAACTCTCCCTATAACAACGACAGCGATCCGGCGGAGGCCAGGAAAAAGGGCTTGAAGGAAATCACCTCGCGGATCGAGTCCCTGCTGATCAAGACCCTGCCCGCGCTCGCGTCCTAGGGCGGCATTCCCCGCAATTTACGTCTCTCCAGCGGTAGGGGCAGGCCCCCGTGCCTGCCCCATGCCGGTGCGCCCACGGGGGGACGCCCCTACACATGTTTTCATGATTTCCGGCCGCCGTTTCGCGGCATGATTAAATTTTAGACGTCTATCACGGCTTCGAGCACGATGTTGCCCTGTTTGTCCAGGGTGGGGTACGAATACCATAGCCACTGGTATTCGGCCTTGAACTGGAAGTGGGGAACCGGGGAGAAGGACAGCCCCAGGGAAAACCGGTCGAGGTCCGGGACGTCGCTCATCAACCAGAGTTTCCTGGCCTCATCCATGTGGTCAAAGCGGACGGCGGGCTCGATGAAGACCAGGTGGATGGCCTCGGCCTTGATCCGATATGATGCCTGGGCGTAATAGCCGGTCCGGAAAGCTCTCTTGTACCAGGGAAGTTGCATCCTGCTGTCCAGGTATTCATAGGTCACGGTCAGGCCCTGATAGCGGAAGGACAGGTCGAGCCCGCGGATGATGATGAGGAATTTGTCCTTGAGGTCGTAAGTGCCCTGGTAACCGGAAGCCCCCAGGGTCAACGCCTTGAACATGGTGACCCCGATCCTTCCGGCCACCGCCAGCTCCTCGTTATTATCGCTGTTCTGGCGGTCATCCCGGAGCGGGCCGCCCAGGCCGTTGACCACGGCGACCTCGTAGCGCACCTCCAGGTTGTCAAACAACTCCAGGTCGCCGTTCAGGCGCACGCCGACCTCGGGCCAGGTCCCGGGGATGACGTAGAGGGCGGGGAGCGGCCGCGAGATCAGCCGGTTGAGCGGGGCGTAATGGGTATAGCGCTCGATCCCGACCGGGCAATAGAACTTTCCGAAGTCCGCCTCGATCCAGCGGGCCATGGCCCAGTGGATTTCGAGCCGGCGCACGTTGAACTCCTCGGGCTTGAGGCCGGGCTGCTGTTCGAGCTCGGCGTTGAAATACAACTGGGGGCTTATACGGCTCAGAAACATGAGGTAGAACTCCGAGGCGTGAAAGCCCTTCTGGCCTTTGTCCATTCCGTCTATGCCGTTCTGATAGTAGAGCTCGTTGAAAAAGGCGTGGATCTCGATGAACGACTCCACGGCCCCGTAAGGAAGCTCCGGCTGGGCCGATACCTCGTCCTGGCCCCGGGCCGGGCCCGAGATGGCCAGTGCCGCCACCAACCCCAACAGAACTGATCTCACTCGTTTAGGCTTAGCCCTCATGCTTTCCTCCCTGGTTCGTGTCAAGGCCATTAAGCCGTGCGCCCGCGGTCCCGCTGGTTCCCTACTGGCCCTGGGTCAAGTTGCCGCCGACCCAGTCGTAGGCTGTCGTGGCGCTGCGATTTAATCCACCGGACGTGGTGGCGGACCTGGCCGTGGCGCTGCATCCCTCTCCACCTCTGACGCCGGAATACTGGCCGCTGGCGGTGTTGGAGTATCCGCCGCCCACGCTGGAATTGATACCGGTCGCGTCGTTAAGCGTTCCGCCCATGATCGAGGAATACTGCCCGCTGGCGGTGTTGCTGCTGCCTCCGCTCACGCTGGCCGACGTTCCCGTGCCCGCGGTGTTGTGGTCGCCTCCGCTCACGCTGCAATACGGCCCGGAGATGGTGTTCCAATAGCCCACGGCCAGGCCGCCGTAGGAGGAATAATTCTGCCGGGACCCGATCACGACGTTGTGGGAGCCGGTGCGACTGTCGCCGGTGCCGCGCGTCTCGTTATAGCCCACGATCAGGTTGCCCAGGCTATTTACGGAAGTGGTGCTCCCGCTTCCGTTGCGCACGTGCACGTTCACGCCGCTGAAGATGAAGTCGGTGCCGGCGACGCTCACGTTCGCCAGCTTGTTCTCCACCGCCGCGAGCCGGGTTTCGTGACCGGCCAGGCCGGCCTCGTTGGCCGCCACCCTCGAATCCATGGCCGCGATGCCGGCCTCATTGACCGTTACGCGACCGTCCAGGTCCGAGATGTCAGCCTCATTCAGAGTGACCCGGCCGTCGAGGGCCGCGATATCGCCGGTATTGGCGGCGACTTGAGGCTGGAGCGATTCAAGCTGGCTTTGCAGGCCGGCGATCATCGTGTCCACCTCGGCCTTGGAGTAGCAGTCGCCGCCGCCAACCATCGCGTCAACCTCGGGCTTGGTGTAATAGGCGTCGTTGTGGTCGTGCGTCGCGGGCGCGAATTCCGCGGAATCCAGGCCGTCGAGAGTATCGGAGTTGGCGGAACTTTCCGTGCGCAGAGCATAGGCCACCGAGGCGATCCTCCGGCGGGGCACAAGCGTCTCGCCGTCCACTTTGACCTGAAGGTAAACCGACGCTCCGCTCAAGGCGGACAACGGCACCGGCCGCTCGCTCCCCAGCATCACGTTATACAGGCCCTGGACGATCGGAACGGCGTCCTGGGTCTCGCCCCAGAGCACCGCGGAGCCGGGCGTGTCTCCATCCAGGATTTCGAAGCGCATCTGCCGGGAGCCGGTAATGGCAGCCCCCGCCGCGTCCGTGAGCCGGCCCTGGTAGCTGATGAGCTGGGGAACGGTCTGGGAAAGGCCCGCCGCGATGGACACGGCCAGGAACAGCCCAATTGCCAGCAGAAAATACTTCGTCTTCATTGTGATTCCTCCTTGCTGAAATGCCAACTCTAAATGTTTACTCTGGCTCTGAAAGCCGCGGTTCCCACCGATGATGCCAATTCAGGGTACTGTATAGCATGGCCGGTATTAATGTCAAATTAATTGAGGAGCCGGCCCGTGTCCGCGGGGGACCTTCCAATATATTCGCAACCCTGTTTAAGTCCTTATTCTTATTCAAGAATATCTGCGATTACATTTTTATCGGGTGGTAATAATTGGGGGCCGGTCCCGGCCGCGGCTCAAGGCGCTGAAACAAGGGTCTGGCCCCATTCCTGCTATTTTTGATACCTGGCGACGCGGTTTTTCCAGTGGCGGAGGACGCGGTCGCGGCCGGGGGCGCCGCCCGCGATGAGGAGGACGGCGACGGCGAGTTCTTTCCAGGAGGGCCGGCGGTAGAGGAAGGAGCGGAGCCAGAAGCGGATGGAGTCGGACTTGGTGGATTGGACCAGAGCGCACTGGGCGGCGGAGCGGTGGCTCGAGGCCAGGGCCTCGCGGAACACGGGTCGGAGGGCGGGGAAGGCGGCCAGCGCCTTTTTCTGGACGTGGATGGCCTCGCGGAGGCCGAACATCCAATCGCGTGGTATGCCGTCTGGCATGACGCGCTGGAAGACGAGGGGCCGAGCCACGTAAACGGCCTCGTGTCCCAGGGCCATGACGCGGACGAACAGGTCGGCGTCCTCGTTGATGGCGAACGACTCATCGAAGCCGCCGGCGCGGTCAAAGGCGTCGCGGCGGACCATTACCGAGGACGTGAGCACGGGGTTGTTGAGGTAAGTGACCAGGGCGCCGGGTCCGTTGGCGGGGGTGAAGCGGGAGAAGTGGGTGGGGGGTGGAGGCGGCCGCTCATCGGAGGCGGGTCGTCCGTCGGAGCCGGTCTCCCACTTTAATAGGGCGGCGGCCCAGGGGGGGAGGTCATGTCCGGTGATGACCCAGCCGTCGGCATGGACGAGGCCGGCTTGGGATTGCTCGAGGGCTCCAGCCTCGCGGGCCAGCTTTTCCGGGAGCCAGAGGTCGTCGGAATCGAGGAATGCGATCCATTCGCCGGCGGCCTCCTTGGCGGCGCGGTTGCGGGCGGCGGCGGGGCCCTGGTTTTCCTGCCGGATGAGACGCACGGGCGGGCCGAATCGCTCCACCGCGGCGGCGGTGTCGTCGGTGGACCCGTCGTCAACCACCAGGATTTCCAGCGGGGGCATGGTCTGGCCGAGCGCGCATCGGATGGCCTCGGCCACCTCGCGCGGACGGTTAAACACGGGAATGATCACGCTCACCTTCATGCGGCACCTATCTTAAGGCGGAGGGCATTCGGAAGCAAGGTCCCCGTGCCGGGCGTGGGAGTGCCGAAGCCGGAAGCCGGAAGCCAGAAGCCAGAAGCAAGAAGCCGCAAGCAAGAAGCAAGAAGCCGGAAGCCAGAAGCCAGAAGCAAGAAGCCAGATGCCGGCGCTTGGCGCGGGAGCGGCCTTTTGGAGGGAGCTGTACCACTAACATCAAGGATGCAGAATTTTCTTTGCACTTTTTTCGAAATCATGCATAACTGCCTAAAAGAATGAAGGAACAAGGATGTCAAGGATAATAAGGATCAGAGATGAATCTTATCCTTGACATCCTGTATATCCTTGTTGATTTCTTCCGAAGATGTTTTGGCTGCGGCCTTGGGCCGCGCTGGGTCCTCTGGCCATCCGGTAATCGCGCCCCAAAGGCCGCTCCCGCGCCAATCTCTTTTCCTGATTCAATTTTTACAAGAAGCACTAACTTTTGGCCGAGCCCAGCCGCTTTTTGTCATTTTTGAGAAACGAGTATTCCCAATATTGCCAAATGAGAAGGGGTGATGAAAGCGATGATTTATAAAAAACAATAAAAATAGTAAGTTAGGCATATTGGCGGCAAGGCATTGATTTTGCTTTGATACCTCTCAGATTTCGTATTTCCTCCCCGGGGGAGCCAAAAAGGGGCTGAGCGCGGATGCTTGAGTACGATGAAAACAGCGGGGCCATGACCTGGAAGATCGTTTATTACGGCCCAGCCCTTTCGGGCAAGACGACCAACCTTCTGGCGCTGCATGATCTATTGGCGGACGGGCTGCCGGGTCGGATGATGCAGCTTGACACCAAGGAGGACCGGACGCTTTTCTTTGACCTGCTTCCTCCAAGCGGGAGAACGTGATGAGCAAGGCCGGGACATACACCACGGTCGAGATCGGGCGGATGCTGGGCGTGAGCTACATCACGGTCAACAACCGGATCCGGGCGGGGCTTCGGTCACGGTCTTTGTTGCGGACCCGGCCGCATATTATAAATTATTGGGTTGAGGGGACCGGGAGAATTAACGAATCAACGCAAGAGAAAGGGTGGAGAAAATGATCGAAGGCGCGACGGTGCTGGTGGTTGACGACAACGCCGCGATCCGGAACCTGTTCGAGCGGGTGCTGGGCCCGGAGGGGGTCACGGTGTTGACGGCGGAGACGATGGCGGCGGGCAAGGAGCACCTGGCGCGGACGCCGGTGGACATGCTGTTCCTGGACCTGTTCCTGCCCGACGGCAACGGGATGGAGCTCTTGTACGCGGTGAAGAAGAACGCTTCGGACCTGCCGGTGGTGATCATCACGGGCCACGGGACCATCGAGCGGGCGGTGGAGGCGATCAAGGCGGGGGCGTTCGATTTCCTGAGGAAGCCCTTGGAGCACATTGACCTGATCCGGATCACGGCGGAGAAGGCCATGGACCAGCGCAAGATGCTCCGGGAGAACTGGGACCTGAAGCAGGCGCTCTCGTCGCGCTACCGCATGGACCGGCTGGTGGGGAAATCGGCGGGCATGCAGCGGATCTTCAAGATCATCACGCAGCTCGCGGAGAACGAGGCCACGGTGCTGATCCACGGGGAATCGGGGACGGGCAAGGAGCTGCTGGCGCAGGCCATCCATTACAACAGCCCGCGGCGGCTGATGAAGTTCGTTCCGGTGGACTGCGGGAGCCTGCCGGAGACGCTGATCGAGTCCGAGCTGTTCGGGCACGTGAAGGGGGCCTATACCGGGGCGTACCGGGACGTGAAGGGCCTGTTCCGGGAGGCCGAAGGCGGGACCATATTTTTAGACGAGATCGGGGAGCTGCCGACGCACGTCCAGTCCAAGCTCTTGCGCACGCTGCAGGAGCGGGAGGTGAGGCCGGTGGGGGCGGCCAAGGCCCTGCCGGTGAACGTCAGGGTGATCGCGGCCTCGCACCGGGACTTGAAAAGCGAGGCGGCCAATGGCATGTTTAGGGAAGACCTGTTTTACCGGCTGAACGTGGTGTACCTGGAAATCCCGCCGCTCCGGGAGCGGAGGGAGGACGTTCCTCTGCTCTTGGACCACTTTCTGGAAGAGTCCGCCAAGCGGACCAAGAAGAGGCACCAGTTCTCGCCGGAGGCGATGCAGCGGCTGCTCCAGCACGACTGGCCCGGCAACGTGCGCGAGCTGCAGAACCTGGTCGAGCACGTCCTGGCCTTCGCCGGCCACCCCGAGATCAAGGCCTCTGACCTGCCCGCGCTCGGCGACAACGGGGCCAAGACCGTATCCGTGCCCGAGGTGCCGCTGTCCTTCGACGCCTACGAGAAACTGGCGATCGAGCGCGCGCTCCGGGAGGCCCAGGGCAACGTGGATGAAGCGGCCCGGCTCCTGGACGTGGGGCTGTCCACGTTCTACCGCAAGATGAAGAAACACAAGATCCCGCCGCCGCGCTCGGCCCGGGAGCGGGTACGCGAACCCGGCGCGGAGACGGCCGCGGAATAAAAAGCGGCAAGTCCGGCGCAACCCGAGGGACACGATCATGAGCACGAATTCCAAAGAGTCCAACGACGCCCCCGGCAAAAAGGTCAAGACGGACGCGGCGCGGCGGGAGCGGTTTCTGGCCGCGCTCACCGCGGTGCGGGAGATTTCCCTTCGCGCCACGGAGTCGGAGGGACTGGACGGCTTGATGAATTTCGCGCTGGACCGGGTGGCGGAGCTGGCGGGCGCGGATGCGGGGGCGATCTATCTTTACGATCCCAAGTCGAGAGTGGGCCGGCTGGCGGCGCTGTATAACGTTCCGGAGGAATTGATCGGCTTGGCGGACGGGATGAAGGCCGGGGAATTCGCGCTCGGCCGCGCCTTCGAAAGCGGCGACAGCTACTGTTGCCCGGACCTTAAGGAAATCTCCGGCTCCGACCTGGGAATGGCCGGCGCGGGCTACCTCTCCTGCATGATCGCGCCGCTCCGGATACCGGAGGGCAGCCGGAAATCCCGGGTGCTCGGCGCCATCGCCGTGGGCTGGAAAAAGACCCACGCTTATGACGAGAACACGCTCGGCCTGGTCGAAGCCGTCAGCTCCCAGGTGGCGCTGGTCATGGAAAACCTGCGGCTCTCCCTGGAACGCGGGCAGATGCTCTCCAACCTCAAGCGGACCGTCAACACCTTCATGGATTTCATCGAACATACCCCTTCCGGGCTCGTCCTCTTGAAGGGCGCCAGGATCGTCTATGGCAACCCCGCGGCCTTGCGGATGATGGGCGGCAAGGATGAGGTCATAAACCGCGAATTCATCGAGCTCGTCGCCCCCGAGGACCATGGTCGCATCCTGGAGACGTGGAACCGATATTGCGCCCGAACGGAGTTCGTGCAACACGCCCAGGTCAAGGTGGTGCGGCGGGGCGACGGCAAGCGCCTGTCGCTTGACTGCTCCATATCCGAGGTCGAGGTGGAGGGGGGGGAGCCGATGGTCGCCGTCAGCCTCCGCGACGTGACCGACCGGGTGGAATCCGAGCAAAAGCTCCAAGCCTCGGAGAACAAGTACCGCCTGCTGGTGGAGCTGGCGCACCAGGGCATCATCGCGATGGACCCGGCCGGGACCATCACCTTCGTCAACCAGCGGGCGGGTGAGATTCTGGGGTATCCACCGGCCGAGCTTTTGGGGGCGAGCATCCTCAAGCTGGTTGACGAGGACTGGGCGCCGGTGGCGCGGGAGTTGTTCCTCAAAGGCCGCGACATACCGGTGGAGCAGGAGGAGATCAGCTTCCGCCAGAAGGACGGGTCGGCCCTGGAATGCATGATCAACTCGGGCCCGGCGTTTGACGAGTTGAACCGGATGCAGGGCCACACCATCTTCATCAACGACCTCACCGAGCAGAAGAACCTGCGCGAGCAGCTCCGGAACGCCGACAAGATGATGGCGGTGGGCCGGCTGGCGGGGGGCGTGGCCCACGAGTTCAACAACATCAACGCGGCGATCCAGGGATACGTGGAGCTGATGCTGAAGCAGAAGCACCTGGCGGGCCAGGACCGCGAGGACCTGGAGGCGATCCGGGCGCTGATCCGGCGGGCGTCGCACATCACGCAGCAGCTCCTGGTCTTCGCGCGGCGCGAGGTCATTCAGAAGGAGCTCATTGACCTCAGGGGGCTCGTGGACATCAACGTCAAGATCGTGAAGAAGGAGTACGCGACCGAGGGCATTGACGTCAGCGTGAAGCACCATTGTGACCTGCCGCTGCTCACCCTGGACGCGGGCCGGATCGGCCAGGTGCTGGTGCATCTGATCATGAACGCGCGGGACGCGGTGGTGGAGCGGGGCGAGGAGAAGAGGATCGAGGTGGAGACGGGTCTTGACGAGGACTGGATTTTCATCCGGGTCCGGGACACGGGGCCGGGCATATCCGTGGAGGACCAGCAACGGATTTTCGAGCCGTTCTACACGACCAAGGGAGCGCTGGGCGGGTCGCCGGTTCCGGGCACGGGCCTGGGCCTGTCGGTGGCGCACTCCATCATCAAGGAGCACGACGGGCATATCGAGGTGGAGAGCGCGCCGGGACAGGGGGCCGCGTTCACCTTTTGGCTGCCGGCCCCCGGCGCGGGCCGGCCGGCCCGGACGCGCAACACCGCGCACGGGCCGGTGGCGGTGGGAGCGCGCGTCCTGATCGTTGACGACGAGATCAGCGTGAACCGCATGCTCGAGCGCGCGCTACAAAACGGCGGGTATCAGGTCGAGACCGCGCTCTCGGGCAAGGAAGGGCTCAAGAAGCTCCAGAGCGGCCGCTATGACGTCATCCTGGTTGACCTGCAGATGCCGGACGTGAGGGGCGAGGTCCTGTTGGAGGAAGCCGCCCTGCTCCCCGCCAAGATGCGGCCGGCTTCCATCATCATCTCCGGCAAGGCCCACGTCGGCGAGCTCGCGGATTATGAGCACCTCGGGGTGGAAGCCATCGTCAAAAAACCCTTCTCCCTGGAAACCCTCTTTAACTGCATCTATAATGCATGTACGCGGAAAAGGGAGAGGAAACCCAAGAAAGGAGCGCTCTATGATCGAGCTCTGCAAGAAAGCGATTGACCCGGACAAATATTTTGCCGCGCTGGACCAGACGGGCGCGGGCTCGGTGGTCACGCACCTAGGCGTGGTCAAGCCCGACCCGGAGGGCCGGCCCAGCACCGGCATCACCTTCGAGGAAGCGGGAGACCTCGCGGCCGAGCTCCGCGCCGTCGAGGCCGCGCTCCGCGAGCGCTACCGCATCCTGGACCTGGTGCTGGCCCGGCGCATCGGCCGGCTCGAAGTGGGAGATTACATCTTCTTCGGAGCGGTCTCCGCCCATGACCGCGGCAACGCCTTCGCCGCGTGTCAGGAAATGGTCGAGCGGGTGAAGAAGCTGAAGTGCATCAGCAAAAAGGAGCACTTTATTTAAAGGAAAAAGTAAAAAGGGAAAAGGCAAAAATAAGAAGAAGATCGGACAAAGGGTGTAACCACTATTGAATAATATGCCGGCCGCTCTTTTCTTCTTTTTCCTTTTTACTTTTTACTTTCCCCACGCCCGTAATAGTCCTGTAACGGCTTCACGCTGAGCTCTTCCTTGCGCAGGCGCTCGATGGCCATGACGCCGGCGAGCGCGCCGGGCATGGTGGTGAAGTAGGGGATGCTCATCATGAGGGCGTGGCGGCGGATGGGGAAGGACTGGCGCACGGTGTCGCCGGTCTCGGTGGTGTTGATGACGAGCTGGACCTGGCCCTGCTTGATGCGGTCAATGATGTTGGGGTGAGGTTCGTTCACCTTGTTGACCGGCAGGGCCTTGATGCCGCGCTCCTGGAGATAGGCGGCGGTCCCGGCGGTGGCGATGATGTTGAAGCCCTCGGAGATGAGCCAGCGGGCCACGGTGGCCGCGTTGCGCTTGTCGGAGTTCTTGACCGAGATGAATGCGGTCCCGGAGAGCGGCAGGTTGGAGCCGGCGCCGATCTGGGACTTGGCGTAGGCCAGGGCAAAGGTGTCGTTGATGCCCATGACCTCGCCGGTCGAGCGCATCTCCGGCCCGAGCAGCACGTCCACCTTGGGGAACTTGACGAAGGGGAACACGGACTCCTTGACCGCGACGTGCTTGGGGACCACCGACTCGGTGAACCCGATCTCGGTGAGCGACTTGCCCAGCATGACGCGGGCGGCGATCTTGGCGAGCGGATGGCCGATGGCCTTGCTCACGAACGGCACGGTGCGCGACGCGCGCGGGTTCACTTCCAACACGTAAATCTCGTGGTCCTTGACCGCGAACTGCACGTTCATGAGTCCGCGCACGTCAAGCTCGAGCGCCAGCTCGCGCGTCTGCCGCTCGATCTCGTGGATGAGGAACGCGCCCAGCGAATACGGGGGCAGCGAGCACGCGGAGTCGCCGGAATGGATCCCGGCCTCCTCGATGTGCTCCATCACGCCGCCGATCACCGCAACGGTCCCGTCGCACACGCAGTCCACGTCCACCTCGGTCGCGTCCTTCAAGAACCGGTCAATCAGCACCGGGTGCTCCTCCGACGCCGCCACCGCATGCACCATGTACGACTTCAGCGACTCCGGCTCATACACGATCTCCATGGCCCGGCCGCCCAGAACATAAGACGGCCGCACCAGAACCGGATACCCGATGCGCTCGGCGATCTTCAGCGCCTCCGCCACCGACCGCGCAATGCCGTTGTCGGGCTGCTTGAGGTTCAGCTTGTTCAAGACCTCGGCAAAGCGCTCGCGGTCCTCGGCCCGGTCGATCGAGTCCGGAGACGTGCCCAGGATCTTCACGCCCTCCCGCTCCAGCGGCACGGCGAGCTTCAAGGGCGTCTGGCCGCCGAACTGGACGATCACGCCCACCGGGTTTTCCTTTTTCACGATGCCGAGCACGTCCTCCAACGTGAGCGGCTCGAAGTAGAGGCGGTCGGAGGTGTCGTAATCGGTGCTCACGGTCTCGGGGTTGCAGTTCACCATGATGGTCTCATAGCCGTCTTCGGAGAGCGCCATGGAGGCGTGGACGCAGCAGTAATCGAACTCGATGCCCTGCCCGATCCGGTTCGGGCCGCCGCCCAGGATCACGACCTTGTTGCGATCCGTGGGCCGGGCCTCGCATTCGCGCTCGTAGGTCGAGTAGAGGTAGGGCGTGTTGGCCTCGAACTCGGCGGCGCAGGTGTCCACCCGCTTGTACACGGCCGCAAGGCCCGCGCTCTCGCGGCGCGCGCGCATCTCTTTTTCGGTCGTGCCCGCGAGCGCGGCCAGGCGCCGGTCGGAGAAGCCGTACTCCTTGGCCTGCTTGAGCAGCGCCGGGTCCGGCCCGCCGGACTTGGCGGACTCGCGGACCACGCCCTCCATCTCCACGATCTCCTGGATCTGGCGCAAAAACCACGGGTCAATCCGGGAGGCGCCGAAGATCTCGTCCACCCCGATGCCGGCGCGGAAAGCGTCGGCGATGAAGTAGAGACGCTTGGAGTTGGGCTTCACTAGCCCTTCGCGGATGCGGGCGAGCGCGGAGACGGTGGGCGGAGCGCCGTTCAGTTTCACCTGCTCCTCGAAGCCGTAGGAGCCGATCTCCAAAGAGCGAACGGCCTTTTGCAGGCTCTCCTTGAAGGTGCGTCCGATGGCCATGACCTCGCCCACGCTCTTCATCTGGGTGGTGAGCACGTCGTCGGCGCCGGGGAATTTTTCGAAGGTGAAGCGCGGGACCTTGGTGACGACGTAGTCAATGGTGGGCTCGAAGGACGCGGGCGTCTCTTTGGTGATGTCGTTGGGGATCTCGTCGAGGGTGTAGCCCACGGCGAGCTTGGCGGCGATCTTGGCGATGGGGAATCCCGTGGCCTTGGAGGCCAGCGCGGAGGACCGGGAGACGCGCGGGTTCATCTCGATCACGATCAGCAGGCCGGTGTCGGGGTGGACGGCGAACTGGATGTTGGAGCCGCCGGTGTCAACGCCGATCTCGCGGATGATGGCCAAGGCGGCGTTCCTCATGATCTGGTATTCCTTGTCGGTCAACGTCTGGGCGGGCGCGATGGTGATGGAATCGCCGGTGTGGACGCCCATGGGGTCGAAGTTCTCGATGGAGCAGATGACGACGACGTTGTCTTTGAGGTCGCGCATGACCTCGAGCTCGAACTCCTTCCAGCCGATGGCCGACTGCTCGATCATGATCTCGCGCTTGGGCGACTGGTCCAGGCCCCAGGCGACCGCGTCCTCGTAGTCGTCTTGGGTCTCGGCCACGGCCCCGCCCGCGCCGCCCAGCGTGAAGCTCGGCCGAATGATGGCGGGAAAGCCCACGTGGTCAACAACCTTCCAGGCGTCGTCCACCGAGTGCGCGAACCCCGAGCGCGGGACCGTGAGCCCGATCTTCTCCATGGCCCGCTTGAACAGCTCGCGGTGCTCGGCCTTCTTGATGGCGGGCAGCTTGGCCCCGATCAACTCGACGCCAAAGCGGTCAAGCACGCCCATCTCGGCCAGGTCCACCGCGATGTTGAGCGCGGTCTGGCCGCCCAGCGTCGGGAGCAGGGCCTGCGGCCGCTCGGCCTCGATCACCTTGGCCACGATCTTGGGAGTGATCGGCTCGATGTAGGTGCGGTGCGCGAGCTCCGGGTCGGTCATGATCGTGGCCGGGTTCGAGTTCACCAGCACGATCTCGTAGCCCTCCTCCTTCAAGGCCTTCACCGCCTGCGTGCCCGAGTAATCGAACTCGCACGCCTGCCCGATCACGATGGGACCGGAGCCAATGATCAGTATCTTTTTTATATCAGTGCGCTTGGGCATATAGGATTTTACCTTGGATTTTATCCGGAGTAAGGCAGATCTTCAGGATTGATTTCATGCGCGGCCTTGAGAATCAGATGAGCCGCGCTCACGGTCTTCTCCGCTTCCTCTACTGATACACGCTTCGCTTTGCCGTAGTCCGCGGTGGAACGCAACTCAAAAAGAAAAGAAAATGCTTCACCCAGATCCGGGCTCCACAGGCCGGTATTGACCAAATCGCGGTGCACCGCGCTCTGCACCGCCGAATGTTTAGTGAAGCTCTTCCCGCGAAGAGCAAAGACCGCCGATACCGCGTAAAACGCCGAATAATATGCCCGCGAGGCCGCCCCGTCAAAGTCGGAGGACAGCAGGGCTCTGGCACTCTGAATGGCCTGGAGCGCGCGCTCCCATAGGACTCGCGCTTCCTCGTTTACAACCATTTTCCTTCCCTGCGCACGTTGCGGTAAAAAGAAAACTCTCCCGCTTCATAGTCAGCGATGTCCGCGGGGGAGGCATGGATCAATCTCTCGCCCAGCTCGTCCGTGCTGACGATCTCAAGCTGCAAGGGATAGAGGACATGGATAATGGTCATGAGGTCGTCTCCGAAATTAAGCGGCCCCTGCAAGAGAACCAGCAAATCAAAATCACTGTCGCCCTTTGCCTCTCCCCTCGCTTCGGAGCCATAGAGCACCACGCCTTTTAATCGCTCCCGGAACGTACCCTGGAGACGTTCTTTGATCCGTTGCAGTAATTCATCCTTGTTCATGAGACGTTTCCTTGCCGAGAGGCGTGGCCCAGCTTGCCGGCGGCCCTCTCGGACGGCATATTATATGATAATGTGGCGGACGATCCAAAACCAGCGCGGGGGTTGATTGGCGTGGGCAGGATGATGGTGGGAGGCGAAGGGAGGATGAAAATGACGAAAAAGATCGTGGTTGCGGTGCTGGCGCTTTTGCCGGTGCTGGCGCTGGGCGCGCGGGATTCATTCCCGGAGAACGGGATGGCGGAGGAGTTCGCGAAGTGGCAGGAGGCCACGCGCGGACAATTGCAGCAGATGCTTTACAACGGAGAGGCGCCGGAGGCGGTGGCCCTGGACCCGGTTTACGGGAGGACGGAGGACCACGGCAGTTACATGCTGACCGAGGTCACCTTTAACGACCGCAAGGATCACGTGACCCACGGGTGGCTGGCGCGGCCCCAGGCGCCGGCCGGGCCCCGGCTCCCGGTCGTGATCGCTCTGCACGGCCACGACTACGGCGCGCACGACACCTTTGACCCGAAGAACATGCTCTTCTACGGCGACCTGTTCGCGAGGCTGGGCTACATCGTGTTCGCGCCGGACATCGGCCACGGCTTCATTGACCACGACCGGCCGCTGACCGGGTTCGGGCCGCTGCCCAAGAACGTTCCCTTCCCGTACATGGGCCAGAAAACGTGGATGGCCGTGCGCTCGATTGACTTCGTGTCCGGCCTTCCCGACGCGGACCCGGAGGCCATCGGCGTGGTGGGTCTCAGCAACGGCGGGCTCACCACCATGTTCACGGCGGCGGTGGACTTGCGGGTGAAAATCGCGGTCACGGCCGGGATCCTGATCATGCACCACCGCTTCTTCCACCCGCCGATCACGCCGTGCCGCTGCGAGTACGTGGACCAGATGGACGGCGTGCTCGATTACTACGACGTGTACGCGCTGATCGCGCCGCGCCCGCTCATCATCGAGAACGGGGTCAAGGACCGCGGCTTTCCCTACAAGTCGTCCATCGAGGCCTTCACCCACATCGAAAAAGCCTACGCCATCACGGGCGCCCCGGACATGACGGTGCACGTGGTGCACCCCGGCGCGCACGTGTTCGTGCCGGAGGTCCCGGTGGAGTGGTTCAAGAAATATCTGCCGTTGCCGAATTAGAGCGGGCCGCCGCTTTGGAGGGCGCGCGGCTTGCCGCCGCTTTCGCTCGGCCAGCTTGCTGGCCGGTCCCGGAACAAGCTCTTCAATCCATTCGGGATCAAGCTTCGCGCACTCCCAAACTTTGGTTGCCCAAGGAAAGTCCGCCAGGAGCAAGCTCCCGGCTTGTAAAAGCGGCGGCAAGCCGCGCGCACTCCAAAGCGTTCCGCACTCCAACACAACGGCGGGCAAACCCGGTGAACCAGGCTGATAAACTTATCTGCAAAAGGCTGCAATTACCCCTGCCACCGTAGCTATGGCTACTATTACCGTAGCCCACGTTAAAATCTTGTTTAAACGTAAAACTTGTCGGGACAATTGATTGCTCGCTTCGGAGTTTTTATTTATGGAGTCTTCCAGTGACTTGACTGACTTGTAAATAAGCACTGAACTTTGGAATGGTATCGCCAACGCGCCTTTGCCGTAGGTAATGGAACCAGGTTCACAACCGCCGAAACCTTCTATCCTTTTCTCCGTCTCCTTTATGAGTTCATCCAATTCCTTTTCCTTCTCTTTTTCCATTCCTGCTCCTCCCTTTCATAAAATTGGGCCTCAATTTGGATCCATGCGCAATTTTCGGTGTATTATTTCTATTCGTAGATGAGATTGAACAATTTATCGGCAAGCTCATTGTCAAGCCCTTTCAGAACCTTGTATTCTTCCAGAGCGGCGCCTTTGTCTCCCGCCATAAGGTAAGCAACTCCAAGCCCATAGTGCGCTACCGCATAATCCGGGTTGATCTTTAATGCCTGCTTAAATTCCTCGGTTGCTTCCTGCATTCGCCCGAGTTTGCCGTAAGTGAGCCCAAGGTTATTGTGCGCTACCGCATCATCCGGGTTGATCCTTAATGCCTGCTTAAATTCCTCGGTTGCTTCCTGCGTTCGACCGAGTTCGTTGTAACCAACCCCAAGGTTAAGGTGTGCATCCGCATCATCAGGATTTATCTTTATTGCCTGCTTATATTCCCCTATCGCTTCTTGCGTCCGCCCGAGTTTATCGTAAGTAACTCCAAGGTTATAGTGCGCCAACGCAAAATCCGGGTCCATCCTGACGGCCTGCTTATATTCCCCGATTGCTTCCTGAATTAGCCCGAGTTTGCTGTAAGCATTGCCAAGGTTATTGTGCGCCAACGCAGAATCTGGGTTGATTTGGATAGCCTGCTTGTTTGCATGGATCGCTTTCTCCAATTGACCTAGTTCTATATAACAGAGTCCCAGGTAAAAGAATGCCTCGCCGTCGCGGGGGTTCATTTTGACTGCTTTTTCGAAAAATGGGATGGCCTTTTCATATTCTCCTTGCCAGACATAGGCCAGGCCTTTTGCGAAGAGGCTATCCGCCTCGCGGGTTTCCGGGCCTGTTATGTTCCCGGACCATTTGGCGGTTTTGCCATGTGTTCCCTTTTTCAGATTGTCCACCAGTTCCGAGGCCATTGCGAAGTTGAGGTTTTGGCCTTCCAGGAGTTGGAAGGAGGCCACGCCGATGACTTGGCCTTTCATGTTGACGACGGGGCTGCCGCTGGAGCCGGGGGAAATGGCGGCGCTGATTTGGAGGACCTTTCCCTGGGAGGGGAGGTCGCGGACGGCGGAGACGATGCCTTCGGTTACGGTGCCTTCGAGTCCGAGGGGATTGCCGATGACCAGGACCCTTTCTCCGGGGTCTGGGGTTTTGCCGGCCAGGGCGAGGGGCCTGGCTTCGGGGCCGGGGGTTTGGGTTGCGAGGAGGGCGAGGTCGCTTTCGATGTCGTCGGCCAGGATGCCGGTGACGTCATATTCCTTGCCCTGCGCGGTCTTGATCTTGGCCGCGCTCGCTCCCTCGACCACATGGCGGTTGGTCACGACCTCGCCCTTGGCGCTCACAAAAAAGCCGCTTCCCAATGCCAGCTCGTTCCCCTCCGCGTCGAACGTGGTGATCAGCACCACGGAGGGTGAGATTTTTTTGACGATTTGCGGGATATTGTCCTGGCCGCGGGCGGGGCCGAGAGGAATGAGAGCGCAAAGACACGCGGCCATGAGCCATGCGGCGGTCCTGGATTGGGGAGTCATTGTCAGCGCCATGATCTTTCCTCCTTTGCTTTGCACTAATATACTAATAAAAAATTGCATAGGCAAGCGGGCGCGAGCTTTGGAGTGCGCGCGGCTTGCCGCCGCTTTCGCTCCGGGAGCTTGCTCCCGGTGGATTGAAGAGCTTGTTCCAGAGGCCGGCAAGCAAGCTTGCCGATCCAAAGCGGCGGCAAGCCGCGCGCACTCCAAAGCGGCAAGCCGCCGCACTCCAAAACGCCAGGCGGCACCTTTAACTAAAAGCCCTGGATCGCAGCGCGTCTAATGCATCTGCCGGTCGAGGGTCCGGTATTGGATGGCCTCGGCGAGGTGGTGGGTCTGGATGTCGGGTTTGGCTTCGAGGTCGGCGATGGTGCGGGCTACTTTAAGGATGCGGGCGTGGGCGCGGGCGGACATGCCGAGTCGGTCAATGCAGTTCTGGAGCAGGGCGTGGCCGGCGTCGTCAATGGCGCAGCAGGCCCGGGTCTGGCGGGTGCTCATGTCGGCGTTGCAGCGGGTCCTGGTGCCGGCGAACCTCTTGGCCTGGACCTCGCGCGCGCGGTTCACCCGGTCCTTGACGCCCGCCGACGTCTCGCCGCCGGTTTCCGCGGAGAGCTCGCGGTAGTTGACCGCCGGGACCTCGGCGTGGATGTCAATGCGGTCCAAGAGAGGCCCGGAGATGCGGGAGCGGTAGGCCTGGATCTGCCGCGGGGTGCACACGCACGGGCGCAGCGGATGGCCCTGGTAGCCGCACGGGCACGGGTTCATGGCCGCGACCAGCATGAAGCGCGATGGATAGGTGAGCGCGGCCATGGCGCGGGAGATGGTGACCTTGCCGTCCTCGAGGGGCTGGCGCAGGACTTCGAGGACCTGCTTCTTGAACTCGGGCAGCTCGTCGAGGAAGAGGACGCCGTTATGGGCCAAGCTGATCTCGCCGGGCCGGGGATACTGTCCGCCGCCGATCAGCCCGGCGTCGGAGATGGTGTGGTGGGGCGGGCGGAAGGGACGGGTGGCGATGAAGGGCACGTCGGGGGTGAGCATCCCGGCGACCGAATAGATCTTGGTGGTTTCGAGGGCCTCGTCGAAGTCGAGGTCGGGCAGGATGGTGGGCAGGCGCTAGGCGAGCATGGTCTAGCCGGAGCCTGGGGGCCCGATCATGAGGACGTTATGGCCTCCGGCGGCGGCGATCTCGAGTCCGCGCTTGACGTGCTCCTGGCCGCGGACGTCGGAGAGGTCCACCTCGTAATGGAGCGCCTGGTTGAAGAGCGCCCTGGGGTCCACCCGGTGCGGCGGGATTTTGGTCTCGCCCTTGAAAAAGCCGACGGCCTCGCCGAGCGAGGTGACCGGGT
Source organism: bacterium (assembly GCA_035527835.1). Lineage (GTDB taxonomy): Bacteria > RBG-13-61-14 > RBG-13-61-14 > RBG-13-61-14 > DATKZS01 > DATKZS01. Next base: position 43,940 of record DATKZS010000154.1, read on the forward strand.
AAACGTCCAGGCCTGCGACCACCGCGGCCTCGGAGGCGTTCTCGGTGGGCACCACCAGGCCCTTCACCTTGCGCTTTTTGGCCTCGACCGCCACCGGGAGCACGCCCGGCACCGGTCGGACCCGTCCGTCCAGCGACAGCTCGCCCAGCACCCAGTAGCCGTCAACGTCGTCGTTGGATAGCAGGTCCATGGCGCCGAGCACGCCCAGCGCAATGGGCAGGTCGTAGGCCGAGCCTTCCTTCTTCATGTCGGCGGGCGCCAGGTTCACGGCGATCTGAAAGGCCAGGGGGAACGGGTAAGAGCTGTTCTCCATGGCGGAGCGCACCCGCACCCGCGACTCCTTGACCGAGGCGTCGGGCAGGCCGACCACGTTGAACATGTGCTGGCCGGGAAGCAGGTCCACCTCCACGCTCACCGGGAAGGCGTCCACCCCCAGGACAGCCGCGCTGCTCAGTTTTGACAACATCTTGCCAATCAGCTCCTGATCCATACTATTTCATTTCGGGGGCCGGTTCAAGCCGGCGGCCGGGGCGTGCCGGCACCCGGTTGCCCGCGCTCCCGGCATGTGTTAATTATTGTGGGAACGCAGCCGCCGGGGCCTTAAGGTTTTCGGCGCAAGGAGGCCGGGATGGGAGAGTGGGAGTACGAGTCGAGCCGGATCGTGGTGGAGCGCTATTCGCGGAAGCTCCTGAACGCGCTCAAGTGCGACGTGCTGATCGCGGGCGCGGGCCCGGCCGGGATGGTGGCGGCTTATTACCTGGCCCAGGCCGATCTCAGAGTGACCATGGTGGAGCGGGGGCTGGCGCCCGGCGGCGGGGCGTGGGGCGGCGGCATGGGTCGCAACGAGGTGGTGGTGCATGAAGAGGCCCGGGCGGTGCTCGACGAGCTGGGCATCGCCGCGGAGCCGGAGAGCAAGGGTCTTTTCGGGCTGGACTCGATGTACCTGGGCTCGAGCCTGTGCTGCCGGGCCTTGCAGGAAGGCGCGACCATCCTGAACCTGGTGGCGATCGAGGACGTGATGATGGAGGACGGGAGGCTGACCGGTCTCGCGGTGAACCTTTCCGGGATGGACGTCGCGGAGCAGCGCACGGACCCGCTCGTCATGAGCGCGCGCGCGGTGATTGACGGGACCGGGCGGGAGGCCGCGGTGGTCCGGCTGGTCCAGGCCCACGGCGGAAAGCTCGAGACCGAGACCGGGGAGGTGATGGGGCTGGGACCCATGCAGGCCCGGGCCGCGGAGCAGTTCGTGGTCGAGCACACCGGCCTCGTTTTCCCCGGACTATACGTCGCGGGCACCGCCGCGGCCGCGGTGCACGGCGGGCCGCGCATGGGCCCGATCTTCGGGGGCGCCGTCCTCTCCGGCAAAAAGGCGGCCGAGCTGGTGCAAAAGGAGCTCAAGACCAAGGGCAGGGCGAGGTGAGTTAATGCCAGCGATTGATTTCGCACAGAGGCACAGAGGAAACAGAGAAAAAAATTACTTTTATTGCCTCTGGGTTCTCTGTGCCTCGGTGCGAAACAAAATGCCCGATGACATTGTGAAGCATGAATTAATTGGAGGCGCGCGATGAAGCTTGGTTACCTGGGCAAGGCGCATTATCCGCCGGCGGTGTTCCCGCGCTTTAAAGCGGACGCGGACAAGTGCAATCGGTGCGGCCGGTGCGTGCGGACGTGCCCGACGCACGTCATCTTCATGGACCAGGAGGGCCCGCCGCGGATCCAGGGTTACAAGGGCTTCGAGGTGGCGTGCCTGGGGTGCAGAAACTGCGTGGCGGTGTGCCCGGAGGACGCGGTGACGGTGGAGGGCTATTATTACGTGGGCGAGGGGTTGTACAAGTCGGCGCACGTGGGACGCGTCGAGCTGCCCAACCCGTTCAACGCTCCGGAGCCGCCGCCGTTCGAGGAGATCCAGGACAAGCTGACCGAGACGGAGCGGGTGATATTGAAGCGCCGCTCTAACCGTCTGTTCATGAAGAAGGAGGTGCCGGACGAGCTGATCCGGCGGTGCCTGGAGGCCGCGCGTTACGCTCCGACCTCGGGCAACGACCGCTGCTGGGAGTTCGTGGTGGTCCGCGACCGCGAGCTGATCCGCTGGATGGAGCGTTCGTCGCTCAAGTCGCTGAAGCTCATGTCCGAGTATTACCTGAAGCCGGGGAGCAAGGCGGCCCGGGCGCTGTGGAACCTGGTGGCCCCGTGGCGGCCCGGCGACATGGACGTGCGCGTGATCTCCGGCATGGATACCGTGGTGCTGCGCGATAACCTCTACTTCGGCGCGCCCGTGGTCATCCTCGTGCTCCACGACCGCCGCGGCATCGGCCAGCCCGTGCTCGACGCCGGCATCGCCGCGCAGAACCTGGTGATCGCCGCCCACGCCCTGGGCCTCGGAACCTGCTACGTCGGCTTCATCACCGCATTGAACAGCAGGCCCGACAAGAAGCTCATGAAGGAGCTCGGCGCCGTCTGGCCCATGCGCATCGCCACCTCCATCGCCATCGGCTGGCCGCAGGGAAAGATTGACCGCGTGGTGCCGCGCGATCGGCCCAGGGTGACGTGGAAGTGAGGGAGGTTTGTGGTTTGTAGTTTGTGGTTTGTGGTTCAAGAAAGCACCATGAGACGTCCCTCAAACCCAAAACCACAAACGCCAAACCAAAAACCACAAACCTTGTATGAAGGCCCTCTTATGGTAAAATGGCCTCCTGTTGTCAGACCGCCAGTAAAACCTTGAGAGAAAGGAGTAGTATCATGACCAAGCTTGGTGATTATCGGGACCGGCGTTTTGTCCTGTTCGAGCAGTTGCAGATCCAGGACCTCACCAAGTACCCGAAGTTCGCGGACCACGGCCGGGACGTGTTCGAGATGGTGATCGCCGAGGCCGAGAAGTTCGCGGAGAACGTGCTCTGGCCGCTGAACGAAGTGGGCGACCACGAGCAATGCACTTACCAGGACGGCGAGGTGAAGACGCCGGAGGGCTTCAAGCAGGCGCATGACCAGTACGTGGAGGGCGGCTGGCTCACGCCGGGCGACGACCCGGAAGACGGCGGCCAGGGCCTGCCCCAGTCGCTTTGCACCTCGTGCTCCGAGTGCTTCCACGGCGCCAACATGGCCTTCGCCAATTACCCGAACCTGACCCACGGCGCCGGACGCCTGCTCAAGATTTTCGCCACGCCCGAGCAGAAACAAAAATATTTGACCCGCATGTGGTCCGGCGAATGGGCCGGCACCATGTGCCTGACCGAGCCCGGCGCCGGCTCCGACCTCGGCATCCTCAAAACCAAGGCCAAGCCGCGGCCCGACGGCCTGTATAACATCGAGGGCGTCAAGACCTTCATCACCGGCGGACAGCACGACCTCACCGGGAACATCATCCACCCGGTGCTCGCCCGCATCGAGGGTGACCTGCCGGGACCCAAGGGCATCTCCATCTTCATCGTGCCCCGCAACCTGATCAATCCCGACGGGTCGGTGGGCGCCAACAACGACGTGAAGTGCACGGGCATCGAGCACAAGATGGGGATCAAGGGCTCGGCCACCTGCCAGCTCGCGTTCGGGGAGGACGGAAAGTGCGTGGGCGAGTTGCTGGGGCAGCCCCGCCAGGGCCTGCCCATCATGTTCCACATGATGAACGAGGAGCGGCTGTTCGTGGCCACGCAGTCGCTCGGCCAGGCCTCGTCCGCCTATCAGCTCGCGCTGGCCTATGCCCGCGAGCGCCAGCAGGGGCGGCACCTGTCTCAGGGCAAGAACCCGGACGCGCCGCCGGCGCCGATCATCCAGCACCCGGACGTGCGCCGGATGCTCTTGTGGATGAAGGCCGTGACCGAGGGCCTGCGCTCGCTCAACTACTTCACCGGCCATTGCCTGGACATGACGGAGGTCAGTGAGGGCGACGAGCGGAAAATGTGGAGCGGCCTGGTCGAGATCCTGACGCCCGTGGTCAAGGCCTACGGCTCGGACATGGCATTCCGCGTGTGCGAGAACGCCATCCAGGTGCTCGGCGGCTACGGCTTCTGCTCCGAGTACCGCATCGAGCAGTGCGCGCGCGACGTCAAGATCGCGTCGCTCTACGAGGGCACCAACGGCATCCAGGCCATGGACCTCCTGAGCCGCAAAATCCCCATGGCCGGCGGCAAGGTCTTCGAGACGCTCATGGCCCGATTCGAGCCGGCCATTACCGAAGCCGGCAAGAGCGCGCTCATGAAGCCCTACGCCGAGCGCCTGGCCCATGCGCGCGGCGAGCTCGTCAAGGCCGCAAAGCACGTGGCCGCACTCGCGGCAAGCAAGGACTTCATGCTCGGCTTCCTCAAGGCCACCCCGCTCCTCGAAATCTTCGGCGACGTGCTCTGCGCCTGGGCCCTGTTGTGGCAGGCCAACGTGGCCGAGAAAAAGCTCGCCGAGATCGTGGGCTCCGGAGACAGGAAAGCGGCGATCAAGGGGAACAACGAGGCCGCGTTCCTCGACGGCAAGATCCAGTCGGCCCGCTTCTTCCTGGGCTTCGAGCTGCCCAAGGTGGACGGCAAGGTCGCGGCGCTCCTGGTGAACGAAACCGCCGCGCTCGACATCGAAGAGGTAAGCTTTACCTGAGAACGAAAATGGTATTATAGTTAGGATGGAGGAGGAGAAGGGCGTGAGGCTTGTGGCCTGAGGCGTGAGGAAGAAGCATGACGCCACACCTCAGGCCCCAGGCCCCAAGCCTCATACCTCAAGCCTCTCCTCAAAGGAGTGATGGACCATGACATACAGCGGCAGTGAGCGTCGCCAGCACCTGCGGATGCCGATCTCGTTACAGGTCCGCTACCGCAGCCTCGACACTTTTTTCTATGACTATGCCGTGAACATCAGCCACGGCGGGATCTTCATCAAGACCCGGAAGCCCCTGGCGCGGGGCGCCGAGGTCGAGCTCGAGTTCGAGGCGCCGGGCGCCGGGAAGAAATTCAGCACGCGGGGCCAGGTGGTGAGGGTGATCTTTCCCGGGGAGGACGAGATGGAGCCGGCGGGCATGGGCATCGAGTTCGAGCCGCTGTCCGCCGAGGACAGGGCGCTGATTGACCGCATCTGGCAGAAGAGCGCCAAGTCAGCCCAGCAAACGGAGCCGCCCTCCCCATGAAATGCCCCCGCTGCGGCCTGATCCACGCGCCGCTGGACCAGGTCTGCCGCCGCTGCGAGATTGACCTCCGCACCGGCGAGCCCAGGATGCGCTCCGCCGAGCCCATCGCAACCCGGCTCAACGCCCCATCGTCCCTTAAGCGCCTGCGCGAGCGCATCAAGTCGCCGCGGCCCGGCCGGCCGGCCCCGGTTCCCGGGGCTCCCTCCACCGAGGCCGCCCCGCCGCCGCACCACGGCCACCCGGCAAAGGAGCAGCACGCCCCCGCCAGGACCAAGCCCGCAGCCTTCGTGGCCTATGCCATGAGCAAAAGGCCCGGGATCTCCGGCGTGCTCAGCCGCTTGGGCCGGGGACCCGCCGTCAAGAGCATCAACTGCGTGCAGTGCAACGCGGAAATGGACATTACCAGGACCGCGCCGTTCTCCCGCTCCGGACCCATCGCGCTCATCGTACTCGGCGCCGGCCTGCTCATCGCCGGAATCTTCTTCCGCCTCCTTATCATCACCGGCGCCGCCGCCGCCGCCCTCGCCGTCATCTACCTCCGCGTGGGACGCACATCCTGGAAATGCCCAACCTGCGGATTCACCATCCCCCGAGCGCCGTGAGAAAAGACTTGGGGCTTGAGGCTTGAGGCCTGAGGCCTGGGGCTTGAGGCCTGGTGGCATGGCTCTTCCTCAAGCCTCAGGCCTCAAGCCCCAAGCCTTTTTGCGCTTCCCCGGAATTGTAATATAATATAATAAAGGATAAGCGCGCGCCTTCTCCCGGCCGCCGCGGGCGGCGGGGAGCGGTTGAGAGGCGCGGGCGGCGGTACCCAAACCGGTCCGGGTGAAGACACGCCCGGATTATTATGCTGAGCGAATCAAGCGGAAGAACATGGAAAACAACGGGCGCCGATATCGCGGAGCGGCCGCAATTCTTAACTGGTTCCGGTCCCGCCGGGAACCGGAAACGCCCGCCGCTCCTTTGCCCCGGCCCGCCGTTGACGCCCGCGACTACACCATCCGCGTGCTCGAGTCCGACCTTTATAATCCCTCCATCAACCTCATCGAACACGTGATCTGGGACGAAGCCCAGTTCCACGAGACGATCTCCTCTCCCCCGCAAAGCCCGGAACCGGAGAAGAAGCGCAGCGGCTTCGTTGACCTGCTCCTGGAACAGACGAGCGGGTTGGGCTTGAAGCTCGGTGCGCTCGCGGGCCGGGTCGAGGCGGGCGAGGCCGCGCGCGCGGAGCAGGGCCGCAAGGTCCGCGCCGCGCTCGATGAGATCGAGCGGCTGAAAAGGGCAACGGCCGAGCCGCGGCCGGAGCCGCTGGACCGGCGCACGATTGACGAGCTGCTGGCGCGGGTGGAGGAGATCCGGCTGAGTTACGCCGGCCGCGCGGAGCTCCAGGGAGTCAGCGCGGGCCTGGACCAGCTCAAGGACCGGGCCGCGGAACAGGAGGCGGTCGCCGAGCTCGCGGACCGGATCGAGCGGATCAGGGATGAGTTCGCCGGGCGCGATCGCGTTGATGCGCTGGCCCGGGAGCTTGACGAGCTGCGGGCCGGGGCCACGGACCGCGGAGAGATCGAGGGGCTGGCCGCCCGGATCGAGGAAGTCAAGGCGGGGCTGATCGGGCCCGGGCGGGTGGACGAGTTAGCGGCCGCGGTCGAGGAAATCAAGGCGGCCTACGCCGGCCGCGGCGAGCTCGAAAAAATCGGGGCCGAGCTTAAAGAGCTGCGCGCGAAGTACACGGGCCGGGCGCTGCTGGACAAGGTCCATGACCACCTGGAGGTCGCGGGCACGCGCTTTGCCGAGCGGACCCAGTTAAGCGATGCTCTCGACCGCATCGCGGAAATCGCCGCGAAATACGCCGACCGCGAGACGCTCGGCTCGGTCGCCGCGGCGGTGGAAGAGATCAAGGCCAATTACGCCGAGCGCGCCCGCCTTGATGAGCTCATGGGCCGGGTTGAAGAGATCGCGCGGAGATACGCCGACCGCGAGTCCGTGGTGAAGATCAAGGCCGAGCTCAAGGACCTCAGCGCGGCCGCCGCTCCGCGCGGGCAAGTCGAGGAGGCCGCGGCCCGCATCGAGCAGATCGCGGCGAAGTACGCGGACCGCGAATCGCTGGCCGCGGTCAATGATGAGGTCAAAGCGATCGGGGCGGCGTACGCCGAGCGCGGCGAGGTGGAAAAGGCGATAGGCCGGATCGAGGAGATCGCGGCGAAGTACGCGGACCGCGAGGCCCTGGCCGCGGTCAGCGCCGAGGTCAAGGAAATCAGGGAGGCGTACGCCGGGCGCGCGGAGCTTGACGGCGTGCGGGCGAAGGTGGAAGAGGTCAGGGCGGGCGCGGCGGAGCGCGGAGATCTCGACCGGGTGGCCGCGTCGGTCGAGGCCCTGCGCGCCATGCTCGAGGAGACCAGGCGGACGCAGGGCTCGCTAATGGAGCGGCCGGAAGCGGCCGTTGCGCCCGGGCCGCCGGCGGCCGCCGCTCCAACGATGCTGCCGGAAGGGATCGCGGAAAGGATCGCGGGGCTGGAGCGCGGACGGGGCGAGCTCAATGAGCTGGCGGCGCGTTCGCTCCTGGTCACGGACCTGGAGTCCAGGGTGTCGGGCCTGGAGCGCGAGCTGCGCTCGGCGCTGGCCGCGGCCGCGGAAAAGGAAGCGGCGGCGCGCCCCTCCATGCCCGAGCTCACGGCCGCGCTCGCGCGCATGGCCGAGATCGAGCGGCGGCACGATGAGCTGGGCCGGAAAGTGGTGGAGGCCCTGAAAAAAGCGGCCGCGCCTTCAGTGGAGACGGAGGGGCTGCGGCGGAAGCTCAGCGCGCTGGAGCTGGCGCTCAAGCGCCTCCCGCCGGCGCCCCGGCCGCGGATGCGCCCGTTCCCGGCGCTCACCGGGCCGCGGCTCATTCTGGTCCTGGCGGTGGTCTTCCTGGCCGCGCTGGCCGTGGGCACGGTCGCGGCCTTCTGGTCGTCCGACCCCAACGGCAAGGGATGGAGCATCCGGGGAAGACAAGCGGGCGCCGAAGCGCCGGCCGACGCCCCCAACGCCATCTATGACGACGTGAAACCCCCGCTCACCACGCCCACCCTGGACATGGGCGCCGAGTGGCTCACCTTGAAGGACGGCAAGGTGGACATCACCGGCTATTCGCCCGGCGCCGTGCGCGCCTTCCTCTATCTCGACAACCGGGAGCTGATGGGGACGACGGTGGAGAGCCAGGGCTTCAAGTTCAGCCAGGTCCCGCTCGCCTACGGCGTGAACGTGATCGAGGTCAAGGTCAAGGACGAGGAGGGCAACGAGGCCAACTCCATGGCGGGGATCGTGGAGCGCGCGAGCGCGAGCATGGCCAAGGTCCGGGCCGACTCCGTGCTCAACCGCCAGCGCGGGCCGCGCGAGCTGCCCTGCATCGCCCTCACTATTGACGCCGGAGCGTCCAACCAAAGGGCCGAAAAAATCCTGAATGTGCTCCGGGACAAGGGCATCATCACCACCTTCTTCCTCACCGGCCAGTTCATCGAGAAATACCCCGAGATCGTGAAACGGATCGTCGCCGACGGCCACGAGGTCGGCAACCACTCCCATAACCATCCCCACCTCACCACCTTCGAGCAGAACCGCCGCCACCTCACCGCGGCCGGGGTCACGCGCGAACTCGTGCAGGGCCAGCTCCTCAAGACCAAGGAGCTGTTCGAGAACCTCACCGGCGCCCACATGGCGCCGTACTGGCGCGCGCCCTACGGCGAGTACAACTCCGACATCCTGGCCTGGGCCAATGAGGCCGGGTTCAAGCACGTGGACTGGACCCGAACCCCCCAAAACCTCGACATGCTCGACTGGATCGCCAGCGATCACGACCGCCATTACCTCGACGGCCAGGGCCTCCTGCGCCGACTCACCGGGATTGACGCAGGCGTCCCCGGACAGGCCAACGGCGGCATCATCCTCATGCACCTGGGCTCCGACCGCCACCGCGACTTCATGGATGAAATCCTGCCCCAGGCCATTGACACGCTCCGCTCCAAGAACTACAGGTTCGTCACCATTTCCCGCATGTTTTCAAGACAATAGCCTGTCCGCCACTCCTCCACCCCCCAGGGGCCAATTTTTAATCCGATTTTCATTGACAAATTAAACCGCCGCGCTATAATATAATTATAAGAAAAAAATAACGTTCGCGGAAGCGGAATAAAGCTCTCAAGCGGAAGCCGGCCCCCACGTCTCCAGGTGTTTGCAGCCATTAAGGAGCGGGACCATGAGTTGTACGTTTCTTCTCGGCCGGCAGATCAAAATGTGCGGAGCCTTCAAGGCAACCTTGGTGCTGAGCGTGGAAGAGTTGGACAGCAAGTGCAACACCGAGATGTATCACCTGTGCAGCCTCTACCAGAAATGCATGAAGAACGGCGCCAAGCTTCCCCTGCAGGACTACAAGGTGAACTACAGCTTGCCGCAGGTCTGAAGACACTCCGCCAAAGAATTTTTCGGGGGATTCTCCGAGAGGGGGGTCCCTGTATTTTTTTAAGAGGGGCATGGAGGGGCATGAGGCATGGGGCTTGAGGCTTGAGGCTTGAGGAAGAGCCATGACCAGGCACCACTCCTCAACCCTCAAGCCCTAACCCTCAAGCCTCAACCCTCAAGCCTCAACCCTCAAGCCCTAACCCTCAAGCCCCAAGCCTCAAGCCTCAAGCCCCAAGCCCCAAGCCTCAAGCCTCAAGCCCCAAGCCCCAAGCCTCAAGCCTCAAGCCTCAAGCCCCAAGCCTCAAGCCCCAAGCCCCAAGCCCCGCGTCCCGGTTGAATCCATCCGGCCTTTGCCGTAAAATTCAAGTTGTTCCGTTCCCATGACCCGGCTTTTAAGCTGCTTCATCATTCAAGCCACGGAGAAATTCAGGGGGAGTTCGCGCCCCCGGTTTCATTGGATCAGGAGGACCGCGGTGGGAAAGAAAATAGTGGTAATCGGCGGGGTGGCGTGCGGGCCCAAGGCCGCGGCGCGGGCGCGGCGTCGTGACGCGGAGGCCCGGATTACGATAGTGGAGCGCGGGCCGTTCGTTTCTTACGCGGGCTGCGGTCTGCCGTATTACATCGGGGGCGTGGTGGAGGAGCTGGAGGGGCTGATGCGCACGTCCTTCGGCACGGTCCGGGACCTTTTGTATTTTGACAAGGTCAAGGACATCCGGGTGCTGACGCGCACGGAGGCGGTAAAGATTGACCGCGCGAAAAAAGTGGTGGTGGTGAAGAGTCTGGAGAGCTCTCAGGAGAGCGAGCTGGCTTATGACCAGCTGGTGCTGGCGACGGGCGCGGCGCCGGTCCGTCCTCCCATCCCCGGGATGGAGCTCGGGAACGTGTTCACGCTGCGGCGGCCGCAGGAAGCGGAGGTGATCCGGAAAAAGATCGAGGCGGGCGAGGCCGACCGGGTGTGCATCATCGGGGCGGGCCGGATCGGGCTGGAGGTGGCGGAGGCCCTTTCCAACCAGGCGGTGGAGACGACGATGGTGGACGTGGCGCCGCAGGTGTTGACCGGGCTGCTGGACGCGGACCTGGCGGCGATGGTGGCGAAGATGCTCCGGGACGAGAAGGTGGCGCTGTACCTGGGTGAGTGCGTGAATTCGTTTGCAGGCGCGGACGGCAAGGTGATCAAGGTGGTGACGGACAAGAGGGAGATCGAGACCGACGCGGTGATCGTGGCGGTGGGGGTACGGCCGGAGGTGGCGCTGGCCAAAGACGCCGGGATCGAGCTCGGGTGCACGGGCGCGATCTCGGTGGACGACCATCTGCGCACCAGCGACCCCGACATCTTCGCCGGCGGCGACTGCGCGGAGACCTCAAGCCTGGTGACCGGCCGGAAGATCTGGGTGCCGCTGGGTTCCACGGCCAACCGGCACGGCCGGGTGATCGGCGACAACGTGACCGGCGGCGACTCGAAATTCCCGGGCATCGTGGGCACCGGGGTCCTGCGCACCTTGGGCCTGAACGTGGGCAGCACCGGGATCACGGAAGAGAAGGCGCGGGAATGCGGGCACGATGCGATCTCGTGCCTGGCGCCCTCCGGCGACAAGTCGCATTTTTATCCCGGGGGCAAGCAGATCATCGTGAAGCTGGTGGCCGACAAGAAGACCGGGAAGCTGCTCGGCGGCCAGGTGGCCGGTCCCGGCGACGTGGTGCGCCGGCTCGACACCATCGCCTCCGCGCTCACCTTCGGCGCCGGCATTGACGACCTCGGGAACATGGACCTGTGCTACGCCCCTCCCTTCGGCACGGCCATCGAGGCGGTGGCGCACGCGGCCAACATCCTGCGCAACAAGCGCGACGGCCTGGCCGAGTCCCTGGGCCCGTTCGAGCTCAAGGACCTGCTCGCGGGCGACGGCGACTTTATGGTGCTTGACGTGCGCGGCCAGGGCGAGCTCACGGCGGCGGGGAAGATCGAGGACCGGCGTTACCGGCACGTGGGCATGGAAGACCTGCGCGCGTCCATGCCCGAGCTGCCGGGCAACAAGCCGATCCTGGTGATCTGCCAGGCCGGGCAGCGCTCATACGAGGCCGCGCGGGCGCTCCGCGGCGCCGGCTTCCGTGAGGCCCGCTTCGTGGATGGCGGCATGTCCGTGTTCCTGCGCATCGCCCGTCAGTAATCCCGACACTCCCGTCCGGCCGGCGCGTCGGCAACAAGTGCGTCCTCCCACCGTGGGATAAGGATGGAGGAGAAAGAATAACGCCAAGACGCCAAGGCCGCCAAGACCGAAAAAAAAATTATTGATGATCTGTTTCCGGTCTTGGCGGCCTTGGCGTCCTGGCGTTTTTCTTTGGTAATGCAGGACGCCCCCGTGGTTCAAGGGGGCGGCTACATCTCCTCCACCACGATGGCTTCCTCGGCGCAGGACTCGACGCAGCTCATGCAGCCCTCGCAGTCCTCGGGGCGCACGGGCACTGACTTCTCGTTCTGCATCTCGAAGACGTCAAACGGGCAGATGTCCACGCAGCTCTCGCAACCCGTGCACTTGTCATGGTCAACGGTAATCTTGTACATCTTGTTTCTCCTTTGGTTTTATTTTTTCCCGGTCCCGCGATGGCAAGCAAGCGGGCGGGAAATTTCCACTCGGTCCCTGATGCCTCGAGGCGACGCCCTGAAAGATGACAATTTTTTTTCAGACAGGATTAACAGGATTTACGGGATGAAGAAAAAGAGACCATTGTTTTTCGGCGATCGTGTAAATCCTGTTAATCCTGTCTGATATTTTTCCGAGCCATCCGCCGGATTCTTGAGGATTGAAAATGGCTGCCTGATTGCTCCCCCTCATCCCTCTCCGAAAATCATGGTACTTTATCACTCTTGTCCAAAATAGGCCGTAAGAAAACCGCCAAGACGCCAAGAGCGCCAAGGATCGCCAAGTAAATCATGATGTTTCTTTGCGGCCCGGCCAAGAACAGCTCCGGAGCGTTGGCCCCAACCGGCGTGGCGGACCGGCCGACGGGAGCGCCAAGCCAGAAACATTCGCACCCCAGCCCTCTTAAAATCTTGTTTAAAAATAATCCTTGGCGCTCTTGGCGTCTTGGCGGTTCTCCGGTCCGTTTATTTTGGACAGCACTGTCAAAATATCTTTCTTCCCCGGATGCCACGGGGCTTGGTCCTCAATCATCACCACCCCATCTTGCGCAGCGTCCCCCGGGCCAGGGCGTAGATTCCGCCGGCGGTGGCGGCGTAGGCAACGAGCAGCATCCACATCCTGGGGAGGGCCGCGGCTTCCAGCAGGAACAGGACAAAGGCGAGCAGCGCGATCAGTCCGAGCGCCCGGTCCTTTTGCTTTTGGGGGGCGCTGGGCCAATCGTCGGCGTAGACCTCGCCGGAGACCGCGTCAACCAGGGCCTCATGCTTTTTGGCCTGGCAGGTGTAGTCCACGCGGAACAGCGGCAGGTGCACCAGGGCCGAGGAGCTGAACTGTGCCTCTTCCACTCCGATCAGAGCCCTGGCCTCGTCGGCCGCCTCCTCCAGCATGACCTCGGGCTCGATCAGCTCGTGGTCCACCGCGAGCTCGGGCGTGAAAACCCTGGGGTCGCCGGCCGGGACCTTGACGTTGAACAGGTCCTCCAGCGGCGGCATGGCGGCCGGGACGACCACTGATTTTCCCGAAGCGGTCTGGAAGCGCCAGACCGGGAAATAGACGAGCGCCGCGGATCCCACCTCCACCGGGTCCTTGATCTCCATGTAGGAGAGCTTGCGCGAGATCATGGGTTGAAGGTCATTGAGCGCTGCCTGCGGCGAGAAGTAATAATGGCGCACGGTCTGGTCCGCGTCCACGTACAGCGCGGTCTCGCAATAGGGACAGCGGACAAACCTGGTGTCGGTCTCGATCGGGACCTTGGCCCCGCACTGGGTGCATTTGATGTCCATGACGAATTACTTCAGGAGATATTTTTTCGAAGCCAGGTAGTAGGCTTCGGCCTCACGGTTATCAAGAAAAAATGACGAATCCAGGAGGCCGCCGACCTTGACAATATCCGCGTAATTTTTTTTCTTCCATTCCTCGCGGAAGCCGAGCAGTATCGCGTCGGAGTCAGGCCGTTCGAGCTTGAGAACGCGGTCTTTATAACTCTGAAAAATGGGAAGCAGCTCGTCCCTCTTGCTCTGCAGATAAGCGTTTCTTAAGATAGCGCAGGTCCGGTTGATTTCCGAAGCAATTTGCACCGCCCGCCCGGCGTCAAGATTGTCACTCGATGATCTCACGGCAATTTCTTCTCCAGCGCTTCGATGTCACTCAAGTCCTTGGCAGAACCCCTTGACTTCTTCATCTCGATCAGTCCTCGGACGGACAATACCCAGATCTTCATGTCTCCATAAGGCAGCTTTTGCCAGTTTTTCCAGACTTCCTGAAATTGATTTCTGTCAGGCATGCAGAGGTCAAGCATGAGCACTTCCGACTCTCCCTTTCCGAACTTGATCAGGCGCTGGATCGGCATCTGCCCTTTTCCAAGGGGCATGGGGGTTGAAAAATTTTCGAATCCTATCTTGAGCAGGGACGAGATAATGTTGTCTATATCTTTTTGTTCAACCACCAGATCAATGTCAATGGTTCCTCTTGATTCGCCGTACACTCCGACCGCTAGGCCGCCGCATAGAGCGTAGGGGAACCCCTCCGCCTCCAGCTTCTCGGCAACAGTTTTCAGCTCTTTAAACAGGTCATACATTGTGAGCGTCTTGATTACCCTCCGATCTTGGTCCCGCAGTTTCCGCAGAACTTGGCCCCGGCCGGGAGCTCGGCCTTGCAGTTGGGGCAGGCGGAGGCGGCGGCGAGGCCGGCGCCGCACTCGGGGCAGAACTTGGCGGCTGCGTCCACGTCCTTAGCGCAGCCCGGGCATTTTTTCATGGCGATGAGCTGCTCGCCGCAGCCCGGGCAGAAGCGGGCGGCGGCGCTTACCTGGGCCTGGCACTTGGGGCAGGACTTGGTCGCGGCCTGCGGCTGTCCCTGTCCCTGGGCCCCTCCCTGCATGGCCTGGTACATCATTCCGGGCATCATGAGTCCGAGCCCGGCGCCGACGCCGGCGCCCATGCCGGTGGACGCGGCGGAGCTGCCTCCGCCCTCGCCGCCGCCGCCGGCGGCGTCGCGCATGGACTTGGCGGCCTGGAACTGCATGAACTTGTTCATGTCGCCGACGGCGCCCATTCCGGAGCGCTCGTCAATCATTTTCTGGACCTCTTCGGGGGGCGTGATGGCCTGGACGAAGAAGTCAATGAGGTCGAGGCCGTACTTTCCGAAGTCGTCGGCCACTCTGGTTTTGAGGGCGACGCCGAGCTCGTCGTAGACGGCGGGGAGGTTGAAGAAGGTGTCGAGCTGTTCGCCCAGGAGGTCGTTCAATCGGGAGACGACCACGTCGCGCAGATAGCCCTCGGCGTCATCGGTGGTGTAGCGGGCCATGGTGCCGACCATGTTGTTGACGAAGAGGGAGGGATCTTTGACGCGGGCGGTGAAGTTTCCGAAGGCGCGGAGGCGGACCATTCCGAGCTCCTTGTCGCGGAAGGCGACCGGCTCCTTGGTGCCCCACTTGAGCTTGGTGAAGATCTTCTGGTTCACGAACACGGCTTCGACGCGGAAGGGCGAGCGCTCGCCGAAGCCGGCCACGCGGGAGAGCAGGCCGGTGAGCAGCGGGATGTTTTGCGTGGACAGGGTGTGCCGCCCCGGGCCGAGCACGTCCAGGCCCTTGCCGTCGCGGAAGAACACCGCGGCCTGGTTCTCGCGCACGATGAGCTGGCTGCCGTACTTGGTCTCGGCCGAGCCGGACTCCGGGACCCGGTGCGCCATTTCCTCTCCGCTGTCGTCAAACCACTCGATTATGTCCAGGAACGCCATGGTCAATCCTCCTTTTTAATCCCTGTGCTACCGACATCAAGGTTGCATAAAATATTTTCTATTTTTTGCCGCAGATGAACGCAGATGAACGCGGATAAAAAACTCTTCATTAAAAATCTGCGTTCATCTGCGTTCATCTGCGGCCCTCTTATTTTTATACAATTTGCTCGCGGCCCAGGGCCGCGCCATGGGATGCCGTGTCATGCCGAACCGGGCAGCTTGTCCTTGGAATATTTTTCGCGCTGCCCCAGGGTCGTGTTCATGGCCTCGACCTCGTCCTCGAACGAGGACAGGGCGGGGCCGAGCTCGGCGTCGGAGAGGGAGGCCACGGACTGGGCCCGGCTCTCCAGCTCCTCGATCACGCCGAAAAGTTTTTCGTCAAAGTCGAGCAGGGCGTTCAGGTCCTTTTCCGTGACTTCCTCGGGATCGAAGATGCCGCGGTAGCCGCGCGAGTCGAAGCGGATGGTGTCGCGGACCTTCTCGATCTTGCGGGTGGCCCGGTCGAGCTTGTCCAGATTTTTGAGGCCGCCCTGGTCCACGCGCTTCTTCTTGGCGTTGTCCAGCACGCCCTTGACCGCGTCCATGCGCTTCACCAGCTCGTCGCGGATCAGCTTGTCCGCGTCGCGCAGTCCCTCCCGCTTGATGTAGACCCGCAGTCCGGGGACCCATTGCTCGGACCATTTTTCCAGCCGCTTGGGCAGGCTATCGTAGGCCATGCTTTTTCCTCCTTACGTTATGCGAAGATTAACCGCAAAGTGTACGAAGATTAACCGCCAAGGCGCCAAGGCCGCCAAGAAAACAAATTATGAAAAACGGACCGGGCTGATAATTCATCCTTCACACTTCATCCTTTCAACTTACTTAACGCCGCGGCCCGGCCGATTTCCCGTCACCGCGCCCCAAGCCAGGCCCTCAAGCCCCAAGCCTCAAGCCTCAAGCCCCAAGCCTTCCTCACTTCCCCTTATACCCCGGCTTTCTGAAGGTCCCGCCGGAATTGATGTACT
The DNA here is from genome assembly GCA_035527835.1 of bacterium. Classification (GTDB taxonomy): domain Bacteria; phylum RBG-13-61-14; class RBG-13-61-14; order RBG-13-61-14; family DATKZS01; genus DATKZS01. The sequence goes on from DATKZS010000154.1 coordinate 60,349, forward strand.
TGTAAACCGCTTCCATGTTCACGGGCAGGTTCGACTTGGTGAGCCGCTCCATGAGGAAGTCGGGGATGATGGACGAGACCTCGACCCAGGTGCCGTAGCGGGCCAGGGTGTGCTGGCCGTCAATCTTGTAGAGCCGCCAGAAGCC
>DATKZS010000155.1:0-10720 GCA_035527835.1 bacterium
ACCTGCGGTCCTCTGCCCGTGTGGTCGCCGGAAGCGCACAAGGACTATATCATTGACGACGAGGATGACGACCGGAAATAATGATTGGTAGGCCCGACACTCTTGTCGGGCGGCCTTAATGAGGGGCGCGCGGGACAAGAGTTTCCCGCCCACCTATTGAAGGGCCGATTTAACAATGAACGCGGATCAACTTAAGGAGAGAAAGGAAGCGGGCGAGCGCATCCTGGCGGAGGCCCCGCGCTTGGGCGGGGGCGACAAGTTCGTGTTCTCCTGTCACCCCGGGATCTCCTGCTTCAACCAGTGTTGCCGCAACGTGAACATCGTGCTCACGCCGCTGGACATCCTGCGGATGAGCCGGCGTCTCAAGATGACGACCACCGATTTCCTGACGCGCCATACGTTCGTTCCGTTTTCCGAGGACCAGAAGCTGCCGTTCGTTTTCCTGCGCATGAATGATGACGAGGAGCGGACCTGCCCGTTCGTGGGAGAAAAGGGTTGCGGGATTTACGAGGACCGGCCGTGGCCGTGCCGGATGTACCCGGTGGGCGAGGCGTCGCCGGAGGACCCGGCGACCCAGGGCGGCGCGTTTTATTTCCTGATTCAGGAGGACCACTGCCGCGGCCACGAGGAGAAGAATTCGTGGACCATCGCGGATTGGACCCGGGACCAGGGCGTGCCCGCGTACCGGGAGATGGGCGAGCTGTTCAAGCGCATCCTGCTCCATCCGTATCTGTCGTCGAAGCCGCTGGACCCGGCCCGCATCGAGATGTTTTACATGGCCTGCTATGACCTCGACAAGTTCCGGGAATTCGTGTTCCAGAGCCAATTCCTCACGCGCTTCGTGGTCGAGCCGGAGACCCTGGAATCCATGAGGTCTGACGATCTCGAGCTCATGAAGTTCGCCTTCCGGTGGCTTGGCTTCGCGCTGTTCGGCGAGCTCACCATCAAACTCAACGAGGCGCTGCTCTCCGAGCGGGAGCGGGAGATGCTGAAGCGAAAAAAATATTAAGTCCAACAAGCAGAGAATTTTTTGACGGGATTAACAGGATTACTAATGAGGCCGCTAAATAGATGACGCCTATGCCGCGTAGTATCGCGGATGGTAGGCCCGACACTCTTGTCGGGCGCGGCGGAACAAGAGTGTTCCGCCTACCATTGGAATGGCCATGTCATCTATTTAGTGATCCGAGTAATAACCGGATTAACCGGATTCAAAAACAATTTTTATCCTGAAAATCCTGTTAATCCCGTCAAAAAAATCATTCACACCTGAGAGCAAAATCAAAGCAAGAAATGGAGTATGTGATGACTTCGGAACCGAAAAAAATTCTGGTGGTGGGCGGCGGGATCAGCGGGATCACGGCCGCGCTGGAGGCGGCGGAGGTCGGCCACGAGGTGGTGCTGGTGGAGCGCGAGCCGTACCTGGGCGGGCGCGTGGTGCGGATGTACCAGTACTTCCCCAAGCTCTGCCCTCCGACCTGCGGGTTGGAGATCAACTACAAGCGGCTGCGCAACAACCCGCGCGTCCAGGTCCTCACCATGGCGGAAGTTACGGGCGTATCCGGCTCGGCCGGGGACTTCGAGGTCAAGATCAAGGTGCGGCCGCGTTACGTCACCGGCAAACAGCCGGTCTCGCAGGCCCACCTCGACGCGGTGAAGTCCGAGGTCACCTGCGACTTCGACCTCGGCCTGTCCTCGATAAAGGCCCTGGCCCTGCCGCACGGCATGGCGTATCCGTACCTGCACGTGCTGGACAAGGACGCGCTCACCGGCGGCGAGCTCGAGGCCCTGAAACAGGCGGAGCCCAAGGGCGCCATTGACCTCGACCAGAAGGAGGAGGAGCTGACGCTCAAGGTCGGGGCCATTGTCATGGCCACCGGCTGGAAGCCGTTCGACGCGAAGAACATGCCGGACCTGGGCTTCGGGAAAATCAAGGACGTGATTAACAACGTGCAGATGGAGCGCTACTGCGCGCCCAACGGCCCGACCGGCGGCAAGGTGGTGAGGCCGTCATCGAGCGAGGCGCCCCGGACCGTGGCCTTCGTGCAGTGCGTGGGCTCGCGCGACGAGAACCACCTGCCGTACTGCTCGGGCGTGTGCTGCATGGGGACTCTGAAGCAGGCCCGCTACGTTCGGTCGCGGCTGCCGGAGGCCGAGATCAGCGTGTTCTACATTGACATCCGTCCCATCGGCCGGCTGGAGAAGTTTTATTACGACTTGCTCGGGGACGACAAGATCAAGTTCATCAAGGGCAAGGTCCCCAAGATCACGGAGGACGGCGGACGGCCGGTGCTGCACGTGGAGGAGATGCTGAACCAGAAGAAGCTTACGGCGCCGTTCGACCTGGTGGTGCTCGCGACCGGCGTGGTCCCCAGCACCGCCGACGAGAAGCTGCCCGGCGCGGGCGTTACCTATGACCCCAACGGCTTCGTGGTGGACGACGCCAAGGCGGGGCTGATCGGCGCGGGCTGCGTGAAGAGGCCGCTCGACGTATCGCGCTCGGTAAAGGACGCGACCGCGGCCGCCTTGAAGGCCATCCAGATCGTGAGGAGGTAGTGACGTGGAAGACAAGCTGGGAGTATATATCTGCACGGGTTACGGCATCGCCGAGGCGCTGGACATCGAGGCGTTGAAGAAGGTTGCCGGCGAGGAGATGAAGGCCGAGGTGGTGAAGACGGTGGGCTCGTGCGAGGCCGACGACATCGCGTTCATGAAGAAGGACGTGGTTGACGAGCAGTTGACGCGGGTGGTGATTGCGGGCCCCACTTTTCGCTTTTATCCGAGCAACGCCCTGGGCGAGGGGCTGCTGGCGGACTACGCGAACATCCGGGAGGGCGTGGCCTGGTGCCAGGAGCCGAACCACGAGGATACCCAGATGATGGCGGAGGACTACCTGCGCATGGCCATCACCAAGGTGCGCAAGATGTCCGCCACCGACCCGTTCCCGGGCTGCTCCGACATCAACAAGGACGTCCTGGTGGTGGGCGGCGGCGTGGCCGGGCTCACCGCGGCCCTCGAATGCGCGGACACCGGCTACAAGGTCTATCTCGTCGAGAAGGAGGGCGAGCTGGGAGGATGGGCCGCCAAACTGTATAAGTCCGTGCCCCACTCATCGCCCTACGAGGAGCTCGAGGACACCGGCGTCGCCCCGCTGATCGAAAAGGTCAAGAAGCACGAAAAGATCGAGGTCATGACCGGGGCCAGGATCGAGAAGATCGCGGGCGCGCCCGGCCTGTTCGACGTCACGGTCTCGGGCAAGACCTTCAAGGCCGGCGCCATCATCCAGGCCACCGGCTGGAGGCCGGCCGAGCCCGCGCACCTCGAACACCTGGGCTACAAGAAACTACCCGACGTCATCACCAACGTGCGGATGGAGGAGATGGCCAAGGCCGGGCAGATCAAGCGGCCCTCCGACGGCTCATTCGCCAACTCCGTGCTCTTTGTCCAGGACGAGGGCTCGGCCGATCAGGACAAGCTCTCCTACAGCTCCTCGATCAACTCGCTCACCGCGCTCAAGCAGGCCCTCTACGTCCGCGAGAAGAACCCGGAGGCCAAGGCCTACGTGGTCTATGATCATTTCCGCGCGCCCGGCCATAACGAGCTCTTCTACAAGAAGGCGCAAGCTGACCCGGGCGTGTTCATGACCAAGGGCAAGGTCGTGTCCGTGGAGAGGGCGAACGGCAAGATGAAGGCCAAGGTGGACGACACTCTGCTCGGCGGCAACATCGAGCTCGGGGTGGACCTGGTGGTGGTCGGCGCGGGCATGGTCCCCAACTCGGCCGACGGCGAGAAGATCAGGATCTACAACGACTCCCAGGCCGTGATCGCCAAGGGCGAGGCCGGCGCGCAACTGGAAGACGCCAAGAAGAAGGTCGAGGAGCTGGCGGCCCATGCCGGGACCGAGATCTTGAACCTCGACTACCGGCAAGGCCCGGACCTGCCGACGCTCAAGTGGGGCTACCCGGACTCGCATTTCATCTGCTTCCCCTATGAGTCGCGCCGGACCGGGATTTACGCGGCCGGCTGCATGCGCTCGCCCATGGACATCCAGGGCGCGATGGAGGACGGCGCCGGCGCCGCGCTCAAGGCCATCCAGTGCCTGGAGATGACGTGCCGGGGCGAGGCCGTGCACCCCCGGGCCGGCGACCAGAGTTATCCGGAGTTTTTTCTCCAGCGTTGCACCCAGTGCAAGCGCTGCACCGAGGAGTGCCCGTTCGGGGTGCTCAACGAGGACGTGAAGGGCACGCCGCTGCCGAACCCGACGCGCTGCCGGCGCTGCGGCGTGTGCATGGGCGCATGCCCCGAGCGGATCGTCTCCTTCAAGGACTACTCCGTGGACATGATCGCCAACGTGATCAAGGCCGTGAACGTGCCCGATGAATTCGACGAGAAGCCCCGGGTGCTCATCATCGCCTGCGAGAACGACGCCTACCCGGCCATTGACCAGATCGGGGTCAAGGGCGGCCGCTACAGCCCGTTCGTGCGGGTGATCCCGGTACGCTGCCTGGGCTCGACCAATATCGTGTGGGTCAACGAGGCCCTGTCCAAGGGCTACGACGGCATCCTGCTCATGGGCTGCAAGACCGGCGACGATTACCAGTGCCACTTCATCAAGGGCTCCGAGATGATGCAGGCCCGGAGCAAGAACGTCCGCGAGAAGCTCCAGCAGATGGCCCTCGAAGACGAGCGGGTCCAGCTCTTCGAGATGGAGATCACCGACTCCGAAAAAATCATGAACACCATCAACGAGTACATGGAGACCATCGCCAACATCGGCATGAACCCGTTCAAGGGGATGTGAGGAGGGAGATTAAGGCTTGAGGCTTGGGGCTTGAGACTTGAGGGGCAGGACAGCCGGGCCTGGGGACTTCTTCCTCAAGCCTCAAGCCCCACGCCTCAAGCCCTGCATCCCTCGATTGCAACTTTATAGGAGAACCTGACATGTCCCAACCAAACCGCGTCAAAATCGAACCCGACCTCGATTTCGTGCAAGACATCATCCAAAACGGCGGCGAGAGCCTCAAGAAGTGCTTCCAGTGCGGCACCTGCTCCGTGGTGTGCAACCTCTCCCCCGATGACCATCCCTTCCCGCGCCAGGAGATGATCTGGGCCCAGTGGGGACTCAAGGACAAGCTCACGGCCGACCCCCACGTCTGGACCTGCTACCAGTGCTCCGACTGCTCCACCTATTGCCCCCGCGGGGCCAAGCCCGGAGACGTGCTCGCGGCCGTGCGCCGAAAGGTCATCGAGGGCCTAGCATTCCCCTCATTCATGGGACGCGCCGTGGCCGACCCCCATTACTGGGCATGGCTCTTCCTCTTCCCCGCCATGATCCTGCTCGCCATCATCATGATTAACGGCGCCGGCTTCATGACCGAGCACCCCATCGTTTACGGGAACATGATCTCGCACATCCAGATGAACCTGGTCTTCCCCCTCTTCAGCGCCCTCGCCGGCATCGCCTTCCTGGTCGGAATGGACCGGCTGTGGCGAGGGGCCTCCGGCCAGTCGCTCATCTCCTTCCTGCCTCAGATGGACTACGGCCGCATGTTCACCGCGGCCAGGGACGTGATCACCGGCATCCTCACCCACAAGGACTTTGACAAGTGCGACACCAACAAGTGGCGCCGCCTGGCCCACCTCCTGGTGTTCTACGCCTTCATCGGACTCCTGGCCACCACCGCGCTCGCCATCGTGGTCCTGGTCGTTTATGAATACTTGAACAAATTAAGAGGGCTGCCCGGACATAACGAAATGCTGGGCGTTTATCCCATGGAGCCGCTCCATCCCATCAAGTGGCTCGGAAACGCCTCCGCCGCGGCCCTCATCCTGGGCTCCGGCCTCATGATCTGGAACCGGGCTAAGCTCGCCAAGTCCGGCGACATCACCTCGTCCGCCTTCGACAACTTCTTCCTCTGGACCATCTTCGGCGTCGGCGTCACCGGGTTCCTCGCCCAGATCTTCCGCTTCCTCGAAATCACCCCCATCATCGCATACGCCACCTACTTCGCCCACCTCGTGCTCGTGTTCGCGCTCCTCATCTACTCGCCCTACTCCAAGTTCGCCCACTTCGTCTACCGCACCGTGGCCCTCATCCATAAGCGCTACGCCGAGCTCGAAGCCGCCGAACAAGCCGCCCCCGAAGCAGAAGCCAAAGAGGCCCAGGCCGCCTGAAAACATCAAACCTTGCAGTTTTTAAAAGGCCCCGCGCAGTCCACGGGGCCTTGTTTTTTCTGCCTGGCCAATAAATAGGCGTTTCAGGGTCGGGACTATTCCGTCCCCCCCTTCTCCCTCAGCAGTTTTGCGACCTCTTCCCTTTTCTGATCGAGGGCGAGCTTTAGGGGAGTGGCGCCGTTGTTGGCTTTTTCATTGACGTCCGCGCCCTTGTCGAGGAGGAGCTGGGCCATTGCTTTGTGGCCGTAGTAGGCGGCGAGGTGCAGCGGGGTGAGGCCGTCGGCGGTGCGGGCGTTGACGTCGGCGCCGTTTTCGATCAGGAGCTGGGCGACGCTCTGGTGGCCTTTGCCGGCGGCGAGATGGAGCGGGGTCCTTCCATCCTTGGTCCGGGCGTTGACGTCGGCGCCGGCCGCGATCAGGGCCTGGATGACATCGGCGTGGCCGTTCAGGGCCGCGTAGTGGCAGGGCGAGAGGCCTTCCTGGTCGCGCGCGTTGGCGTCGGCGCCGGCGGAGAGCAGGGCCTTGGAGGAGACGTCGTTGCCGTTCATGGCCGCGTAGTGCAGCGCCGTCCCGCCCTTGGGGTTTTTACGGTTCACGTCCGCGCCGGCCGCGATCAGCTTTTGCACGAACTCGGGCCGGGCGTTGGCCGCGGCGAAGACGAGCATGTCGTTGCCCTCGTTGTCCACGGCCTTTTGGTCCGCGCCCGCGGCGATGAGGACCTGGGCGGTGTTCCCAAAGCCCTTGATCGCGCAGTAGTGGAGCGGCCGCTTGCCGTCCTGGTCCGCGGCCTCCAGGTCCGCGCCGTTCTTGATAAGGAGCTTCGCCGCCTCGGCCTGATCATATAACGCGCAGTAGTGCAGGGCGGTGAGGCCGTCGTTGTCCTTGGCGTTAACCTCCGCGCCCTTTCCGAGCAGCAGCTCCACGACCTCGACGCGGCCCTGGCCCGAGGCAAAGTCGAGCGGCGTCCGGCCCTTGTCGTCCCGGGCGTTGGCCTTCTTGGGCTGCAGCGAGAGTATCCGCTTGACGCCGTCGAGGTCGCCCCGGCCCGCTTCCTCATGGATCTTCTCCGCCCGCGCCGCGCCGCAAAGCATGAGGACCGCGGCCGCCGCTGACACCATCCATGCCCTCATCGTCATTTTTCTCCTCCGATCCCTTTTCATGGATAGCGGATCTTAAGATTGAGGCACATCCCGAGGTCCCCTGGCCCCCGCAGCCCGCTTCAGTAGCCGTAACTGTCCCCGCTGCCGAAATCCACGGAGATCTTTGCGGCCTGGCTTTGCTTAAACGGAGTTTTAAGCCCTCTCTCCGCGGCCTTTTCGATTTCCGGGTCAAGGGGCGTGACGGCGATAACGTTGCGATACTCCTCCGTTGCCTGGTCGCGCTTGTTCTCGAGGTCATAGGTGCGGGCGAGCCAGAGATGGCCGAGGCTTTGTTTATGAGGGGTCTGGGGCAGGGCGAGGGCCTTTGGGAACATGGCGGCCGCGGCGTCGGGGTTTCCGGTGCGGAGGAGGATGAGGCCCGCGACCTGGGCATAGACCGGCTCGTCCGGGTCAATGGCCAGGGCCTGTTGCAGGTCGGCGACGGCGCCGGCCGGGTCGTCGGCGGAGGACTTCTGCTCGGCGCTGATGAAGAGGCGGTAGGCGGCGAGGCGGGGATCGTTCTCCCAGGCGCCGTGGAGCACGGGGAGCTCGGTGAATTTTCCCGGGCCCTTGAACCCGTCCTCGAAACTAAAGCCGATGTACCTCGTGTTGCACACGGGGGCGGGGCCTTGGCCTACCCATAGGTCCATGGCGGTCGTGTCCATGACCACGCTGGAGACGTTGCTGTACTGTCCGATCACGTCGCCGGTGGCGCGCTCGCGTCCGGTGTTGAGGTCGTGGTGGTCGCCCAGGAACTCCGCGCCCTTTTGCGGATCAATGCGGCCGTGGTTATCGCTGAGGAGCTGGTTCATCCTCCGGGTGCGGTGGAAGGAGTTGATGGGGTACGACCAGTTGACCGCGATCTCGTCGGCCTTGAGCTCGGGCGAGCGGTAGGAGTTGGCCACGGCCAGGGTGTGGTCGCGCATGGGGATGACGGCGAGGTGGTGGCGGGAGATTTCCACGGCCACGCCCCTTCCCTCTTTGGAGGAGGAGACCACCATGATCCAGCCGGCGGCGGGCGGGTGCTCGCGGAGGATGGCCACGGCCTGGTCAATGGTCGCGGCCTCTCTCACGATCTTTTCGCCCAGGATCAGCACCGGCCAGCCGTCCGTGCCCACGTCCCTGGTGATCGCGGTATGGAAGCCCACGGACAGGCCGCTCTCGTTCATGCCGGTGACCCCCGCGCAATGCACCCCGGCGGAGGTGATCATGACGTAGCGCTGTCCCGAGGCCGGCCGGCAGAAGGCCACCACCGGGAACCGGTCAAAAAAACCGGCGCCGGGAAAGTCCAGGTTCCGGCCGTGGAGCACGTGACCGTTCACGGTGGCCGGGCCCGAGGCCACGAACGAAGTGCAGCCCATGTTGGAATAGGACGCCAGCCCCGGATAGGCCTTGCGCCCGCCGTAAACCTTGCCCTCGATCACCTGGCCAGCGTCCGCCGTCACCATCACCCGCGGAAGCGAATCGTAATCAAGGCCGGAGCCGTCGGCCAGTCCCTTTAAGCCCTGCCTGAACTCCGCCGGAATATGGCGCGCGATCGGATCGAAAAACAGGCCGTGCATGAACCATTCGGCCAGGTCCACCAGCGGCGTCCCGCCGATCACGCTGTGCTCGATCTCGCTCTTGAAAAAGTCCCGGATGAACGGGACCTCGCCCTGCGCGATCTCGCCGGCCAACAGAGCGCCGTGCTGATAGGCCATGTCATGGTCCGAGCCTTCCAGGTAAAGCACGTAAATCCCCTCCCGCTCCGTGAGCCACGCCGGGCCGAGACGCTTCACCCCGTCAGCTTCGACCATCCCGGCCTTGACCGGAGCGGCCTTGCCGGGATCTACGCCCCATGAAAGCGCCGCCGCGAAAGTCAGCAGAATTCCCCCCCAAATAATCGCGCTATTAATTCTTTTTCCACTCATGGGGCAGCCTATTTTTTCCTCCTGGCGGCGGATACGTCTCTTTGGCCCGGCCTCAATCCCAATCCAACTGGATCGCGGTCGCGCCTGCGCCCTGCCAGGCCCTTTGCAGGAACTGGAAGCGCGTATTCTTGGCGCCGGCGAGCTCGATCAGGCGCTCCAGGAACCCGGCGGTCTGGTGCGACGACGCCTCCTCCGCGACGGGCCCCATGTGATAGCGGACCTCGATGGCCGCGCTGTTCTCCATCAGGCTCTTGATCTCGATGGCCTCGAAATCAAAAAAGCTCGAGCGCAGGACCTGGAACCGCATCAGCGACTCCTGGGGATTGTCCTCCGCGATCAGCATCGGGTGCAGGCGGAAAAGGTCGTCCATCGCGAACCGGCCCCACGTGTAAACCGAGTTCACGTCGCCACCGGCGATCTCCGCCAAAATCCCCAACCCCAGCCGCTCGAACGTCTCCATCGGATACCAAACGTCTGGCTCGATGATCTCGGTCAGGAAAGAAAAATCCTCGGCCTTAAGATACCGCCGCCAGTCAACGTCCTTCCGGCCCCGCACCATCCGCACGTAATCAACGAACACCGTCCCTTTGACGCTCCAGCCCAACGGCCCCTCCTTCAAGCCCCATCATATCACTGCCGACCATCACAATGAAACCAACGCAACGACCCGATCGAAACTACTGGCCCAGTGGGGCTGTTTGCCGGATCGTTTCAATCTGTTTGGATCTTATTCTTCGGACCTGAAAGGGCAAAAGAAGATAGCCCAGGGTCGGACGTCTTCGGCCCACCCCGGGATATCGCCCCCATAAATATCCTTTACAGCCCTGACGGGGAGAAATAACGGTGGCCAATTCATCCAAGATCGAATACAATAAAACGCCATCATTCTGAAACACATCGCCAGGTTTTTGTACAAGCATCAACAGGATAGGAAAGGATGAAGAAAAGATCAGAACCGTTGCAGAAAAGAGACGAAAGTGACCGTGGCGATGAGGTGGTTGCCGAGCCAGATGTGCTCGATCACGGGCTCGTCGGACTGGGCGCCGGAGGCGAAGGAACCGCCTTCGTAGATGAGGTTCCCGGCGAGGTCGTAGGCGAAGACTCGGGCCTCCTCGGTGGAGGCGTTATATTTCAAGAAGCGCTCGGCGGAGGGGGTAAAGAACTGGGCCACGGTGTTGCCCATCAATCTTTGTCTCCCGTTAAGTTGATTAAGTTGGTGCCAGGCACCGTCCCCCACGGTGTTGCCCATCAATCTTTGTCTCCCGTTAAGTTGATTAAGTTGGTGCCAGGCACCGTCCCCCAGTGGTGTTGCCGATGACGATGGTTGATCCGGTGAGCTGGTGGAGGCCGTCGTAACGGAGGGCGTCGTGGTCCGGGTAAACCACGGTGGCGCCGCCGCTCTCGCCGATGCTGGTGATGTCGCCGAAGGCGTCATAGCCGTAAGTGATCTTGTGGTAGGCGTCGTCGTCGCCGGACGTCCCGTCCTTGAGCTCCTTG
>DATKZS010000156.1:0-8878 GCA_035527835.1 bacterium
AAAGCTCACCCATCGCGGGCAGGTTGAGGCCGGGTCGAAGCTCACGGGCAGGCCCGCCATGCTGAAAAAGGCCGGAGTCGCCGGGCGCAAGACCTCACCCATTACAAGGGCCGGGTCAAGGCCGGAGTCCACGGCTCCATCGCTCCATCGGAGAGCGTTCACGCCAAGAATGCCGTTTTGAAGGGCGAGAGATTTCGGAGCGGGAGTCGCGGCTTCAACCGCCGGCCACACCCACGCGGGCGGGTCGAGGTCGTGAGGCAAAAGAGCTATGGCCTTCAGGATCAAGAGCACGTTGCGGACTTTGGAAACGGAAACGCTGTCCTCGGTGTCTGGCCGGTTTTTCAGATAGGAAGCAACACGGGATTCAAGGTCGCAGTCGGGCAGGGGCCGGAAGCAAAGTCCTGTCCAGGTCCACCACGATCCCCGCCAATATCTAAGAGAATAGGCCCCCGGAAATGGAGCATCGGGCCGAAAATCCTTGAAGTGATGCTCTAAGAAAAGGTCCGCGAGTTCAGACGCGCCCGGCGTTATCAACTTGCCCATCACCGCCCCCTGCTCCGCTTTTTTCCCGCACCCGCTCGGCCGTGGTCCTCTCCCTCTCCCGAAGGAATTTATCGAGGCCCACCCTGGACACCCTGAAGGTGGGCTTGCCCCGCCCCGGACTGACATTGATGCAACCGGGTATCAGGCCGCTTGATGCCCATTTCCAGGCCGACTTGTAGGAGATGCCAAGCTCTTGCGAGACCTCCTTCAAGTTCAAGAATTTTCCGTTGCCTGCCATAACAAGCCCTCCCTACATCATCAAGGATACCAAGACATATTGTGCTGTCAATCTATTTTGTATGGAGAATTACGGGAGTAAATTTCCATGCGGAATTGCAGAGAGTTAGCGGGCAAAAAGAGAGGCAGGCCCGTTGCCGGGTCCGCCCCCCCTTCATCGCGGCTTGTTCACGCGGGCGATTTTTTCCGCCTGGCCTTCCTTCTCTTCGATCCATGATCGTAAGGGGCCAGAGGGTCAAGAGGTTCAAGAGGAGATTCTTTAAGCTCCATCATGGAAAGCACCCCCATAGACAAGAGATGCTTCTTGCCATTTTCTTCCCGTAAAAATAGCTCGATCGTAGCTCCCGGCTTATTGATGTTTTTCCGTTGTTCCAGGGGAAGCATACCGGCTTCGCCCTTAGCCTTGACGCGCCTCAAGGCGTCCGCCACGGCCCCCGGCGAGTTCATCTGCATTATAGCCTGGACCTCTTTTTGAGAATACAATTTGCGCCCATCCATTCTCGCTTGTGTCAGCAAGAAGGTCTGCCAATCCTGCTCCTCTCTGTCCAGGTCCGGGGTATACTCGCGGCCCGTGGACGCCTTGTGAAAAGAGGCTACGCGCTCCCAGATTGCCGGCACGATTTCCTTCATGAAGCGGTCGTGTGTGAGGCCGTCCGGGTTCTCGATCATAAACAGAGCGCCAGCGTTGCCTATGGGCTTCCCGGTTCCGTAGTCATCATAAAAGAAAACCGCGCTCGCCGTTCTTCGTCTCGATCTCATCTTTATCACCTTATGCCGCTCTGTTTTTCTCTCCATTGTTTTCTCCATTGCTTTCCCTCGAATACTGGGGAATACAGGTTATATCAGTCTATATCAAACCTGGCTTCTTGAATCCCGCAAGCCCGCTTAAACAGAGGGCCGCCGTCTCATCCCCTTGATTTTTCAAGGGATAGGAAAAACGCCGGGGCATGGGTTTGAAGCCCGGTAGAGACACCAGTCCCTATCCTTGCCTTTTATCTCTTCAACCTCTCTCGTCCTTGACCAGGGCGGATCATCATCTCAGCCCTTGGCCTTCGGTCCCAGCCTCCGATAGTCTCCGTCGCGGATGGTGAAGCCCTCGTTGTCCAAATAAGTTAGCAGCGGGATGGCCCACTTGCGGGAGGTCGCCGCCAGGTCGCGGAACTCGGAGACCGTGATCCCGCCGCGCTCGGAGATATAGGATAGCACCTGGTCGCGCGCGGCTTCAACCGCTTTTTGGGAGAAGAGGTAATCGCGGCTCACGCGCAGAAGCTCGCCGTCGCTCACCATCTTGTCCAGGAAGTCGCGCACCACGGGCTTGGGCAGGCCCGCGCCCGCGTAAATCTCTTCGGTGGACGGCGGGGTCATGGGGCTGTCGAAATAGGCCGCGCGGATGCGGCTGAGCGCGGCTTGGTCGTCCTCCTTCAGCCGCGCCGCGTGCTCGGAGAGAGCGTAGGTGCTCTCTACCATCTTGAGCGCCCGCTCCTCGACCAGTTTTTCCAGCGCGTAACGGAACGGCTCCTCGGTCATGGCCGCGCCCGCGGCGCGTTCCACGCGGGCGCGCAGCTCCTGCTCGGAGAGGCCGGTGTCGAGCTGGGGCAGGGCGTCGTGGTGCTGCTTCAGGGCTTCCCTGATGCGCGAGCCGAGCCGCTCCCAGGCCTCGTGATAGATGATCCACGGCGCTTTCTTGGGCGGCAGGATGATGACCTTGCCCTTGGCCGCGAGCTCGGCGACGGCCGCGCCGACGCGGTCCATGGGCGCGTCGAGCTCGCGGGCGACGTCGTTCCTGGCCGTGAAGTACCCGGCCTTTTTGGCTTCGAGCTCGACCACTTCTTCGAGGTATCCTTTTTCGCGGCGTTCGAGGTCAGAGACCACGAGTGCGCGCTTGCGTTTGTGCTTTCGGGGGTGGGCGTCGAGGATTTTGCCGCCGCCGATGGTGAATGACGCGGAGAAGTCGCGGATGATGAAGGCGTCTCCGGTGACGGCGGCGGCGGGGGCTTCGAGGCGGAGCTGGACAAAGGCTGAGTCTCCGGGCTCGAGCTGGTCGGTGTCGAGGAGCGCGAGGCGTCCGAAGATTTCGGAAGTGCCGAGATAAAAGCGGACGCGGGTCCAGTGGCGCACGGGCCGGGGATAGTCGCCCAGCACTTCGAGCTTGGCGTCCACCATGTAGGTGGGCTTGACCACGCCGGGGGTTGCCAGCATGTCGCCGCGGCCGACCTGGGCCTTGTCCACGAGGCGGAGGTTGATGGCGGTGCGTTGTCCGGCCCGGGCTTTTTCCACGGACTCGCCGTGGACCTCGATCTTGCGCACCCGGGCTCTGCCGCCGCCGGGCCATATCTCGATCTCGTCTCCCGGCGACATAGAGCCGGAGAGCGCGGTGCCCGTTACCACGGTGCCCGCTCCGGCCACGCTGAACGAGCGGTCCACGAACAGCCGGAAATACGCGCCGCGCTCGCGCGGCCGGAGGGTCTGGGCGAGCGCGTCAATGGCGCGGATGAGCTCATCCATGCCCTGGCCGGTGACGCTCGACACCGGGATGACCGGCGCGTCCTCCAGGAAACTCCCGGCCACCAGCTCGGCGATTTCCGCCTTGACCATTTCCAGCAGCTCCTCGTCCACCAGGTCAATCTTGGTGATGACGATGATGCCGTGCTCGACTCCGAGCAGCTTCAAGATTTCCAGGTGCTCTCTGGTCTGGGGCATGACCGAGTCGTCGGCGGCGACCAGGAAGAGCACGAAGTCGAGGCCGTGGGCCCCGGCCAGCATGGTCTTGATGAAGCGGCGGTGGCCGGGCACGTCCACCACGCCGATGCGTTTTCCGGAGGCGGTGTCAAAGTGGGTGAAGCCGAGGTTGATGGTGAGGCCTCGCTCCTTTTCCTCGGGCAGGGTGTCGAGGTCAACGCCGGTGAGGGCCTTGACCAGGCTGGTCTTGCCGTGGTCAACGTGGCCGGCGGTCCCCATAACCAGGGTCGGGACGCGCGCCACTGCTTATTCCCTTAGGCCGATGGCTTCGGCGGCGGCGAAAATGAGGGCGTGGTCGGCGGGGAGCAGGGCGCGGCAGTCGAGGCAGAACACGCCCTGCCGCATCCGGCCGACCACGGGCACGGGCGCGTTGCGGAAAGCGCGCGCGAGATCGTCCGCGCTATGCCCGGGCACGGAGACGGTGACGACGAAGGTGGGGAGTGGTGACGCCGGGAGCGATCCGCCTCCGGCGAAGGCCTCGTCCTCGGCTACTTTGATCTCCGCGTTCTTCAGGCGCTTTTTAAGGCCCGCCGCGAGCTTGCGCGCCTCTTTCTTGATCTCTTCCGGCGGCCGCGTGAGCAGGCGGAGCGCGGGGATCTTCTCGAAGAGCGTGTCGGGCGCGAGATAGGCCGTGAGCATGGACTCCAGGGCCGCGAGCGTGAGCTTGCCGACGCGCAAGGCCCGCACCATGGGGTTCTGCTTGATCCTGTCCACCACGTCCTTTTTGCCCGCGATGAATCCGGCCTGCGGGCCGCCCAAGAGCTTGTCGCCGGAAAACGTGACCAGGTCCGCGCCGGCCTCGACGTAATGCCGCACCGGCCGCTCGTCCGTGATGCCGTGGGCGGCGAGGTCCACGAGCAGTCCCGAGCCCAGGTCGAGCATGACCGGCACGTGGGTACTCCGGCCGAGCGCGGCCAGGTCCTTGAGCTCGGCTTGTTCGGTGAAGCCCACGATCTTGTAATTGGAGGTGTGAACCTTGAGGATGAGCGCGGTGTCCGGGCCGATGACCTTTTCATAGTCGGAGAGCCTGGTCTTGTTGGTGGTCCCGACCTCGCGCAGGATGGCCCCGCCGCTCTTGATGATGTCGGGAATGCGGAACGAGCCGCCGATCTCGATCAGCTCGCCGCGCGACACCACCACCTCGCGTCCCGTTGCCAGCGTGTTCAGCGCCACCAGCACCGCGGCCGCGTTGTTGTTGACCACGATGCCGTCCTCCGCTCCGGTCACCGCGCGGATCAGGCGGGCGAGGTGGACGTGGCGCGAGCCGCGCCCGCCGGCCGCCAAGTCGAACTCGAGGTTGGAGTAGGTCCCCAGCACCTCGCGCATCGCCTCCATCAGGTGCGGCGACAGCGGCGCGCGGCCCAGGTTGGTGTGGATCACGATCCCGGTGGCGTTGACCACGCGCTTTAATGACGGCGCGAGCAGCCGGGCCGCCTGATCCTTTACCCGCTCCGCGACCAGCTCCGGAGCCAGCTTGCCGTCCGGGCCGAGCGCCGGCCGGGCGCCCGCCGTCAGCTCCGCCCGCAGCTCTTCCACCGCGGCGCGGGCCCACTCGGCCGCCAGCTCCCGTGAGTACGACGCGGCCAACCGTGCCACCTCCGGATACGCCAGGACGAGGTCTATGGAAGGGAGCGCCTTGAGCATGACGGATATTTTAACCTCAAGCGGGAGAAGGGACAAATATAGTGAGGTTCTTAGAAACCGCGGCGACGCAGAGAACGCAGAGACGCAGAGAACCCAGCGCGGCACCTGGCCGCAACCAATAAATGGAATGAAGAAGATAACCACAGATGAACACGGATGAACACTGATATTTTTTAACATCATCTATTAATCTGTGTTGATTCGTGTTCATCTGTGGTTATCAAAAAAAGTGCAAAGAAATTTATGCATCTTGCATGTTAGTAGTGCAGAGAGAAATTTATTATGGCAGCGGTAATGACGAGTGCGCGGAAGCGGGCTACGGAAAGAAAAAAATTTATTTTCTCCGCGTCCTCCGCGTCTCCGCGGTTAATAAAATTTCTCACCCCGCGAGCAGTCCCCTCACGGTTTTGAGCAGGGCGGTGGGTCCATGGACCTTGCAGACGTATCCGTCCACGGAATTGGCGCGGGCCAGCTCCCTGAGCTCGTCCTCCTGCTTGTTGGAGTAGAAGAGGATTTTGGGGCAGGGCTTGACGGTCCTGATGATGATCTCGGCCAGGCTGTCGCCGGAGAGGGCGGGCATCATAATGTCGAGAAGCACGAGGTCGGGTTGATAGGCCCGGATGGCGGTGGTGGCGCCGATGGCCCGGGTCTGGGTCTGGACCTCGTATCCCGCCTTGGTGAGCACCCTTTCCGCGAGCTGGCAGGCGGTGTCGTCGTCGTCGAGAACAAAGATCTTATGCTTCATGGCGTTCACCTCTTTTGGCGTCGAATTTTTAACGCCAAGACGCCAAGGCGCCGAAGATATTTATTTATAATAATCTTTAAAGACTTGGCGTCTTGGCGTTCAAAAATTTTCTCTCATGGTCTTCCCCTGGTCTTCCCTTTCATGCCGGGTCCCCGGTTTCCGTGGTTTCCAGGATGGCGCGCATGGTTGAGAGGAGGGCGGCGGGTCCGTCCACCTTGCACACGAAGCCGGCGGCCCCGGTCTCTCGGGCCAGCACGGAGAGCTCGTGGGGCGACTTATTGGAATGGAAGACGATCCGGGGTTTTGCCTTGAAGGTTTTGTCCTGGCGGAGGATCTTGGCCAGGATGTCTCCGGAGAGCGCGGGCATCATCACGTCGAGGAGGACGACGTCGGGGCTGAAGCTCTTGATGGCCGGGATCACGCCCTGCGCTTGGGTATGGGACATGACCTGATACCCGGCCTTGGTGAGAACTGTTTCGGCCAGCTTGGCGTCGGTCTCGTCGTCGTCGAGCACGAACACCTTGTAGGTCCGGGTCACGATCTTCCTGTCGGCGAGCAGGGTATTGATCTGGACCCACAGCTCCTTGGGCGAGAAGGGCTTGGGGATGAGGACGTCGGCGCCGGCGGCCATTGCCCGCTCGGTCTCGCGGCGTTTTTCGGAGGCCGTGACCATGACCACCACCATCTCTTTACGGGCGGGGTTCTGGCGGATCATGCGGCACAGGTCCACGCCGTCGAGGTCGCCCGGCAGCATCACGTCAATCACCGCGAGGTGGGGCGAGATCAGCTCGATCATGCGCCAGCCCTGCACCACGTTCTCCGCCTGCACCGTTTGCAGGCCCCTGGTCTCCAGGGTGCGGGCCACCATCTCGCGGTTAAGCCTGTTGTCGTCAACCACCACCGCCCTTAACAGGGTCATGACTCCGGCCTCCTTTCAGGAATTACGAACCTGAAGGTAGTGCCCTGGCCCCCGCCCGGGCCCTCCTCGCCCTGGCTCTCGAACCAGATCCGGCCCTTGTGCCCATCCTCGATGATCAGCTTGGCGATGGGCATGCCCAGCCCGGCGCCCTCGGAGTGGTGCTTGATCGAGGCCACCTGCTCGAACTTGTTAAAGACCTTGGCCCCGAACTCCCGCGGGATGCCGATGCCCTCATCGGCGATACACACCCTGATTCCGCCCTCCACCTCCTCCGTGGTCACCGTGATGCTCTTGCCGGGGTCGGAGAACTTGATGGCGTTATGGATGATATTGGACACCACCTGCTTGATGCGGTCGGGGTCCATCTCCACGGGTTCGAGCTGGTCGTTATAATTGGTGATGATCCGGATTTGTTTGCGGTCCGCCATCGGCTTCAATGTGTCTATCGCCGTCTGCACCGTCCGGTTCATGGACGTCCGGATGAAGTTGTACACCACCCGTCCCGCCTCCATGCGCGAGAGGTCCAGGATGTCGTCCACCAGGCGGCGCAGGTGCTGGCTCTCCTGGTAAATGATCTCCACGAACTCCTTGCGCTCCTTTAACGAGATGTCCCACTCTTTAAGGAACTCGGTATAACCCAGGATGTTGGCCAGCGGCGCCCGCAGCTCGTGCCCCACCAGGCTCAGGAAGTCGTCCTTCATGTTGTCCAGCTCCTTGAGCTCCTGGAAGGCCTTTCCCAACTCCTTGTTCTTCTGCTCCAGGTCCTTGAGCAGGGCGTTCTCCCGCTCATCGCGCGCCACCATCACCATGCCCACCAGCTCGCCCGACGCGCTCCGGATCATCGAGCTGGAAACCGTCACCGGGATTTTCGCGCCCTCCCGCGTGACCCAGACCAATGAGGCCGCCCGGATCTGGCCCGAGCGCATGGCCCGGGCGAAACGCGCCATGGCCTTGGGAATCAGGTCCGGCCGCTGCTCGAACAGCACCGCCACCGGGTTCCCGATCAGGTCCACCCGCCGATACCCGAGAAGCTCCAGCGCCGGGGCGTTGATGTGAACGATCCGGCCCTCCGTGTTCAGCAGCACCACCGGGTCGAACAGGCTGGAAGTGAAATTATTGAGGAGCTCCTGGAGCGACTCCATGTCCTTTTCCGGGTCGAACGATACCACCTCCTCCGACTTGCGCTCCTCGCCCCACGAAAGGATCGCCCCGGAAACATCATCCTGGCGGCGCAGCGTCTCCCCCGATGCCTCCATCAGCATCACCCGCCCGTCAGGCGTCACCAGCCGCACCGCCCGCTTGTCCATCTGCCGGTCCCCCGCCAAAATCCGGTCCAGCTCGCCCATGAACTCCGCGCGGTCCTCCGGATGGATCAGCTCGGACAGGAGCAAAGGCCGGGAAGAGTTAGAAGGGGGGGGAGGCTGTGGAGGATTGCCGTTTCTGTTGACCAGCTTCTCAAATGCAGGGGTGCAGCGGGTTATCTCGCCGGAGAGGTTGGTCTCGCAAAGGCAGAACACCTGTGAATTCCACAGTACGGGAGGGTCTGCGATGGGACCGATTCCATATGGGCTGCTCTTTGACATCTGATGCCTCGACGATCGGTACTACGGTGTCCACTTACAAGACATATGAATCTATCCTATTTTTCAGCTGGTGTCAAATTGAATTTCAGCGCCGTCTCGGGGGCCTCGCAAGTTTAACGTTCGGTAAATCCGCCGATCATGGGAGCGCCCTTCCGGGAACGATTCCCGGCAGCGGCGGAGATGAAGATCGCGCCCGGAAGGGCGCTCCCACGCCGGGCCGGTGAATTTTGCAAAAAGGTATTGACTTCCATATCAGGACCCGCTACAATCGTCCTCAGAATATTGGCGGGCATGGATTTATTGACCACGCTATAAGGCCCATTGCTTAACGGCATGTAACCTACTGAATCTCGCAAAATAGCTTGACAAATCTGTATTTTCATGCTATATTCATTGCATGGAAACTCAAAACCTTCAACCCTACCGCCCCCGACGTGATTTCGCCGGGATGGAACAACGACGACTCGC
>DATKZS010000157.1:0-15085 GCA_035527835.1 bacterium
GGAGGGGCCTGTGTTTCTGGTCTTCCTCTCAATCGAGGCCGTGGTGTATTCGTCATTCGGCCTGATCGGCCTGATGCGCGTGAACCGCTTCCAGGCCGGGCACGACGCGGCCGGGACGCGGGCCAGCAGCGCCGCCGGGCCGGGGGCCGCGAATGCCTCCTGATCTCTCCCACGCCCGCTGTTACAACCACGGCCGGCGCGAGGCCGTGGCCAGATGCATGGAGTGCGGACGCTTCTTCTGCCGCGAGTGCGTCACCGAGCACGACGACCGCCTGGTCTGCGCCGCCTGCATCGCCCGCATCACCGGCGAAAAGCCCAAAAAGCGCCGCCGCCTCACCGCCTTCCAACGCGCCGCCCAGCTCGCCATCGGCGCGCTCATGATCTGGCTCTTTTTTTACGCGCTTGGCTCAGGCCTGCTGGCCCTGCCCTCGAAGTATCACGCCGGGACCGTGTGGAAGCCCGGCTTCTGGGACGAGGCCCGCTGATGGCGAAGAAGCGCACGCGCCAGGACGGCCAGGGCCCGCTCGAGCTGATCGAGGAGGTCTTCCACCTCTTGCGCCGCGCGCCCGCCAACGTGCTCGCCCTGTACTATATCGGGGCCATGCCGTTCGTCATCGGGCTCTTATATTTCTGGGCCGACATGGCGAGGAGCGGGCTTGCCTACTCCACGCTGCCCCGCGGCGCCCTGGCCCTCACCGCCCTCTTCATCTGGATGAAGGCCTGGCAGACCGCGTTCGGCCGCGGCCTGTGGGCGCTGGTGTCGGGCGAGCCGGTCCCCGTCCTCACCGCCTCCCGCATGTTGCGCGTGGCCGCCCGGCAGACCATGGTCCAGCCGTCAGGACTATTCATTCTCCCCATCGCGCTGCTCACCGCCCTGCCCTTTCCCCGCGTCTATGCGTTTTACCAGGGGCTCTGCGTGCTTGACAACGGCGATGAGGATCTGCCATCGCTCCTGCGCCGGTCCTCCGAGCTCTCCCGGCTCTGGCCGCGCCAGAACCTCATCCTGATCTGGGCCTTGAGCCCGTACCTGATGATGGTCGTGGCCGCGCTCTACCTCGTGATCATGCCGGTGGCGGCCGCGGCGGCTCCGGACTGGACTTCCAGCCTGCTCTATGTTTACAGCGCCGTCTTCACCCTCGCGGCCCTGCCGCTGTCGCCCTTCGGCGTGGCCGTGGCCGTGAACATCGCCACCGCGCTGCTCAGCGCGCCCATGCTCCTGAAAACGCTCTTCGGCGTGCAGACCGTGTTCGCCGGGAACCCCGAGCTCATGATGAACAGCATCTTCTTCGCCGTGGTCTGCGGGCTTTCCTACCTGTGCCTGGACCCGCTGATCAAGGCCGCGTACGTGCTGCGCTGCTTCCACGGCGACTCCTTGCGCACCGGAGCGGACCTCAAGGTCCAACTCCGCCGCTTCATGGTTAAAGCCACGCTGGTCGTAATCATGCTCGGCTCCCTGCTCTGGTCCGGCGCGGCCATGGCCCGCCCGGCCCAGCGGACGCATAAGGAAAATACTGGCAAAACCCCGGCCGCCAAGGCGCCGGAGCCGGCCGCCTCCGTCAGCGAAGAAGCCCGGCCCGCGCCGCTCCCGCCCCGGCTCAGCGTGTCCCCCCAAAAACTGGACCGCGCGCTCGACCGCGTGCTGCAGGGCCGCAAATACGCGTGGCGCATGCCCCGGCCAAAGCGGGACGAGGCCGAGGAGGGCATCGTCTCCGCGTTCCTGCGCGGCATCTTCGAGACCATCGGCGGCTGGATCAAGGAATTCCTCCACTGGCTGGAAAAATTTTATCGCTGGCTCCGCAACCTGTTCCCCAAGATCGAGCCCCGGGAAAAACCATCGTCGGGCCTTGCCGACCTCGGCCTCATCCTCCGCGTCCTGCTTTACGCGCTCCTGGCCGCCGCCCTCGCCATCGGCGGAGTGATGCTCTACCGCATTTACCGGCGCCGCGGCGCCTCCGCTGTCGTGGTCGCCGCCCAGGCCCTTTTTGCCAAGCCCGACCTGGAAGACGAATCCGTGACCGCCGATGAGCTGCCGGAGGACAAGTGGATCGCCTACGCCCGCGAGCTGGCCGGACGCGGCGAGCTCCGCCTCGCCCTCCGCGCCGTGTTCCTCGCCAGCCTCGCCGCGCTCGGCCAGCACAAGCTCATCCTGATCGCCCCCTTCAAATCCAACCGCGATTACGGCCGCGAGCTCCTCCGCCGCGCCCACGCCGAGCCCGGCCTGCCCGGAGTGTTCGACGACAGCGTCGCCGCCTTCGAATCCGTGTGGTACGGGATGCACGAGACCACCCGCGAGCTCCTGGACCGCGTCATCGCGAACCAACAGAGGTTAAAGGCCAGTGGCCGGCAACAATAAAAAGGCGCTGATCGCCGCGCTCCTGATCGCGCCGGCCTTCGCGTACGCGCTCATCAGCCTCTTCACGCTCGGCCTGGAGACCGGCGACGTTTATCCGCAATACTCCTCCTACCGCGCCGACCCGCTCGGCGCCAGCGCCTTCTTTGACGCCCTCGCCTCCATGCCCGGCGTCACCGCCGTCCGCAACACCGGGGAATTTTCAGAGCTGCCGCCGGGCCGCGGCCGCACGCTCATCTTCATGGGCGCGGACACCGGCGACGACCCGGAGGACGTGCTCAAGTCGCTCGAGGCCTTTGCCGCGTCCGGCGGACGGCTGGTCATACTCTTTTACCCGCTGAGCGCGGAGCCGTATCACTGGTTCGACCATGATACAACGTGCGAGGACTCGGACACGGTGGGCGAGCAGGAGAACAAAAAATGCGGGGATGAGAAAAAAGAGGGCGGCAAGGTGGACGCTGGAGAAAAAGTCAAGGACGGGTCCACCGCGGAAGACGGGACGGAGCCGGAGCAGGAACCCGGCGCCGAGAAATCGGAGCGCAAGAAAAAGTTTTACGGAAAACCCGGGCCGTGGGAAACCAAGATGGTCTCCATCGCCGACCGCTGGGGATTTGCCTTCGCTTACTCCGACCCGATCCCGGACGCTGATAACGCGCCCGCCGCCTCCCGCGCCGAGAAGCAGTCCGGCCCGGAATTGCTTCCCCCGGCCGTGTCCTGGCACTCGGTGTTGTATTTCGACAAGCTCAAGGACAACTGGCGCATCCTTTACGGCCGGCTCGGCCTGCCCGTGGTGGTGGAGCGGCCCTACGGCAAAGGCTCCATCGTGCTCATGGGCGACTCCTATCTGGCGAGCAACGAGGCCATGCGCAATGAGCGGCTGCCGGGCCTGCTGGCCTGGCTGGTCGGGCCGTCGTCCACCGTGATTTTCGACGAGGCCCACCTCGGCATGGAGCAAGCCAAGGGCGTCATGATCCTGATGCGCCGCTTCCGCCTCGACGCCCTGCTCCTCGCGCTCGGCTTCATCGCCCTCCTCTTCGTGTGGCAAAACGCGTCGAGCCTGGTGCCCAAGCGCGGCGGCCTCGCCCCCGCTCCGGCCCAGGGCCGGGACTCGGCGGCCGGACTCGTGAACCTGCTCCGCCGCGCCATTCCCCGGCGCGACGTGCTATCCGTCTGTGAAAACGAGTGGCGCCGCTCGCTGGGCCCCGGCTCCGAGGCCATGAAGCGCAAAGCGGCGCGCGTGCATGAGATCGTGAGAGCGGAAAGGGCGCTCCCGCCGGGCCGGCATGATCCGGCGGGGGCATATAAACGGATCAGCAAAATTCTCGCGAAAAGGAGTGGACGGCCGTGAACAACGGAATCGAGCAATTGCAGGGCGTGCTATCGCGCGCGCGGGCGGAGGTCGCCAAGGTGATCATCGGCAACGATGACGTGGTATTGAAAGCGCTGATCGCGATCTTCGTGAACCAGCACGCGCTGATCGAGGGGGTGCCGGGCATCGCCAAGACGCTGCTGGTGCGCACGCTGGCCCGCGTGCTCGGGTGCGAGTTCTCGCGCATCCAGTTCACTCCGGACCTGATGCCCGCCGACATCATCGGGACCAACGTCTTCAACCTCGAGCTCCGCCGCTTCACCCTGGTCAAGGGACCCGTCTTCACCACCTTCCTGCTCGCCGACGAGATCAACCGCGCCCCGGCCAAGACCCAGTCCGCCCTGCTCCAGGCCATGCAGGAGCGCCGCGTCACCATTGACACCGAGACCCACGAGCTCTCGCCCAACTTCACCGTGTTCGCCACCCAGAACCCGATCGAGTACGAGGGCACGTACCCGCTGCCCGAGGCCCAGAAGGACCGCTTCATGCTCAAGATCACCATGACCGCTCCGGAGCGGGAGGAAGAGCTTGAGCTCGCCCGCCGCATGCTCGGATCCGACTCGCCGGAAGCCACCCTCGACCGCGGCGGCGTCACCCACGTGATCAGCGCCGCCGAGCTCGCATCACTCCGCGGAGTCCTGCAAAGCATCACCGTGCGCGACGAGCTGCTCGCCTACATCGTCGAGATCGTGCGCAAGACCCGCGCCTCCGACAGCATCCTGGTCGGCGCCGGCCCGCGCGCCACCCAGTCGCTCCTGCTCGGAAGCCGCGTGCTCGCCGCCGCCTCCGGCCGCGACTTCGTCACGCCCGACGACGTCAAGACCATGGCGCTGCCCGTGCTCGAGCACCGCCTGATACTCCGCCCCGAGTACGAGATCGAGGGGCTGGCCGTGCCCGAGGTGGTCGGCCGCATCCTCCAGGAGGTCGCGGTGCCCAGATGATCACGCCGCGAACCAGATTGATCCGGGCCACGGCCCTGATCGCCCTGCCCCTGGCGTTGTGGGCCGCGGCCGAGCCGGCCGCCGGACAGGCCGCCATGAGCATCTTCGGCGCGTTCCTCGTAATCGCTCTGGCCGACGCCGCGCTCTCGCTGAACCTGCTCGACCGGGTCAGCGCGTCCTACCCCGACGTGGTCCGCCTCACCAAGGACCAGGACGGCGAGGCCCTGCTCACGCTGGAGAGCGCGCAAGCCGGCTCCCGGCCGCTCGGCGTCGGCATCTCCTTTCCGCCAGGCCTCAGCTCTCCGCACGAGCAGATCGTCACCGCCCTGCCCGAGGGCAGCGGCCGCGCGCTGGTGCCCTGGCCGATCACCGCCGGACGGCGCGGCAACTTCGCGCTGGAAAACATTTACCTGGAAGCCGCGTCGCGTCTGGGCTTCTGGTCCATCCGCAAGACCTCTCCGGCGCGGGCCGAGGTCCGGGTGTATCCGAACCTTCGCGGCGAGCGCAAGAACCTGGCCGCCCTCTTCCTCAACCGCGGCGCCTTCGGGCTCCACGCCCAGCGCCAGCTCGGCAAGGGCAGGGAGTTCGAGAAGCTGCGCGACTACATCCCCGGCGACGGCCTCGAAGACATCCACTGGAAGGCCACGGCCAAGCGCGGCCGCCCCATCAGCAAGGTCTACCAGATCGAGCGCACCCAGGAGGTTTACGTGGCCATTGACGCCTCCCGCCTCTCCGGCCGCACCGTCGAAATAAAAGCGAACGAGGGCGAGGGCGTTGGCGAGACCGTGACCCAGCTCGAGCGCTTCATCACCGCCGCCATGGTCCTCGGCCTCGTCGCCGAAAAGCAGGGCGACCTCTTCGGCATGATCGCCTTCAATGACCAGGTCCGCCGCTTCGTGCGCGCCAGGAACGGCAAGGCCCACTACCACTTGATCCGCGACGCCCTCTACGCCCTCGAACCATCCCCGGTCAATCCCGACTTCGCCGAGCTTGCATCATTCGCCCGGCTCAAGCTCCGCCGCCGCTCCCTCATCATCTTCCTGACCAACTTGGACGACCCCGTGCTCGCCGAGAGCTTCCTCGCCAACATCGAGGTCCTGGCCCGGCATCACCTCGTGCTCGTCAACATGCTCACCGCCCCCGGCGTCCGGCCCCTCTTCACCGCGCCCGACGTGGCCGCCGCCGACGACCTGTACCAGCGCCTCGGCGGCCACATCCAATGGCGCAAGCTCCGCGAGCTCATCAAGGTACTCAAGCGCCGCGGCGTCTCCATGGCGCTCATCGAAAACGAGAGGATGTGCCCGGAGCTCGTGTCTCAGTACATCAACGTGAAAAGGAGGCAGCTCCTGTGATCGTGAACCTGCGGCGTTTCCTGGCGGCGGAGGAGCCGTACTGGAACGAGCTGGAGAAGATGCTCAATCGGATGGAGACCGAGCTGGACGCCGGCGCCGGGCTGGACGACGCCGTCCGCTTCCACTACCTTTACCAGCGAGCCGCGGCCGGGCTCGCGCGCCTTTCCGAGTTCCGCTCCGAGCCGCGGCTCACCGAACGCCTCCAGGCCCTGGTCGCCCGGGCCTACTCCGAGATCCACGAGACCCGGGAAAAGCCCCACCGCCTCCGCCCGCTCGACTGGTTTTTCAAGACCTTCCCGCAAACCTTCCGCCGCCACCGCATGGCCTTTGCGCTGTCCGTGGCCATCACCATCGCCGGCTGCCTCTTCGGCGGTCTGGCGCTGCACCTGGACCCGGGCTCCAAGAGCGTGCTCCTGCCCTTCCCCCACCTGATGGTCAGCCCGAAAGAAAGAGTGGACTACGAAGAGTCGCGCACCGATGACCCGCTGCACGGCATGGCCGGGTCCTTCTCCGCCATGCTCATGACCCACAACACCAGGGTCTCCATCCTCGCCATGGCCATGGGCATGACCTTCGGCATCGGCACCATCATCCTGCTCTTCTACAACGGCGTCATCCTGGGCGCGGTCACGCTCGATTACGTGACCGGGGGCGAGGCCAGGTTCCTGGCCGGATGGCTCCTGCCCCACGGCGCCATCGAGATCCCCGCCATCCTCATCGCCGGACAGGCCGGCCTCATCCTCGGCAGGGCCCTGATCGGACGCGGCAGCTCGGCATCCGTAAAGCAAAGAATGCGCGATGTCGCGGCCGACCTCGTCACCCTCATCATCGGAGTGGCCCTGTTCCTGATATGGGCCGGGGTCGTCGAGGCCTTCTTCTCCCAGTACCACGAGCCCGTGCTCCCCTACTCCATAAAGATTGCATTCGGCCTGGCCGAGCTGATCCTGCTCACCCTCTTCCTGGCGAGGTCGGGAGGGAAAGATGAAAAGGAAAAACAGTCATGGCATCGAGGGGCGAGTATCGAGTAGCGAGGAGCGAGGGGTTCCGGAAAATTCCCTCGCTCCTCGATCCTCGCTGCTCCGAAAAGCCGCGGGATGCAGGCGGTAAATAAATGGACCAAGTAATGTCCGACACCAAAATCAACACCCTGGTCATCGCGACCCCGGAGGGCATCTCCTTTGCCCTGCCGCTCGCCGGGCCCGCGGTGCGCTTCTTCGCCTGGGCCGTGGACCTCGCCTGCATCATCGCCGTCACCTCGATCATCTCCACCCTGCTGTTCACGCTCAGCATCTTGAGCCCGAGCCTGGCCGGGGCGCTCAGCACCCTCGCCTTCTTCGCGGTCTCCGTCGGCTACGGCATGTTCCTGGAGTGGTTCTGGCGCGGCCAGACCCTGGGCAAGCGCCTGCTCAAGCTCCGCGTCATGGACGAGCAGGGCCTCAAGCTCCAGCCCAGCCAGGTCGTGGTCCGCAACCTGCTCCGCTTCGTGGACGCGCTCCCGCTCTTTTACCTGGTGGGCGGCATTTCCTGCCTCGTCAGCAAAAAGGCGCAACGCTTGGGCGATTACGCGGCCAACACCGTCGTGGTCCGCATCGTGCCCGGCCTCGAATATGACCTCTCCCGGCTCGCCGCTGACAAGTACAATTCTTTCCGCGACTATCCGAGCCTGGAGGCGCGGCTCAAACACCTGGTGTCCGCGCAAGAGGCCGACCTCGCCTTCCGCGCGCTCCTGCGCCGCGAGGAGCTGGCCCCCCAGGCCCGAGTCCAGCTCATGAAGGAATTCGCCGGCCACTTCCGCGCCCTCGTCCCCTTCCCCGAGGAGGCCGTGTTCGGACTCACCGACGAGCAATACGTGAAGAACGTCGTGGACAGCCTCTTCCGCGGCCGAGGCAAGCAGCCTTGATTCTCGCCGCGAATCTGATATACCCGAAGGCAAGCAACCCGAGGAAGGAGACACCAATGGATCAGCCAGGCAAGTTCAACGTGACGGCGGTGATCATGGGCACCGCCATTGACATCGGCGGCTCCGTGGTCAGCGCGGGCGTCGTCGGTTTTATCCGGGGCTTCAAGCTCGCTGCTTCGGGGATGCGGGTGGAGGAGAATCGCAGGCAAGGTCCAGAACTCTCCCGCAATCCTGGTTCCGGGCGCCATCATGGGCACACTTTTCACCATGCTCGGCGCTTACTTCACTGCCTTTCTCGCCAAACATTCCGAGCTCAAGCACGGCCTCGCCATGGGAACCGTCTCCCTCGTCCTCGGAGCACTCATGTTGCTCGTCATGAAAGAGACTGGGGCCCTATGGTACAACCTCATCAGCCTCGACGCCGTCCTGCCCGCCGCCGCCCTTGGCGCATACCTCCGAATCTGGACCAAAGGCCTCGACGCGCCCCCGCCCGGACCCGGGCCGCAATACTACCCGCCGCCACTCTACAAGCGCTAGGATAGTGCGGCCGCGGAGCGAGATCCGGGCTCAGACCCGCATCGGCGATCCTCAAAGGTCAATCTTCAAGCTGCTTAGAGCCGCGTACTGATCCTGGTATCGAGGATGATCCTTCTAGGCTTGGGGCTGTTGCTCCAGCGTGGCCACTGGGGCAGTCCTGGTCCGTTGGGGTCCCCGGTCCGGGCGAAGTTGGCCCAGTATGACATCATGATCCGGGACAGCTCCTCTCTGCCGGGCCGGTTGGCCTCGGTCCAGGCAAAGCGCAACGCGCTGTCCGGGTCCCCCTGGAAATTGGCGAACACGAAGGGTATTTCCAGGGCATGGGCCGCGCCGATCACGAAGTCCATGGGCTTGGGTTCTTCATTCCACTCGAACTCATAGACGAAGATGTCCTGCTGATAGCGGCTCATCGCTTTCGCGGGGCTGTCAACTCCCATGGACTTAAGGGCCGTTCCGCTGATTCTTCCGAGCAGGTCATAGGGCCCCCACATAAGCGGGCTCAGGTAGTCCTGGAGCTTGAGGCCGCTGTTTTCGGGATCAACTTCCCGGATCATCCGGCACATGCCGACCTCGTCCAGCTTGGACATGACCAGCGGCTGGAACAGCTTGGCCTCCTCCTTGGTGTTTCCCACCATGAACGGGACCCGATTGTATTGGCCCTCCCCCAAGCGGTCGCTGATGGATCCGGGAATGACCGTGCCGTCCTCGAAAATCTGCTGCCAGCCGCTCACGGTGCCCATGTGGCCATGCTCGTATCCGGCGTAAATGTCGGCGGCGCTCTTGGAGCGCAAATATGAAGCGGCCCATTCGGGGTCTTTGGAGGAGAGGACCTTTTTCGCGCTTTCCCGGTCCGGGGCCAGGCCGTCCTTGATCATGAGATCGAGGATGAGCAGCAGAGCTCTTTGTTCGCCCTTTTCGCGGCCGTTGGAGCGGGGAGCGCCGCTCTGGGCTATTGCCCGCTGGAACAGGCCGGAGGCAAGGGGAGACGCGAGCAAGGAGAATACGTTGCCGGCCCCCGCGGACTGGCCCGCGATGGTGACATTGGAAGGGTCTCCGCCGAATGCCTCGATGTTCTCCCGCACCCAGCGGAGGGCCTGGATCAAGTCGAGGGTCCCGTAGTTGCCGGAGCCGTCCAGCGAGTCGCCGCTGCGCAGCGCCGGATGGGTGAGCCAGCCCAGCGGACCCAGACGGTAGTTGATGCTCACGAAAACCATGTCGGCGCCTTGGGCGAAGTGCGCCCCGTGGTACAGACTCATCGCGGATTGCCCCACGCTATTGGCCCCCCCATGGATCCAGAAAAAGACCGGCAGCTTTTTATCCTGGGTCCGCGGCCGCCAGATGTTAAGATACAGGCAGTCCTCGCTGCCGATGAGCTTCCCGATCCGGGAGCAGTCCATGAACGCCATGAGGCCGCCATACTGGGTGCAGGGAGGCGGGAACTCGACCGCGTCCCTGATCCCGTCCCAGCGCCGGGCATTGCGTGGCGCCTTCCAGCGAAGATCGTCCACCGGAGGCGCGGCATAGGGCATGCCCCTCCACACGCAGGTCCCCTCATCCACCGTCCCCCGCAGCAGGCCGTCGGAGACCTGCACCGGCTCATCGCAAACCATCTCCGCCCGCGCCGAGGCGAGCGACATTGTCAGCGCCAGCACCAATACCGTGAAATTCGTCTTTGTCTTCATTGCTATCTCCCCCTCTCAGTCTGATCCCGCCGGTTTTACTTGAGCTCCGCGTAAAATTTATCAGGATCGTGATAGGCCTGGACGTTGCGCATGTAGATGTAGTTGGTGGGTTCGAGCGCGTAGGCCCGGTCCCATTCCTTGACCGCATCCTCCACCCGGCCCTGCTGGTAGAGCACGACGCCCAGGCGGTAGTGGGCCTCCGCCGACAATGGCCGTTTCTTGAGACCATCGCGCAGGACTGACTCGGCCTTTTTAAGCTCACCGTCCTGCCGGTACAACTCGGCAAGATTGAGCCGCCCCGCGAAATCGCCCGACCGCTTGGCCACAAGCCCCTCCGCAGCTTTGATCCGCGCCGCCAACGGCTCCTTCTCGCTCTTCTGGTCCTCCGCCTTGAAATCGGTCCCCATCAGCCGCAGCAGCAGGGCCTTCTGCTCCGGCAGGGCGATGTTGAACCCGATCGCGTTCATGCGCACTACCCCGCCCTCGTCAATGAGCCAGCCGTTTTCCGTGGCCAGGAAATTGTACTTGATCCCGAGCTCGTTATTGGGGTCCGAGAGCGCCGGATACGTAGCATGCGCGATGTCGAGGTAAGGCTGGGCCCACTTGAACCCCTGCGCGTCCGCCGCCACCGCGAGCACCTCGAAGCCCTCACCCTTGTGCGCCTGGTACAACTCCTCCAGCGCCGGGAGCTGATACTTGCACCGGCACATCGAGGACCAACTGAACAGGAACACCTTCTTGCCCCGGAAATCCGAGAGCGACACCCACTTGCCCGAAGCGTCCTGGAACGTGAACTCCGGCGCCAGGCTCCCCACCTTCACCCCCAGCGTCAACAAGCCTCCGCCCTCGGCGGCCCCCGCCATCGGTGTCGGCCCGTAATACAAAATGCCCGCCGCCATGATGATAATCAGTCCGCACCTCGTCCCCGCTCTCATTTTTCCGCCCTCCTTGCGCCAACCCGATTGCGCCGGCCGCCGCGACATTATCGTATTCCGAAAATCATCGAGCCGCAACGCAAGCCGCGGCCTTTTGGCGGATGATTGATGATTGGCTATAATGATGGCCTAAAATTTCAGGGCGCCGCCAGGCGCGCCCGCCGAGGGAGAATCCTGCCATGAAAAGAAGTCTTGCCTTGATCGCCCTGTTGACCGCGGCCGCGGGTCTCGCGGCGTTTTCCGGGCCGGAAAAGGGCTCGGTTCCGGACTGGGAAAATCCTGATGTGACCGGGATCAACAAGGAGCCGGCCCACGCCACCTTCACGCCGTTCCCGGATGAGGCCGCAGCTCTGCGGGCCGCCGGGGCGGAAGCGAATGAGCGCAGCGCGTCGCCCTTCGTGATGTCGCTGAACGGCGCGTGGAAGTTCCATTGGGTGAAGACCCCGGACGAGCGGCCCAAGGATTTTTATCAGCCGGACTACGACGTGAGCGGATGGAAGGAGATCCCGGTGCCCGGGAACTGGCAGATGCAGGGCTACGGCGTGCCCATCTATTCCAACATCCGCTACACCTTCAAAAAGGACGCGCCGCGGGTCATGGGCGAGCCGGACAAGTCATGGACCTCATACGTTGACCGCAACCCGGTGGGCTCGTACCGCCGTATGTTCACGCTGCCGCCGGAGTGGAGCGGCAGTGAGACCTACCTGGTGTTCGACGGCGTGAACTCGGCGTTCTACGTCTGGGTGAACGGCGAGCTCGCGGGCTACAGCCAGGACAGCCGCCTGCCCGCAGAGTTCAACGTTACCAGGTACGTCCGCCCTGGCGAGAACACGGTGGCGGTCGAGGTCTACCGCTACTGCGACGGCAGCTACATGGAGGACCAGGACTTCTGGCGCATGAGCGGCATCTTCCGCGACGTGACGCTGGTATCACGCGCGCCGGTCCACGTCCGGGACTTTTACGCGAGGCCCGTGCTCGACCGCGAGTATCGGGACGCGGAGCTGAAGATCAGCGTCAAGCTCGCCAATAGCGGTGGCGCCGCCGCTCCAGTTTCGCTCAGCGCCGCATTGTACGACGACGCCGGGAACAGCGTATTCGAGTCGCCACTCCAGGAGACCACCGTACCCGCGCAAAAAGAGGCCGCGCTCGTGATCGAGCAGAGCGTCCAAGGCCCGAAGCTATGGTCGGCGGAGGAGCCGAATCTTTATGCGCTGGTGCTCACTCTGAAGGATGATGCCGGCAACGTCATCGAATCCATCCCCTGGCGCGTGGGCTTCCGCGCGGTCGAGATCAAGCACGGCCAGATCCTGGTGAACGGCAGGCCCATTTACATCAAAGGCGTGAACCGCCACGAGCTCGATCCGGACCTCGGCCAGGTCACGACCCACGAACGCATGGTCCAGGACATCTTGCTCATGAAGCGCAACAATTTTAACGCCGTGCGCACCTCGCACTATCCCGACCACCCACAATGGTACGAGCTGTGCGACCGCTATGGCCTCTACGTCCTGGACGAGGCCAACGTCGAGGCCCACGGCTACGGCTCGACCGTGCCCAACCGCATCTCCATGGGCCGCGACTACAAAGAGGCCTGGGTGGACCGCGTACGCAACATGATCGAGCGCGACAAGAACCACGCCTGCATCATGGGCTTCTCGCTCGGCAACGAGGCCGGGATAGGTCTAAACCCCGCGGCCGCCCGCAAATGGGCCAAACAAAACTACCCCGAGTTCATGATCTCTTACGAGCAAGCCTTCGGTTTCCATAGCGACATCGAATGCCCCATGTACGTGAAGCCGCAAAACCTGCTCAAGCACTATTACCGGTGGGGCCGCAGCCGGCCCATGGTCCTGATCGAGTACGCCCACGCCATGGGCAACTCCAGCGGCGACTTCCAGCAGTACTGGGACGCCTTCGAGTCAAACCCGCACCTGCAAGGCGGATTCATCTGGGACTGGGTGGACCAGGGACTCCGCAAAAAAGCCGCGGACGGCTCCGGGTTCTTCGCCTACGGCGGCGACTTCGGCGACCAGCCCAACGACGACAACTTCTGCGCCAACGGCCTCGTGCACCCCGACCGCACGCCGCACCCGGGACTAGCCGAGGTGAAGAAGGTCCAACAGAACGTCAAAGTTGAAGCGTTTGATCTGGCCCACAGCAAAATCCGAGTGCGTAATAAAAATACGTTCCGCGACCTCTCTTACGTGCGCGGCTCATGGAGGCTGGAGGAGAACGGTGTAACCATCCAATCCGGTGACCTGCCCGTTCTCTCCACGCCTGCCGGGGAAAGCGAGATGGTCATGGTCCCCATCGAAAGACCGGGGCCAAAGAACGGAGCCCGATACTTTCTTACCGTCTCCTTCGCCCTTGCCCAAGACGAACCGTGGGCGCAGAAAGAATATGTAGTGGCCTGGGACCAGATCAAGATATACTGGGCTATGCCCGCGCTGATTGAGCCCGAGCTTTCCTCACTGCCCGCCGTGGCTCTCGATGAATCCGCCGACGCCTTCATTGTCACCGGCCCCGAATTCTCCGTCCGCGTCGGCAAACAAAGCGGCGCGCTCGAATCCTTCGAGTACCGCGGCAAACAGCTCATCGCCTCGCCGCTCCTTCCCAACTTCTGGCGCCCTCCCACCGACAACGACCGCGGCAACTTCATGCCCGCGCGGCTCAAGGTCTGGAAGAATGCCGGGCCGGAGCGCACTATCACCGGTGTGACCGCCAAACAACTCTCGCCCCAGGCGGTTCAGATCACGGCGGAGTCCCGGCTCGCCGCGGGCGCGTCGCGCTGGCGCAACGTGTACACCGTGTACGGCGACGGCGACGTGGTGGTTGAGGCGGACCTCGCTCCTTCCGGCGCGCTGCCCGACCTGCCCCGCGTCGGAATGCAGATGGCCGTGCCCGGCGCCTTCCGCACCGTCACCTGGTTCGGCCGCGGCCCGCAGGAGAACTACTGGGACCGCAACACCGGCGCGGCCGTGGGCCTGTACTCGGCGCCGGTGGATGACCTGGTCTTTCCCTATCTCGAGCCGCAGGAGACCGGCAACCGCACCGACGTGCGCTGGGTGAGCTTCACCGACGACGCCGGCTTCGGGCTCAGGGCCACCGGCCTGCCGCTGCTCTCCATGAGCGCCTGGCCTTTCAAGATGGAAGAGCTGGAGACCCACAAGCACCCCAACGAAATAAAACGGAGCAGCGACGTTACGGTCAATCTCGATTACATGCAGATGGGCGTGGGCGGCGACGACTCCTGGGGAGCGCCGGTGCACCAGGAGTTTACGCTGCCGGCCAAGCCCTATTCCTATAAGTTCCGCCTGAGCCCGGTGCGCGGAGGGGGAAGCGAGTGATGCCGGGAGTCGCGAAAAAATTATTCATGCTCGCGGCGGCCGCGCTCTTGCCGCTCGCGGCCGATCACGTCAACGGCTCGGGCAGTGAGCTGAACGGCGCGCCCGCGGCCGAGCTCCGCGTCATGTCCTTCAACATCCGGACCCTCATGTTATCCGACGGCCGCGACTACTGGGCTTTCCGTCGGGGCCACGTTGCACAGCTGATTCGTAAATATGACCCGGACCTGGCAGGCATGCAGGAGGTCTTCAAGTCGCAGGCCAACGATCTTCAGCGCCGCCTGCCCGACTACGCCTGGTTCGGGCCGCCACGGGAGGACGGCAAAAGGGTCGGCGAGCGCTGCCCCATCTTTTTTCGCAAGGACCGCCTCGAACTGGAAGCGCAGGGGACCTTCTGGCTCTCCGAGACGCCGGACGTCCCCGGCTCCCGCTCGTGGGACGCCGCGTTCCCGCGACTCGTGACATGGGGCAGATTCAAGCAGAAGTCGAGCGGCGCGGTGTTCTACCTGTTCAACACCCACTTCGATCACATGGGCCAGACCGCCCGCGAGATGAGCGCGAAAATCATCCTCGCCAAAATCTCGGAGATCGCCGGCTCCGAGACCTTCATCGTCACCGGCGACTTCAACTCCGCTCCCGATACGTCACAGTATCAGACGCTCGCCGCCCGGCTCC
>DATKZS010000158.1:0-36925 GCA_035527835.1 bacterium
CCGCTGACCTCCATGGGTATCTGCGCAGCACCCAGCGCCAGCCCACGGTGGTCCGCTCCTTTTTCCGCGCGCCCAGCGTGCGCTACGCGGCGGCATGAAAATGAGGGAAAATTGTCCAAATTACCTTGCTCCCCTTAATAAAGCACGGGCTGGCGCACGCGGAGGGTAACCTGATGGCGCCGGGCCGCGGCGATCAGCTCGTCGGCTTTTTCGATGGTCGTCGCGATGGGAGCCGGGACCGAGGCGTGAATCCCGGCCTGGAAGCAGGCCAGCGCCAGGGCCGCCGCTTGCTCCGACTTGGCGAAAATCTCCGCCGCCTGGATTCCGGCCGTTCTGATGGCCTCGTCCGCCCGCGGGAGCGGCTCCTCCGCGACAATCTCGGCCTGGGGATGTTCCCGGTAGGCCTTCCGCAGTCTGTCCTTGTCCTGGCCCTCACCGATGAAGCCGATCCTCATCTTCGGCTTTTCTTCCGCGCCCCTTATCAGTCTTTCCCAGAATCCCATGTCATAAACCCATGAATCCTTGAATCATGTCCGCCACATAAGGCCGGTGCGCCTCTCGGACTATCTTGCGGATTATCTCCGTTCCCGGAGGACCGCTCTCGAAAACGTCTATGATCTCATTGAACACACCCTTCAGAAATTCGTTGCCAGTGAAGGCATAGGCCAGCCTCCCCAGCAGTCTGCAAATCCGCGCCAGCCTCCGGTCCGACAGATGCAGGAGCAGCCATCCGACGGTTCCGAAAATAACATCCGCAATCTTATTCCCCATGGTTCAGCTCCTTTGTTTCAGTCCTTCATCTCATCCGGCCGGAATTCCTTGCCTTCCTTGGAGGAATGGTGTACGGCCTTCCAGAACTGCATGATCGCCTTTCCATCCTCGCCCGAGAGGGTGGGAACCCGGTCCTCAATGATTGAATCAATGAAGTCCCATCCGCAGTCGTGGAAGGAGTCGCCCCAGTCGTCCCTCAGGTCGTCAAAGCTCCGGCCCTCTCCCCCGCGGTAAAGGATCAGCGCTGGTATCTCCATGAGCCGGGAGGCGCACCGGGTAACATAAATGACTCCCTCGCTTCCGGCGATCTCCACCCTTTCATCCGCGCCATAATAGGCGCTGTTCATGATAATGCCGGCCGAGAAATTCGCCTCCCAAAGCCCGAACCGGTTGGCGTCCTTGTATTTCCAGGTGATGACCGCGGGAGTGTCAACCACACCGAAGGCCAGATCCACCCAGGCCTTGACCGTGTCAACCTCCCCGAAAAACCATCTTGCGATTGACATCTTATGGAAGCCGTCGTCATAAGTGGCCGGCCACCCGCCGCACTGCTCGGGGTTGATATGCCACAGCCAGGTCTTGAAAGGCACCCACCATCCCCCGGGCGAAATTCCCAGCTTGATGTTGATGGAGAGGGGCTCGCCGATGGCGCCCTCCCGGATCAACTCCTTGGCCTTGCGGTAGGGCGGATAGAACACGAAGTTCTCGAACACCTTGAACTTGACGCCGGCCTCCCGGCACGCCGTGATCATCTTGTCCGCCTCCGGGATGGTGATGCACATGGGCTTCTGCACCGAGACATGCTTTCCCGCAAGGGCCGCCTCCACCACCATGGGCCCGTGCAGCTTGTGCGGAGAGAGGATCTCCACCGCGTCAATGTCATCGTCGGCGAGAAGCCTTTGGTAGTCCGTGTAATATCTTTTGGCGCCCCACTCGGCCATGCGCTTCTTGGCCAGGGCCTCGTTCAGATCACAGACCGCCATCAGTTCGCAATGGGGATGGTCAAGATACCCAAGAATGTTAAGGTCCGCGATCCGGCCCAGCCCGATGATCCCCATTCTCACCTTTTCCATGTCATGACACCTCGTTGGATAACGGAACCCAACCAGCGACTCCCTGGACACATCGCCCTCGCCGTTTATGGATATCGCTGATCTTGATTGTACTACCCATGGTTTGCGCGTCCTTGCCACTGGTCATTTAGAAAATCAATTCATCATAGGTCAGCGACCCCGTGAATCAGAGGACTCAGGCCCTCCCGTCCTCGTCCATTCCCGTGTATAGTCGCGGAAGTTTTTCATCGACAAAGGGATGTACTTCACGCTTACCTCGTTCAACATGGTCTGCACGATCCCTTCGACGAACCGGAGGGGGCGGGGAACGACGGCATTGATGTTGACCGTGGTTTTAAGGGAATAGTCGGCCACCAAAAACGGATAATCCTCGTGGATGCGCCAACGACTTATGCTTTCCTTGACCGCGCATTTTTCGTCCTTGTCCGTAACAACCTCCTCATAGATCCCGAGGAGTTCCTCATCACTCGTTAAAAACCCGCCGTTGTCATCTTTCTGCTGGAAATAGGGATGGGTCCGGCAGGCATCGATAAACTTCTCCTCGGGTTTTTCCCGCCCCGGAACCACCGGGCGCATCTTTTCCATGGACGAGATAATTTCCGTTTGGGCGGGCACATCGCAGCTAAAGGTCCGTTGTTCCCGATTGTTCCGACAGATGAGAGGCTGATTCGCGTTCTGGGTTATACCAAAGAACGATCCTTCGCTCTGGATGATAACGTACCGGCTGCTCCCATCGGGAGCGTAAAGGCCTACGGAGAAGTTGAAGGCGTGGAACATTTTCTCGATCCCGTCAGCGTCAGTCAGCCATTCCCATTACTGCGCCCGCGGGGAAAGGAATATCACCTTCGCGTTTACTCCATCGTCACCGTATTGCTTGTAGAGCACGTAGTGGCCGGTGTCCAGTTCGCCAATTATCTTTTCAAGGAGGGCCTCGTCATCGCAAGAAAAATATTCGCGCACGTGGCCTTTCAAACGCCGGCGGTCGTCAGGGGTGACACCGAAATTATATTTGCCCTGCTCATCGGTAAAAATAACGGACAAGTAATTGCCGTCCGGGTCCAGTTTCTTCTCCACCTTGTTGTTGACTTCTTCCCGGAACCCGCGTTTCTGCTCCAGGTATTTATTCGAACTCCCTGAAACGGCAACAAGGGGCATGGAAACGGCAAGCGCCATGATACATAACGCCCGCTTCCTCCTTTTCCTCGCCACTGACACGACTTTCCCCACACGCCCGTTCATGGTTGCGCTCCTTTTGTCAGCCCAAAGATGCGATCAGGTCCTACAGACTTTCCGCGGCGGCCAGGGCCAGGGATTCATTGGCGCCGTCTTCGATCAGGGACGCGCGGGCGTCGCGGAACATTTTTTCGATCGGGTATTCGGTCGTCAAGCCTTTCCCGCCGAAGATCTGCATGGCCTCGCTCGCCACATTGAATGCGGTCTCCGTGGCCAGGATCTTGGACGCGATGCCATACTTGCCCCAGTCAATAATGCCGCCGTCG
The DNA here is from genome assembly GCA_035527835.1 of bacterium. Taxonomy (GTDB): domain Bacteria; phylum RBG-13-61-14; class RBG-13-61-14; order RBG-13-61-14; family DATKZS01; genus DATKZS01. The sequence continues at coordinate 3,344 of DATKZS010000158.1, forward strand.
CGATCGAGTCGGGAAAATCTTTTGACAAGGGCGGCGACTTTTTCATTCTCATGGTATTTTTCATAGAGCTTGAAAAACCGCTGGACCCCCTTGCCGGCCGCCCAAAAGGGCGCTCGGGTGGACAGAAACAACGAGGTGACGGCCCGGGCAACCGGGTTCGGCCTTCCCGATCGCAGACGCTCGGTGACGGTATGGGCAAAAAGCCGCGCGGACTCGCTCGCCATGAACATGTTAAAGAGTTTGAGCCTGATATTCTGTTGCTCAATCAAAGGCGCGCCGCTCATTGTATTTTCCTTCGCAAATCGAAAAGCTTCATCAAACACCGCCCGGGCCAGACCGGAAAACGTCAGCCCCATCTGGCTGTTGGCCACGCCCAGAAACGTAGCGCCTAAAATGTTCCCCCCGAAAAATCCCGGGACCGGTATGATCATATATTTCTGGTGCAGCTTGACCTCTTCGAAGATTATCTCACCCTGGTTAAGCGGGCGCTGTCCGATTTTGTCCAGAGGCTTGCCCTTTGATATGCCGGGAAGGTCAAGCGGACACATGGCCAGTCCGGCGCCGTGCATGCCTTTGGACTGGTCGAGACCGACGTGAAGCACCGCGTGCGTGGCAATGGTGCCGTTGCTGACCCAGGCGGATTTCCTGCCGTTGAGAATGTACTCGTCTCCTTTTTTCACAGCCTTTAAAGACGGAGCGGTCTTGGGGTTTGTCCCCTCCCGGGTTATTCCCATGACCCAGTCCGTTCCGTGGTCCGGCTCGGTAATGGCCCAGCAACCGACCATGTTGGCTTCCAGGTCCTCCGCGTACTCCCGGGCCCAGTTGCGCACCCGAGCGTCGGGCGCTATCACCGCGAATGCAAAGGGCATGCTTGCCACTTCCATGCTGATGGCCAGTCCCGCGTCCGCATAACCCATTTGTTCGGCCACCAGCGACATGGCATTGTCGGGCGCTTTTCCCATCAGGCCGCCATAGGCCCTGGGTATCATTAATTTATGGAACCCGAGTTCCCGCGACTTCTTTAATACATCCCACAACCTTGACCCTTTCGCCATTACGTCGGCGGGGTCTTGCAGCTTGTCCAGTTCGATCCCGGCGGGCCGCATGACTTCATGCCCGAACTCTTTCGCGGCTTCCTGAAATACTTTGGCCTTCCGGCCGATATTGGCGTTCAATTCAAAGTATCCCATTTTTCCCTCCGTGGCGTCGTGCGAATGGGCGGTTAAAATTCATCCGCGACGGCCAGCGCCAGCGCCTCGTTCGATCCGTTCTCGATCATGGCGGCCAGCGCGTCCCTGAGCATTTTCTCGACGGGATACTCCCTGGCCAGGCCGTTGCCTCCAAATACCTGAACGGCTTCGCTTGCCACCTTGAACGCGGTCTCGGCGGCCACCACCCTCAGGGCCACTGCGTGTTTGCATAAGCCGGCGGATCGTCCGCTCGAATAATATCGCGACACTCCGCGGGCAAACGCCCGGCTGGACTCGATCATGGCGAACATGTTGAACAGCTTGAGCTTGATGTTGTTATGCATGACGATCGGCACGCCGCCCTGCACCCTTTCCTTGGCGTAGGAGAGCGCCTGGTCGAAAGCGGCCTGCGCTAAGCCTATGCAAACCTGCCCGGCCGCGCCGAGCGCCGCGGCCAGGATGGTCCCGCCGATTTCCGAGGTCTTCGCGGGATCCGACGTTACAATGTGCTGGCGGAGGATCTTGACTTCCTCGAAGACGATCTCGCCATGGTTGAGAGCGCGCTGGCCCATTTTGCCGACGGGTTTGCCGCGGGAGATCCCGGGAAGGTCGAGAGGGATGACCGCGACTGCTCCATTTCGACCGCCATTGTCCGAATTGGAAGGGACTTGCAATACGGCGTGAGTGGCGATCGATCCGTTGGGCGCCGACCCCGCCCGGTGTCCCCTGATGACGTATTCGTCGCCGACCCGTTCCACGCCGGCCGAAGGCCCGGGTTCCAGGTTCGCCCAGCACCCGATCATCTCGCCTTTGGTGTCCGCGCAGTAAGCGCGGGCCAGGTCCAGAAGCTCCGGCTCCCGGCCCAGCGCGGCGATTTGGAACGGAAGTGAAGCGGCGTTCAAGCCCACGGCCAAGCCCGCGTCGCCATAACCCTGCGTCTCGATCAGAAGAGGCCCCGCGTCGGGGTCCAGGTCGTCGCGGATCCCGCCCACCTCTTTGGCGAAAGCGGCCCGGTGAAATCCCAATTCGCGGAACTGTCTGGCCACATCCCATAGTTTCGAGCCTTTTTCAATCACGTCTCCGGGGTAGGGAAGGGCGTCAAGCTCCACTCCCGCCGGCCGCATGATTTCCAAGGCGAACTTCAGCGCGGTTTCTTGCGCGGCTTTGGTTTCGTCGGACAGGCCCACGCCCAATTCCACATAACCCATGGATTTTCTCCTTTGCCCCGCGGGGGGCCGATGACGATGCTACCGGAAACGCAGGTTATAGGTGTTGGCGAACCACCTGATCCCCGCGACGCCCACCGGCAGGTTGTATCTTGAGCCCAGGATATCCATGACCACGAAACGCGCATTCAGAGGGGGCCCGGACACAAGCTTTGCTATCGGGTCAAAGTCCGATTCGCCGAGGATGACCTTGGCTTGGGCGGACCAGGACTCCTGGATGACTTCCTTGGGCCTGAACAGCCAGATGGGCTGGATGGCGAAGAACTGGCCCGGCCCTCCGGCATTGAAGGTTTTATAATCGAAGACCGGCCGGGGAGAGTCCTCCCGCTCCTGGCGGCGGGCCTCGATTTTCATCACCTCGATCCCGCGGCGTGAAACGCTCGCGAAGACCCCGCCATCTTTTTCCTCGAAGGTGAATTGGCCGAACTTCTTGGGATACCCCAGGAGTTCCCGCCCATAGATCAAGCCCGTATCGTCGTCAACGATCATCCATGGACAGTGCAAGCCGCTTCCCAAAGGCGTGCGCACGTGAACCAGGACCGCAGCCTCATGGTAAGGCGCCGTGAAAGAGGTTTTGGTGTAATCGGCGATGAACAGGGTCGCCAAAGCGGGCTCCACCGGCCGCATGCCAAATGGCAATATCTTCTTGACCTCACTCGAATAGAGCGGTACCTCCGCGAGCACGAACCGCGCGTTCTCCCACATTTTCACGTCGCCCCCGACCGGCGCCAGGATGCTCTTCAGGTCTTCCAGCAACGATGAAGCGCCTTTCTTTTCGTCTTGCATAATTTTCCATCCTTTCCGTTGACTTTAGATGCGCCGATTATCATGCTCAAGACATAGGCGGACAACCGCAATCGGCGTCATGACCAAAAGGCCGGCGATAATGAGCCGCAACCCTTGCTTAATCTTCACACCCTGTACTTCTTTTCCTCCACTATTCTATCAAAATAGTTTGATTTAGCTATCCGGCTTCAATCCGTTCATCAATACATCAAGGACAAATGCGCAAACCTCGGCGGCCAGGCACAAGCCGGATTTTATATTGCGCTTCAATTGATTTTGGGGAAGAAATCCGGTGTCCGAATGCTATTAAGGTCCAATGATTCGGTAGTGCTTTCCGAGCAATTTGACAGGAAGGCCCCACAACGGTTGGGATGTGGTGCCTTCCTGGCACTCACACGGATTCAGGAAGTTCAGACGGGTAAAAAAGTGTGCTCGATGTGTGCACCTGAACATAGACGAAATTCCTGCCGAGTTAGACTTTATCATCGCGTCATGGCCCAATCTAGCGGAGGATTTCAAGGAAAAGTTGTTCGAGTTGGTCATGTATGTCCTTAACGAAAAATCGTAACATGGCTCCGATGCGTGGTTTCTACGTGACCATACCCATCGAATACAGAGAGGCTGGCTCTCCTCCCCCTGCGTGCCGAGTTGGCCCGCGGGACAGGATGAACATCATCAGGGCCAGGCCGATGGGATGCAGAACCCGACGCGCCTTCGGCGCCCGCCAAAATCGGGGAGCGACCTTTTCGTTCGGTCCCCGGCTCATGGATTCAGGAGGACCCGCAGGCCCAACTTCGGCCACTGGCGGGGGTTGAAGACCAACGAGTTGAACAGCGCGCACTCGAAGGTACAGTGGCAGCGGGAGTCCCGGATAAACTGGACCACCCGGCGCGTCTGGTCCGAGAGCATGATTTTCCGCAGGTCATAGCCGTGGTCGCGCAGCCCGCCCAGCTCGAAGTCGGAAAGACCCAGCTCCGGCCTGCCCTCCGGGTAGAGGGTGTGCAAGAGCTCGCAGGGCCGAACCTTCCCGTCCGCCTCGACCACCGCCAGCTTCGACCCGGCCAGGCAAGGCAAAATCATCCGGTCCTCCCGGACCGTCCGCATCAGGCTCTCGCGCATCATCAGCGCCATCTGGTAATTGATCCGGCCGAAAAGCGACCGGCTGAGAGCCCGGTCATGCCGCTTGATCCAGCGGTGCGTCTCCTCATAGTCGTTGATCGAGACCTCCGTCGCCATCGGGTCGCGGGTCAATCCCCTCGCCAGCATCACCTCGTGACGGTCGAAGGAGAACTCGCGGTCCATCTCGTCGAGGGTCGCGATGATCTTGTCGCGGTTGAAGCCGGAGAGGACCGCCGACATCCCCAGCCGGAGTCGCGGCCGCCGTTTTTTTATCTCGACCGCCGCCCGATAGGTTTTGAGGACCTGCTCATACGCGGCCGGCCGTCCCCTGATCTCGTCGTGATCGGCGCCGACCCCGTCAATGCTGAGGTCCAGGTTGACCGAAAGCCGGGAGAAGCGGTCAAGGATGTCCTCCACCGCCGCCGCAATCCGATCGGTGAGGATGGCGTTGGTGGGCAGAGTAATTTGGCTTACGCCGGTGTTTTGGTGAAAGGCCTCGATGATCTCCACCAGGTCGTCGCGCAGGAAGGGCTCGCCTCCCGAGAGGGTCAGCTGAATCAGCTCGGGCGTAGTCCGGGAAAGCGCCCGGATCTCGTCCAGCTCGAGGTCGAGGGACGAGCCCTCCAGCGTCCGCCAATTAAAGCACATCTTGCAGCGGGCGTTGCAGCGGGAGGTGACGAACAGGATGAGGTACTGGACCGAGCGGGGACGAAAAGCCCCGGCCGCTGTCTTCGCGAACAGCGCAAGCCTGCTCACGGCTGCTCCATCAGTCCAGAAAACCCCCTGCTCATGATGCTCCGCTCATCCTTTTAACGCCGTATCTGATCATGCCGTAGGCGGCTCCCGAGGCAATCACCACGGAGTTGGCCCAGTGGACGAAGATCCCAGCCAGCGCGAACCCCGCGCCTTCTTCCCTATAAAGATACCTGAAAAACCGCAGGCCCCCAATGAGGTAGCCGCACAAAAGCGCGATGAAAACCGGCGCCAGTAGGCGGGGGGCGAGCGGCGACGCCAGAAGGACAACGGCGGCAAGAGCCCCCAGAACCTGCAGCAGGCCTTCCGAAGCGGTGGTGGCCGCTTGGTCAAACCGCCTCCGCCTCAGGTACAGCTCGGTCCACATGGCGCCCCGGCGGAAATAATTCCCGGCGTTCTTGAAGAAACCCGGGAAGTTGTGAGCCACCACCATCGCGTGATCAATCTTCATTGGTCCTTTCTCGCTGATCCGGTATCCCAGCTCGTAGTCCTCCACGTCGGCGCCCCGGTAAGACTCGTCGAACCCGCCCAGCTCCAGCAATACGCTTTTACGGACTACGGCGCAGCAGGTCTCCAGCACCTGGGTGTCCTCCTTCCCCTGAAACAGAAAGTGGATGTACCGCGCCTTGTACGACTGAAAAAAGCCCGGGTTCAGAGGGAACGGCGAATAGTATCCGTTCAGGGACAGCAGGTCCGGCTCCTCTTCCATCCGCCTGGCCGCGTGCGCAATCAGGCCGGGCGGCGGCTTCACATCGGCGTCCAGAAAAAGGATGACCTCCCCCTGGGCCGCCTTCACCCCCATATTCCTGGCCGTGGCCGGTCCGGAATTACCCGGCAGCCGAATGACCCGGGCCCCCAGAGCAGCCCCCACCTCCGCGACGCCGTCGCTCGAACCGTCATCCACCACGATCACCTCGCGGTCGCAGGGGTCCGCCTCCCCGATTGATCGCAGGAGTTCTTGGAGGCTCGCCGACGAATCATAAACCGGGATCACCACCGAGACCTTCACGAGGGCTCCTCTTTTTCGCCGACCGCGATCACCGATACCCCGAACGGCAGCCGGAAGCGTGAGAGCCAGGCTGCTTCCGCCAGCAGGCAACCGAAGAAGAACCGATTGAGCCGGGAAGGGGAAAAGCGAAAATCAGTGCGGGCCCGGGACGCCGGAACTTTTTTCCCCAGCATACGGCGCCATGAGCGGATGAAAAAAATCGGGGGCAAGAGCAGAAAATTGGCGTAGGTGCTGAAAACGACATTGAACCCGGCCCGCCGGATTTTCTCCTCCAGACCGCGCCGGGTGTATCTTCGCACGCTCGCGTCGGCCAGGTCGTGCTCGCCGGCGAGGGCGTCCAGGGCGGCCTCCCGGACGAGGATGCGGCCGCCGGGTCTGGTTACCCGGTGCAGCTCCCGGAAGGCCGCGGCGTCGTCATCCACTCCCTGCACGGACTCAAAGGCGGTGACCAAGTCGAAGCAGCCGGCGGGGAAAGGGATCGCCAAAACCGAAGCCCGGACCGCGCGAGTCAGCCCGTTGCGGGCCAGGAACGGCATGGCCTCCCCCGCCAGGTCCAGGCCATAACTTTTGTAGAGCCGGCCCAGAAATTTCAGGTTGCCGCCGGTGCCGCAGCCGGCGTCGAGGTGCAGCCCCTTGGGCTCGCCGATCACCCGGGCGAGGACGGTCGCGGTGATGGCCCGCATACCCCGATACCACCAGTAGTCCTCTTCCAACTCATACATGATGCGATATTCATCGGGATTCATGTTCCGCCGCTCCGGCCGCGAAAGAAGTCGGCCACCGCTTCCGAGACCTCGTCAATTTCGGACTCGGCCAGCTCCGGGTAGATGGGAAGAGACAGGATCTCTCCCGCCGCCGCGCGAGCCGCCGGGAAGCTCCCGCCGGGACCATGGCCCGGCTGATCGCACAGCAGCCTGGGGTAGTGGATCATCGTGCCGATGGAACGGAGGGAGAGGTGTTCGCGGAGCCGGTCGCGCTCGGGCGTGCGGACCACGAACTGGTGATAGATGTTTATCGCCCCCTCCGGGTCTGACGGGCAACTGAGCGGGAGTCCGGCCAGGTTGGCGCGGTAGCGCTCGGCGTGGCCCCGGCGCTTCCGGTTCCAATCATCGAGGTGCTCGAGCTTGGCCAGCAGGATCGCGGCCTGCAACTCATCCAGGCGGGAGTTGACCCCGAATCCTTCCACCGTATCTTTGTCAATCCTGCCGTAGTCTCTCATTTGGCGGAGCCGGCGGGCGATTTCCGGGTCGGAAGTCACAACCATGCCGGCATCTCCGAACGCGCCCAGGTTCTTGGTGGGGTAGAAGCTGAAGGCGGCCGCAGTCCCGAACGAGCCGGCGGGTTTCCCGCGCCAGCGGGCCCCGTGGGCCTGGGCCGCGTCCTCGATGACGTGGAGGCCGTGGTCCGCGGCGATGGCCATGATGTGGTCCATGTCCGCCGGGCAGCCGTAGAGATGGACCGGGACTACGGCGCGGGTGCGGGCGGTGATGGCGGCTCGGAAGCTGTCAGGGGAGAGGAGGAGGTGTTGGGACTCGACATCGGCGAGGACCGGGATGGCGCCGGTCATCCGCACGGCGACCATGGTCGGGGGAGCGGTAAGGACGGGGACGATCACCTCGTCTCCCGGGCCGATTTCCAGGGCCTTGAACGAGAGGAAGAGGGCGTCGGTGGCCGAGGCCAGGCCCACGCCGTGGGCCGCGCCGCACCGCTCGGCCCAGCGTTTTTCGAACTGCTCGACCTCGGTCCCGAGAATGAACCGTCCCCGGGCCAGGACCCGGGAGAAGGCCCGGTCAAGGTCGGCCCGGATGGATACGGTCTGAGCGCAGAGATCGAAAAAGTGAACGGCCATGATGGTCCTTTAAGAGCACCGCGTTAAAAGTAATGGGAGCGGTGTTCGCGGTAATAGTCAATGGTGCGCTGGAGCCCGTCGCGGAGAGCGACCCGGGGACCCCAGCCCGTGGCTTGATGGAACCTGCTGAAATCAGCATGGTATGACCCGATCTCGATCGCCCGGCTGCTGGCCGGAAACTCGACCGTTTCGATCCGTCCTCCCCCGGCCAGAGAGACGATCATTCGGGCCAACTCGATCAGGGGCCGCGGGTCGCCGCCGCCCAGGTTATAGACCTGTCCGTCCGTGGCCGGACCCGCGGCCAGCAGGAAGGCGTCCACCACGTCGTCCACATAGTTGCAATCGCGCATCTGCAACCCGTCGCCGTAAATCGGGATGGTGGCGTTTCCCAGGGCCAGGCGGATGAACCAGTTGACGATGCCCTGCCGGGAGCTCCTCATCTGGTGCCGCGCGCCGTAGGTGTTGGTCAAGCGCAGCGAGCAGGCCCGGATTCCGTGGACCTGGTGGTAGAGCAGGTGATAGGCCTCGCCCGCGGTCTTGTCAATGCCGTTGATGTCGGTCGGACGCTGGGGATGGGTCTCGTCCACCGGGAGCCGCTGCGGCTTTCCGTACTGGCCGCGGGTGCCGGCGAAAATGATTTTGCCGTCCCGGTTGTGGGCGCGGCAGGCTTCGAGGAGGGAGAGTTGGCTCCGGCAGTTGATCTCGAGGTCGGTGAACGGGTCTTCCATTGAGTCGGTGTGGCTGACCTGGCCGGCCAGGTTGAAAATCACCTCCTGGCCCTTGACCGCGTTCTCGATTATTTTGTTCTCGCGCAGATCGCCGATGACAAGCCGGACCCGGTCCCGCGCCGGAGCGAGGTTGAACCGGTTCCCGCCGTGGCCGGGAACCAGGGAGTCAACCACGGTCACCCGGGCCTCCAACTCCGCCAGCCGCAGCGCCAGGTTCGAGCCGATAAAACCAAGGCCGCCGGTGACCAGCACCGCCCTCCCTTTCCAATCATTAGGCATCAATCGCTCCACCGGCGTCAGCGGGAACGGCCCCCGAGCTCCCCCGCGCGATAGGTTTTCCACCAATAGCCCAGCAAGGCCAACAGCGAGCGGCTTACGTGGCTCACGGTGAAAAACTGTGACGAGCCGTACAGGCGCGGAAAATGATGGACCGGGACCTCCACGATCACGAAGCCCTGGTCCTGGACCTTCTTGATCAGCTCGGTGCAGATGAGCCCGGTGTCCGACTCCAGCTTCACCTTCTCGAAAATCGAGCGCCGCATCATCCGGAAGTCGCAGTCAACGTCCCGAATCCTGATCCCGAAGGCCATTCGCACCAATTTGTTGTAGCAGAAGCCGATCAGCCGGCGGGACCAGTTGTCGGCCCGGTTGACCTTGTAGCCGTTGACCAGGTGGACTCCCTCCGACATGAACTCCGCGAGGCGGACCAGCTCGAGCACGTCATATTGGCCGTCGCCGTCGGTGTAGAAAATGAAGTCCTTTTGAGCGGCGGCGAAGCCGGTTTTCAGGGCCCCGCCGTATCCCTTGTTCACCTCGTGGTGGATGACCCGGAGCCGGGACAGGCTGGCGGACAGCTCTTCGAGTATGGCCCGGCTGTTGTCCGTGCTCATGTCGTCCACAACGATGACTTCATAGTCATCGCTGATCCATTCGCCCACGCGGTGGGCCAGCAGGACCAGACTGCCGATGGTGCCGGCGTCGTTATAGCAGGGGAAAACGATGCTCAGGCCGGGGAGCTTTTTATGCTTAATGAGATTTTGCATTCCGCTCACGGTAACGGCTATTATAGTTAATCCGCTCGGACCGCACAAACGGACTCAAGGCAAAATCACGCGGCGGGGAACAGTCCCGACAAGAAAAACGCGGGGGCCATCCCGCGCTGATCACCTGACCCGGTAGATCGCGGTCCGCGTCCCGGCGATCCGGTGAACCTCCACGAACCGCTCGGGCTCCTGTTTCATCCACCTAATGATGTTATTTGAAAGGCGGGGTATGCCCTCGCCAATGATCACGTAGTTGATTCCGGTCCGGCTCCGATATTCCGAAAGGGGTTCTCCCGGCCGGAACGGAACACCGCACCGGATGCCGGTGATCAGGAAAAAATCATTCTCAAAGGACACGGCCACCCGATCGGCCTTGGAAAGGTGCGTCCGGCACCACAATTCCAGCAGGAGCAGGTTCCGGCGAGGTTCGTTGATCGGTAACATCCGGAAGCGATCGGTGACGGGGATCGAGGGAAGGCCGGGCGCTTCGATGAGCCAGGGGGGGGAATCCGAAGGCAGTTTTTTAAAGCGGGTTTGCCCCGCGGGCACGGGCCGAAAGTTGACCACCTCGGCCATAACCATTGTCAAGTTACAGGCGAGGACCGCGCCAAAGAGCAGGGCCGGAGCGCTATGGACCAGGCGGAGATGGAAACGGTCGGCCAGGCCGCGCATTCCCTCAACCGCGAAGACGAAAATCAGCGGATAGAGGGGCAGAAAATAGCGGTGCTCCGCGTATGGCCAAGCCAGCAGCACCAGAAGGTATGAAACCAAAAAATACTCATGGGCGGAGGCAAATCTTTTCCAGTAACTAACCAGACCGGCCCCGCATAAGGGAAGGGCCGCCAGGCCGATCAGCCCGGCGCCGATCCCGCTGCCCGCCTCCGGAATGAACGCCTGGCCCAGGCTCGCCAGGTTGGCGGGCAGGTTGCGGACCCGCTCCAGCAGCATCAACCAGGGGCTCCACTCTTGGACATGGCGGATGCCGTCAATTTTCTGAATTTCTGACCCGAAGGGCCGAAAGAAATCAATTCCCTGCTCGAACCAGCCATAGATCGGCCACCAGAGCGGGATGGCGACGAGGACGGCCAGGGCAGCGTATTTTTGCGGGGCCGGCCAGGGTCCGCCGCGCGGGTGGCGCGCCAGCGGGAGAATCAGGGACAGGACGAGGGCCAGGCCAACGATGCGCAGCTCGTTGGCCAGAAAGGTTGCGGCCAGGCAGACGAGCAGCCAGGGCCAGCTCCGACTCCGGCCCCACTGGTCAAAAGCCCAGAGCGCGACGAGTGCGGCTCCCAGGAAGGGAAGGTCGGCCATGATCAGTTGCGAAAAAGCGAGCACAAACGGAGCGGTGGCCGTGAGGATGGCAGCCTGCCAACCGATGAGATTGCCGCCTCGGCGCGCGATCAGGTTGCCGTAACAGGCGAGCCCGGCAAAAAAGACGGCTATTACCAGCCCCTTGAGCAGGGGGATGTCGAGCCCGCGCGCCCAGATGATCGGAGCCAGCATTGCGCCGAAGCCGGAGTGGTGAAAGATATAGTCCAACGGAGCGCTGACGTCCGCTATGTAATGGGGGCCGAAGCCTTCCGCCCACGCGACTCCGCAGGCAAGGTAGTTGGTCTGGTCGGGCCAATAGGTGAAGAAAATATCCGCGTTGATGAGCAGCAGGTATCCGGCCAGGGTCAGGCCGAACAGGCCGAAGAGGGTGAGCCGGAGATACCGGATCCGCGCGGGATGATCGGTTGCCAAAGTCTCAGCCAAGCTTGACCCTCGTCGTCAATTGCCGCCCGAAATGGCTGCCGGGCCGCAGTTAATATCCAGGCGCTTTCTCCACCGCCGACCGGTGATTAGTGTAGTGTTTCACTAACGGCTTTGCAATGAGCAGCCTTTTCCAATATAACCTCGACCTTCTTGGTTCAGACAAAGGGCTTGGGCTCTTCGTTATTGAGGCGAATATAATCCTCGATGGCAGCCACTAGTTTGGCGACACTTCGGAACACCCCGCGACGGAGGCGCTTGTTCGTGATCTCACCGAACCACCGCTCCACCAGATCCAGCCGCGAAGCGCTTATCGGCGTGAAGTGCAGATGGAAGCGGGGATGTTTCGCCAGCCAAGCTTTGACGTTCGGATGATTACGGGTCTCATAGTTGTCCCGGATCATATGGATTGTCAACTCCCGCTGCCCAAGGCCCAGGAACTCGCCCGGCACAGCACGCCGCAGATGACAATGAACGTCTATGGAAGGACTCGATCGGAGAGATTGAGTTCGGCGGTGGAGCGGGTCGGTTCCGCCATCATGCCCGGGATTTTGACGCCCACCGAACCCCAACGGAAAGTTGTCGGCGTAGAAAACTAAACAAAATAAAATACTTGCATGGTGGAGGCGGCGGGAATCGAACCCGCGTCCGAAGACCTTCACCCCGGGGATCCTACGCGCGTGTCCCGCGATTGATTTTGACCGGAAGACTCCGCGCGGGCGCGGGGTCTTACGGCGAGTCCTTCCTTTGTGTCAACCCCCAGGCGGCAAAGGGCGCTCCATCCCAGGGATCGGCCTGTCTAATTTGCGCCCGTCATCGGCCCGACAGGCGGGGCCGGACGAACGTCGCGGTCAATTAAGCCGCGAGAGAGTATTCGTAATTGCCGTTTAATACGGTTCCGCCGGTTTTACGTGCTGACGGAGCACGGCGCGCACCCGCAAGGCTCAACTGTCCCCGTCGAGCCCATATCGCCCCCACAACTCCTATTGTAACCATTCCCGCCCCCGATTGCCAGCGCCGCGCCGCCCCACCCCGGTCCCGCCCCGAACCCGCACTTAAATTAAGTTAATTTATATTTTAATTTAATTATTTTAATTATTAATTATATTAATTTAATACAATTGATAAGGGAGGCGCCGGGGCGGCGCATCCGGGCCCGGGCGTTGACAGCCGGACGGCGATGGAATATGGTAAGTGGGATTGAGGAACGGCCCTCGCCAGCGTTGGTCGAGACATCCGGGGGCGTCACGAGCGGGTATGAGCCATGAGCTTGAATCACAATTCGGAAGCTGACGGGCGGCGGATGTTAAGCCGGCACGAGTTCGTGATCAGGCTGTTGGGCCTGATGCTGCTGCTCGCCTTTTTCCAATTCATCGCCAGCCATTATCTGATTTACAACGTATTCCACCCGGACGCGGCGGAGCTGGAAATTTTGCTGGACCGTCCGGGTCCGGGCGTGATTATCATTTTCATTTTTATCCTGGCCCTGATGTTCAACTATCTTCGTCCGATCCTTTCCTTCCTGGGCGACGCCGGCCGGGAGGTTGAGATCCCGGACGAGCGGGCGCGGCTGGTGGCACAGAAGTGCATGAACTTTCCGTACCTGATGGTGGGGTTCGCTTTCGTTTCGAACATTCTGGGCGGCCTGTTCTCGGGTCTCACGCTGATGCGGTGGCTGGATTGGGGCGCCCGGTTGGTTTACTGCCTGGTTTTCGGGGGCGTGATGATCGCGCTGATGGCGGCGCCGCTGGCGATTTACTGTTATCACTGGCTGGTGCGGCCGGTGATCGAGATGGCGGCGCATTGCGCTCCGGGCCTGCCGCCGTCGTTTTCGGCGGGGCTTCGGGTGTCGGTCCGGACCAAGATGGTGCTCATCATCACGTCGCTGGTGGTGGCGGTGGCGGGTTACGTGGGGTTCGTGGGGTACAGCCACTCGAGCACGCTGCTTTCCAGCCTGGAGCGGGTTGAGGCGGCGCTGCCGGAGGAGGTCAAGGCGGAGCTGGGCCGGCAGAAGGGGGTCATCCTGTCGTCGGAGTGGAAGGCGCGGATCGGGGACCTGGGCGCGATGTACGTGATCTTCGTGCTGGTGGCCTCGGCGGTGAGCCTGCTGGTTGCCCTGCTCTCATCGCGGGAGATTTCCGAGCCGATCGCGGTGCTGGACCGCGCGGCGCAAAGGATAAGGCAAGGCGGGTACGGCGAGCCGGTGCGTCTGATCAAGAATGACGAACTGGCCGACCTGGGGGCGGCGTTCAACCGGATGATGGACACGATCGTGGCGCACGTCGGGGTGATGGAGGGAATTGTCGGGAAGCTGGAGAGAGGCATCCGCAGCATGGACGATTCGATCCGGGTAGTGCTGGGCGTATGCACGGCTCAGGCCCTGGGATCGGCGCGGCAGGCTTCGGCCGTTTCGCAATCGTCCGCCATCGCCCATCAGATCGTCTCCACCTCCCGCCTGATTGACGAAGGCGCGCGCAACGTGGGGGAAGTTTCGGGCGAAGCGCTTTCCGCGTGCCAGGGCGGCGAGAGCACGGTGGCGCGGGCGCGGGATGATTTCGCCGGGATCGCGCGGCAGGTGAGCGAGATTTCAGCCGCGATGCGGCATTTGGAGGATGACTTCAGCCGGATCCTGCGGATCGTGGACCTGTTGGAGGACATCGCGGATCAGACCGACATCCTTTCGGTGAACGCGGCGCTGGAGGCCGCGGGCGCGGGCGAGCACGGGCGGCGGTTCGGGGTGGTGGCCACGGCCACGCGGATGCTGGCGCAGAAGTCGGCGGACGCGGCGGGCGAGGTGAAGCAGTTGGTGGGGCAGATCCAGCAGGCGACCCAGGAGTCGGCGGCGCTGGCAAAGGACGGCGAGAACAAGGTGGAGGCGGGGAATGCGGCCATGGGCGCGGTGGTGAGCGCGTTCGCGGACATCTCGTCGCTGGCCGAGACCACGGCGCTCTCGGCCCGGGAGATCACGGTGGCGACCAAGGAGCAGGAATCGGCCTCGGAGCAGCTCGCGGCCTCGATGTTGGAGGTCCAGAGCGTGGCCGCGGAGGTGGAAAAGGGCGCGCGCGAGATCGAGTCCGCCGTGGCCGACCTCCGCCGCTTCGCCGAGTCCCTGAAAAGCGAGGTGGAGGACCGGACCCAACAGCCGGAACCATACATCTCATAGTGCAGATTCACCACGCCAAGAAGGCGCCCACCGAGGCCGGCTACGCCCGCTTCAACACCGAGAAGAATGAGCGCCGCCACGCCGATAAATTCCGGGGCATCGTCCGCCTGATCTCACTTGCATTATTAAGGGGAGCGATAAATATTGGACAATAAGGGAGGTGGAGCCCGACACTCCTGTCGGGCGGCGTCTGCATGGTTGACATGTGCCGGGGACAAGAGTGTCCCCGCCACCATGTCGCCAGTGTCCAATATTTATCGCACCCATTAGTAAGGAGCGCATCGAATCCAAGGCGGGTTGCAGCCATGAGGAATCGCCGGTCACCAGGCAGCCTGGCATGAAGGCGGGAAGGTTCTTTCATGTGCTGATGCCATCGCCAAGGCGCTTGAAATTCATCGTCGTGCCGTGAAGAGCGATGAGGAGCGATTCGGATCGTCTATTGCTCATGAGATTCAAAGGCTATTCCTGATTTTTTAGGAAATGTATGGGATGCACATTTGAAATGCATCTCTTCAATTTAATAATAAAAGTTCATCCTGAAGAACCGGTATTATTTTGGGGGCTGTTACTTCGATCAGCGGGAATTGAACATGGCCGGTCAGGAAAGCCCGGCCTTGCCATTCAGTTCGTCGGCCAGTCCATGCGCCGCTCGCATGGCCATTGCCATGATGGTTACCTGGGGATTGACGCCCAGTGACGAGGGCACAACCCCGCCGTCCATCACATAAAGGCCCTCATAGCCAAAGACCTTGTGGTTGACGTCACACACCCCCTGCTCTTTATCGGCCGCCATCCGGGTGGTGCCAAGCGGATGCCAAGCGGAGATGAAAAAGTCGGAAGGCTTCCACGGCCTTGACATGAAAAGATCCACGTCCTTTTCGTTTCTGAATACGCCCTTCCCGGCGCCGAAGCCGAAGCAGTGGGCCCGGCTGGCCCCTGCCTTTAAAAAAATCCTGGCCAGGACTTCCGTGGCTTTCAAGAAATTTTCAAAATCCGTTTTATTACTTTATAGGTGATGATCGGGAATTTGTCCCAGGGCACCCGGTGCACGCGGCCGCGGCTGGAATCCTTCAGCATGAAACCGAAAAGGGCGAGGTTCGGATACATTTCCAGGGAATTGATGTAGTCCTTTCCATACAACTGGTTGGATATGCCATAAACCACGAACGGGAGCGTGCCGCCTTCAAACCGGATGCCCCGGCCGCTCAAGTCGCCCACCCCAAGCCCCTGGGGTATGGTCTTCTGGTTCCGCATGTCCATGCCGTCGAAAAGCGCCCCCATCCCTCCGGACGGATGTATGGACAGGTGCCTGCCGATATTGGGATTATCAATTCCGTTCTTCCACAGAAAGCCGGGGGTAAGAAGGCTTCCCATGGCTACCACCACGTTGGGAGCGCGGATGGTGAGTTTCTTTCCGAAGGTTGCGGGGTCGGCGGATGTGGCCTCAACCCCGGCAACGGCGTTGCCCCTCATGATCAGTCTTTTGGCGTCAAAACCCGCGAACAGAAGCGCCGCGCTGTTCAAGGCCCTTGGCATGAAGCTGATATTGGTGGACTGCTTGGCGTCTAAAGGGCAGCCGAACTGGCAAATCCCTTGCCCCTCACAGCCCTCGGCGTTTCTGGCAAGAGGGTGGATGTCTTCAAAACCCAACGCCTTTGCCCCGCGCTTGATGATCTCTCCCACCGGCCCAATGTATTTCTCTTCCGCCCTCTGGGCCTTGATGATTTCCTCGACACGGCTGAAATAGGGTTCCATCTCCCGGGCGCTGAACTCCCGCAAGCCCTGACCCCGCCAATCAGAAAGGACGGCTTCGGGAGTCCGGTAGCAGGTTCCCGAGTTAATGGTGGTCGTGCCGCCGACGGTCTTCCCGACAGGCATAAGGATCGGCGGATTACCGAGAGCGAATGAGACTCCGTTGTTGCGGTACAGTTTGGCGGTCATCCTCTGTATGTTTCCATCAAAATCCTTTCTGGTGAAATATTTTCCCTCCTCAATCACGGCCACCGCGATTCCGCGGCTCGCCAGTTCGTAAGCGGCGGCGGCTCCGCCCGCGCCGGTGCCTATAACCACTACTTCGGCTTCCAATTCCTGTTCTTGGTCATAGTCTTTTGAATCCATGATCTGGTTTTGCCAGCGGTGTTTTTCCACACTTTCCGGAACAGTGACGTTGAGTTCAACGCCAAGGGTTTTCTGGGTGTCTTCGTCCAGGAGGTAGGCCATCTTAAAGGGAGAGGAAGCGACAAGAAGCAGATACTTCATTATCCTGCCCTTGCTCCAGGAAGCAACAAGGGATTCTCTTTTTTCGAGGCTATGGGCCGAAAGGAGTTTGCCCGAGGTGAACAGGGATACCAGATCCATAAGCAGCAGAAAGCTTCCCAATGATAGCGGGCCGAATCTGATCTCCCGGATTTGGTCCCCCACCTGGCCGATAAGTTTTTGCGCCTGTACTCCGGGCAGCTTTTGCCCCTGAGGGAACAAAACCTCCATCAAGGCCAGGGCGGTTTTTTCGCGGGGGAAATACCTTGTATCTCCTTGCTTATTCATGCACCTATTTCTTTTTCATTCAGAAGACTATTGTTAAGGCTTTGATTGCACCGCAAGCCAAGAACAGTCTGGTCCGGCCGGAAATACCTTCGCTCAAATGCTGAACTCTGACTTTTCATTCCGGTCAGGTTTGCCAGTGTTGCCCCGGCCCCGGTCAGCGGCGCCGTCCTTGGCGCGGGGGCATTCAAGTCTACCAAGTCAAAGGGGTCCAGGCAAACGATGTCTCCGCGGCCCCGCTACGTTCCTTGCGCTAAAGTTTTACACGTTTGGGTTTGCTCCGGAACAAGGCAAGTTTTCCATGTTTGGCGCGTCCGTAAAATAAGGAAGGGTCCGCCCCGGCGCTTGATCGCGCTGCGGCGGACCCTTGGCTGATGATGATGGCGTTGGATTGCGTTCCGATCCGTTGACCTACACCGCTCCCTTGACCAGCGACTCGACCACGGTGGGGTCGGCCAGGGTGGTGGTGTCGCCGAGGTCCTTGACGTCGCCGGCCGCGATCTTTTTGAGGATGCGGCGCATGATCTTGCCGGAGCGGGTCTTGGGCAGGGCGTCGGCCCACTGGATTTTGTCGGGGGTGGCGATGGGCCCGATCTCCTTCCTGACGTGCGCCACCAGTTCCTTCTTGAGCGCGTCGCTCTTTTCCACGCCGGCCTTGACGGTGACGAAGGCGTAGATGCCCTGGCCCTTGACGTCGTGGGGCATGCCGACCACGGCGGCCTCCGCGACCTTGGGGTGCGCGACCAGGGCCGACTCGACCTCCGCCGTGCCCAGGCGGTGGCCGGAGACGTTGATCACGTCGTCGAGCCGTCCCATCAGCCAGAAGTAGCCGTCGTCGTCCACCCGGGCGCCGTCGCCGGTGGAGTAGCGGCCGGGGAACTTGATCCAGTAGGTGTCAATGAAGCGCTGGTGGTCTCCGTACACCGTGCGCATTATTCCGGGCCACGGGTCCATCATGACCAGGAAGCCGCCCTCGTTCTTTTCACACTCGGTGCCGTCCTCCCGAAGCACCTTGCACTCAACGCCGAAGAAGGGCTTGGAGGCGCTGCCGGGCTTGGTCTTCATGCAGGGCAGGGGGGTGATGAGGAAGCCGCCGGTCTCGGTCTGCCAATAGGTGTCCATGATGGGGCGCTTGGACTTGCCCACGTTCTCGTAATACCAGATCCAGGCCTCCGGGTTGATGGGCTCGCCCACCGAGCCCAGGATTTTCAGCGATGACAGGTCATGCTTATTGACCCAGCTCTCGCCCTCCCGCATCAGCGAGCGGATGGCGGTGGGCGCGGTGTAGAAGGAGTTGACGCCGAACTTGTCGCATACGGCCCAGAAGCGGCCGGCGTCGGGATAGGTGGGCACGCCCTCGAACATGAGGGAGGTCGCGCCGTTGACCAGCGGCCCGTAGACGATGTAGGAGTGGCCGGTGACCCAGCCGATGTCGGCGGTGCACCACCAGGTGTCGTTGTCCTTGATGTCGAAGACCCACTTGTGGCTGCACGCGGTATAAGCGAGGAAGCCCGCGGTGGTGTGGAGCACGCCCTTGGGCTTGCCGGTGGAACCCGAGGTATAAAGGATGAACAGCGGGTCCTCCGCGTCCATTATCTCGGGCTGGCAAAAGATCGCCGCGTCCTTCATTTCCTCGTGCCACCACACGTCGCGGCCCTTCTCCATGGGCACCTGCTGGTTGGCCCGGTTCACCACGATCACCTTCTCGATGCTGGGCGCGCCCTTGACCGCCGCGTCGGCGTTGGCCTTGAGCGGGATGACCTTCGAGCCGCGGTAGGAGGCGTCGGAGGTGATGAGCACTTTGCAGGCGCTGTCGTTGATCCGGTCGCGCAGCGAGTCCGCGGAGAAGCCGCCGAACACCACGTTGTGGATGGCCCCGATGCGGGCGCAGGCCAGCATGGCAATGGGCAGCTCCGGGATCATGGGCAGATAGATCGAGATCCGGTCGCCCTTCTTCACCCCGTGGCTCTTCAGCACGTTCGCGAACTTGTTCACCTCCCGGTACATGTCGTAATACGTCAGCACCCGGCTCGTGCCCGGATCGTCGCCCTCCCAGATGATCGCCGCCTTGTTCTTGCGCCAGGTCTTGATGTGCCGGTCCAGGCAGTTCACCGAGGCGTTCAGCTTGCCGCCCTTGTACCAACTGAACTTGACCTGGTTCTTGTCGTCCCAGTTGAAGACCTTGTCCCACTTCTTGTCCCAGGTCAGGAACTCCTCGCCGACCCGGCCCCAGAACTTGTCCGGGTTCTTGATGGACTCCTTGTGCAGCTTCTCGTACTCGGCCATGGACTTGATGTAAGTGTCCTTCACCAGCTCCGCGGGCGGGTCGAATACCCGGTCCTCCAACGACATCGAAATAATACTCTTTTTGTCCTCCGCCATTTGCTTACCCCCTTCTTAATTGTGGTTTACTACCGGGCGTCCGGTCCCCACCAGGGACCGCCGCCTTGACCTCTCCTCCGCTCGAACAACTTTTCTCGGTAACCCAGTAAATTGTTAATAGAGGACCGCTTATAGACCGCCCGTGGAATCTCCATTATACCGTAAACCACGAAGCGGCTCAATTCCCGGTGGCCCTGCCTTAAGTACCACGGGCTTGCAACCCGTGGCCCTCACCCCTCAAGCCCCACGCCTCAAGCCTCACGCCCTACTTCCTCACCAGCCGCTTCACGCTCTTCACCAGCGTCTCCGCCTTGACCGGCTTGGGCACGTAGTCGTCGGCCTCGCAGGCGAGGCCCCGGGCCCGCGAGAAGTTGGCGTCCCGCATGTGATCGGAAACCCCCGTCAGCATGATCAGCGGCATGTCCGAAAAATCGCTTTGCGCCAATGCCTCCGCCACCTTGTACCCGTCCTTGTTCGGCATCATCACGTCCGGCACGATCAGGTCCGGCTTCGCGCTCTTGATCTGGTCTCAGCACTGCACCCCGTCGTAGGCCTTGAGCACGCTGAACCCCTCCACCTCCAGGGCCTCGCAAAGGCTGTCCACCAAGTCCCGGTCGTCGTCCACCACCAGTATTTTCCTTCCCATCGTTGTCCCTCCTTCGAGCTGATCGCCGATCGGCCGGCAGGTGATTGATGGATACGTTTTATTATTTTTGCCGCAGATGAACGCGGATGAACGCAGATAAATCAATGGATTTTTTATTTTAAATTAATCCTCGATCATCTGTGTTCATCTGCGTTCATCTGCGTTAACTCTTCTAAACCCCGACTCACCCTCGCAGCTCTCCCGCCGCCGCCCCGTTCACGGCCTGGGCCGCGCCCGGCGACACGCTCACCCGCTCCTTGGGCAGCGTGAACACGAAATTGGCCCATTTCCCCGGCTCCGACTCCGCCCGGATCCTGCCCCCGTGCCGCTCCACGATCTCCCGCGCGTTGAACAGCCCGAGCCCGGTGCCCTTCTGCTTGTGACGCACGTGCTCGAGCCGCGTGAACTTCCCGAAAATCTCCTCGAGCTTGTCCAGCGGAAGCCCCTCCCCGTTGTTCTTCACGTTGAACTCGTAGCTGTCCTCCGTCTCCTTGAACCCGAGCTGCACGTACCCGCCCTGGTCCCCGAACTTCACGGCGTTGCTCAAAAGGTTCGCTAACACCGCCCGCATCAGCTCCGGGTCAACCAGCAGCCGGAGCCCCTTAAGCCTCGCCCCGTTCAGCACCTCCACCCGCATCTCCTTCTCCAGGAGGGTTTTCTGCTCGCCCTCCACCGCCGGCTCGATGACCTCGGACAGCGCCCCGCACTCCCGCTCGTAGAGCTTGAGCTGACCCGACTCGATCTGCGCGTAGAACAGGTACTTCTCGCTCATCGAGGCGATGTAGTCGGCGTTCCCATCCATCCGGTCCAGGATGGCGTCGAACTTCTCCGGCTGCGCGTACGGCCCCATCTTCCTGAGGTTAGCGATCGAGAGCTTGAACACCCCGATCGGCTGCTTCAGCTCGTGCGACGCGAAACCCAAGAGCTCCATGTAGCGCAGGTTAAGATCATGCAGCGCCGCCGCCAGCTTGTCCTTCTCCTCCATGTTCGCGTGCAGGTTGTTCGCCATCTGGTTGAACGCTAACTCCAGCTCCCGGATCTCATCCCGCCCCGGCTTGATCGAGACCCGGTACTCCAGGTTCCCCTTCGCGATCTCATCGCTCGCGTCCGCCAGCGCCCGAAGCGGCTTGGTCAGCATCCGCGAGAACACCAGCCCCAGCAACATGATGATCACGATCCCCACGCTGAATATCTTCACGTTGCTCCAGATGAAATTGTCCCGCACCGCGATGAACGGGCCCTTCCACAGCCCGATCCCCAACGCCCCGACCACCTTGCCCTCCGGGTCCAGGAGCGGCTCGTATGCCGCGAAGTACCAATCAAACACCACCCACGACTCCCCGAACCAGTCGCGCCCGTTGTTCAGAACCGACTCGCTCGTTTCCTTGAACATCCGCGACCCCACCGCCCGGTTGCCGCTGGGCTCGCGGATGGTCGAGGACGCCCGGATGTCCCAGTAAAATATCGTCACCATCGCGTTGTTCACCTGGCCCGCGCCCACCCCCGGGAAAATCGCCCCCATGATCTCGTCAACCAGCGCCGTGTCGTTGTTTAAGAGCCTCCCCCCGTAAATCACCCCCAGCTTCCGCCCCAGCTGGTCCTGGATCGGATACGCCGCCATCATCGTGAGGCCCGAGTCAACCTGGCTGATGGCACCCGGCGCCGCGTTCTCCGTGGGCTTCGCGCTGATGAACGCACGCATCACCAGTTGCTCCGACTCCCTGGCCAGACGGTCACGCGTCATCAGCGTCGTCCCCGAAGACTTCTCCCCCCGGAGCGCCCGCCGCACCAGCTCGTCGCTCATCACGTTGTCACCCGTCGCGTAAGGCGGGGCCGTCCGAAGCGTCACCACCCCGTCCTGGTTCACCAGCGTCATGAAATCAAGGCCCCGGTCCCGCCGGATCAACTCCAGCTGCGAACGAAGGTTCGGGAGGTCTCCCTTCTCGATCGCCTCCATGATGAAAAAGCGGTTCGAGGTGAAATCAACTACCGTCGCCACCTCCTTGAGACCGTTGTCATACATGATCCGGGCCGTCTTCAAATCCCCCGAAAGCTTGTCCTGGGCCTCCCGCCAAATGTTGTCGTAAATCAGACGCAGGCTGAGACGCAGCATCACCATGAACGACAGCGCCATGATCAATGAAAAAACCACCAGGATCTTCATGGCGAGCGACATGGGCAGCCGGTGCAGAGGCAACACCCGGTAAATGCCGACCCGTTCCAGAGGCTTCCATTTCTTTCCACGCACGCGCATGGCGACCCTTCCTTCTTTTAATAAAGCAACAAGCATACCTATCAACAAACGCCACGGCCGGCAAGCACCCGCCAAAATGGCCGGACCCTGGGAAATCAATTATTATCATGAGGTTGCGCAAAACGGCGTGGAAGTGCCGGCCCCGGCCGACAGACGGGTTCCATGGGCTTTGGCTTAGGTGCCCGGGCAAAACCATCTAAATCCGGCCCCCGCGCCCCCGGATTCTTAACACCCTGTAAAAAACATTGACATACTAACCGCTTACAATTTGCCGCCCCGCCGCCGACACGACGCGGCCATCCCCGGGATGGCCGATTTTTCAGATAGTTAAGGCCTTCCCGCAAATCACCCGCGGAGGGGTATGAGGATTGCATCAATTGATAACGGCGTTTTGAAACAGACTTATTGGGGAGAATGGAGAAGCAAGAATATCAAGGATATATGGGGTGTGAAAAATAATTAATTCTTATCCAGTGCATCCTGCATATCCTTGTTAATTCTGCTTCGGAGGGCTTGGGAACAGGGGATCGGCATGGGCGTGCGCTTCAGATTATTGATCGGTGACCGAAACGGACACGTCCGCGATTTCCTGAAACGCGAGCTCACCGCCGAGGGCTACGACGTGAGACTCGCCGGCGACGGACGCGAGGTCCTGGCCGCAGTTAACGGCCCGGATCCCCCCGACCTCCTCATCATGGACCTGCTCCTCCCCTTCGTGGACGGACTCTTCATCCTCGAAAAACTCCGCGAGCGCCAATGCCCCGTTCCCGTCATAATCTATACCGCCCTGACCGAGTACCAGTCCGACCCCCTCGTCAAAACCGCCGCCGCCTTCATCGAAAAGGACGGCGAGATCAGCAGCCTCAAAAATGCCCTCGCCGATCTCCTCCTCAAATTCTACCCCGGCCGCTGCCAGGCCTTCCCCTCACTCTCCAGGCCGGCAAAGGCCTGACCGAAATCCAACCAAAGCTACCAAAGGGGCGCGGGTGCCCTCACCCTCCAAACGCCTGACCGAAATCCAACCAAAGCTGCCAAAGGGGCGCGGGTGCCCTCACCCGCGCCCTCATGCCCCCAGGCCCAGTCACCGGCCAAAACGCCCGCTTCACCCCCGGCGGAGTCTACTGCTCCGTTCAAGAGTTCGAGAGCAACCCCGACATCGGCCTCGCCGGCACCAAGGCCCCGATGCAGGACTGACTTTAGTCGCGATCATCTCTGCGGAAACGGAAGTTTTTCCTCATCCTGTTTGCCGGACTTGGCCCGCCCATCGGGCAGTGGAACAATTCGGCCTGGAGGCCGGCTCAGGGACAACGTTCTTCTAAAAAAAATGAATAAGCTGCAATTCATTGATCTCATGCTTATAATTTACGGCAAGAAGAGATCAATACAATGCGCACCTGCCGGTGCCCGTCCCCGGCCATAAATCGGGCATGGACTGGAGCAAAAAGGCCGCATTCAGCGAACTGGTGCCCAAAACAGTCATCGAGCGCATCGAGATGCCGGATGAAGAAAGGAGTGATTCATGAGAAAGATATTTACGGTACTGTTGGCGGCCATTGTTTCCGTCTGCCTGTGGGGCAAGCCGGCAATGGCCGCCGAGGAAGCCAGGTACGAGGTGGTGAAAAAATATGGCGACTTTGAGCTCCGCCGCTACGCGCCCCACCTGGTGGCGGAGGTCGAAGTCAAGGGAACGTTCGGCTCCGCCGCCTACCAGGCATTTCAGACCCTGTTCAAATACATAGACGGCAACAACGTCAAGCAGGAAAAAATCGCCATGACCGCGCCGGTGGAGCAGCAGACGGGTGAGAAAATTCCCATGACGGCGCCCGTGACCCAGCGGCCGGCCGAGAGCGAAAAAATTCCCATGACCGCGCCGGTAACCCAAAGCAAGGGCGGAGGCAGCTATTTCATCGGCTTTGTCATGCCGGCGGACTATACCATGGAGAACATCCCTGAGCCGCTTGACCCCAAAGTGAAAATCCGTGAGGTCCCGGCAAGGATGGTCGCCGCCCGGCAATATTCCGGGAGTTGGGGCAAGAGGAATTACGAAAAGAATCTCCGGATCCTGCGCGACGCCATCAGCCAGGCCGGGCTCAAGCCAATCGCCGAGCCGGTATTCGCCCGCTACAATCATCCCGGTGTCGCTTCCTCCAAACGGCGCAATGAAGTGCTGATCGAAGTCGCGCCCTGAATACTTGGAGGATAGCGCCTGGGTGATTGAGGCGCGATCAGGGGATAAGATAAAATGGGCTGATGAGGCCGCGTGCCCGGGGACGGACCGGGGAAGGCATGAAGCACGCCGGTCCGGCCGGCGTCTCCACCCTTGTCCCGGAGGGACAGCGGATAGTTGACATCGGCCGATGAATCGCCGGGCCATTCTCGCCCGCCCCCGCCGGGGCCAAGGAGCCGCCGGCCTCAGTCCGCGAAATTTTCCGCCTTCATCTTCACCGTGAGCCCGTCGCTGTCCATGAGCCTCGCCGCCAGGCCCAGGGTCTTGGGCAGCTCGTAGCCAAAGAAGTAGCGGCAGGTGAAGAGCTTGCCCTGGTAGAACTCGGCGTCGGCCACGCCCGGTTTCGCGGCCAGGGCCTTTTGGGCGGCCACGGCCTGCGCGAGCCATTGCCAGGCGATGGCGATGATGCCGAAGAGTTCGAGATAGAGGGTGGCGTCGGCCAGGAACAGCTCGATCTCGCCCTTCAGCGCGATGCCGGTCAAGTGCCCGGTCACGGCCTTCAATTTTTCCAGCGCGTCCGCCAGCGCCTGGGCGTCCTTTTTCAGCTCGCCGGATCTCTGGGCCTCCGCGATGGTCTTGCCGACCTCGTCAAGGTAGAGCATGAACGCCTTGCCGTTCTTCATCACCACCTTGCGGCCCAACAGGTCCATGCCCTGGATGCCGGTGGTCCCCTCGTGGATCGCGTGGATGCGCACGTCGCGGTAATACTGCTCCAGCGGGAACTCGTCGCAATAGCCGTAACCGCCGAGGCATTGCAGGCCCGCGCTCACCGCCAGGACCCCCATCTCCGACGGATAGCTCTTGGCCACCGGCGTCAGGATGTCCAGCAGCAGCTCGGCCCGCTCCTTGTCATCGCCCTCGGTCACGTGGGCCAGGTCCACGTACTTGGCGCACTGGAAGATGAGCGCGAAACTGCCCTCAACCACCGCCCGCTGGAACAGCAGCATCCGCTTCACGTCCGCGTGCTCGATGATCGGCACCTGCGGCGTGGACGGGTCCTTCGACGTGATCTTGCGACCCTGCGGCCGCTCCCGGCAGTAGTCCAGCGACGCATGATACGCCGCGCTCGCAATGGCCGCCGCCGCCATCCCCACGTCCAGCCGGGCCTCGTTCATCATCTGGAACATGTACTTCAGGCCCTTGTGCTCCTCGCCCACCAGCCAGCCCCGGCAGTCCCCGGCCTCGCCCAGCGCGAGCTGCGTGATCGGTGAGCCTTTGTACCCGAGCTTGTGATATATGCCCGAGCACACGATGTCGTTGGGCACGAGCTTATCGCCCTCCGGACGCAGCTTGGGCACCACGAACAAAGAGATGCCCCTGATGCCGAGCGGCGCGCCCTTGATCTTGGCGATTAAAAGGTTCACCACGTTGTCAACCCCGTCGTGCTCGGCCGCGGAGATGAAAATCTTCTGGCCCTTGAGCAGGTAATAACCCTTATCGGTGGGGACGGCGGTGGTGGTGAGGTCGGTGAGCGAACTGCCCGCTTGCGGCTCCGTGAGCGCCATGGTGCCCTGCCATTCGCCGGAGAGCATCTTGGGCGCGTACGCCTCGATCAGCTCCTTGCTCCCGAAGCTCATGACCAGGTGCGCGGCGCCGGTGGTCAAAAACGGGTAAACCGCCGCCGAGTAATTGGCCGCCGAGAAGATGGCCCGGAAGGCCGCCATGATCATGTTCGGCATCTGCTGGCCGCCCGCCTCGTAAGGAGCGTGCGCCGCGATCCATCCGCCCTCCCCGCACGCCCGCGTCAAAGTCCGCACCACCGGATGAACCTTCACCACGCCGCCCTCAAACTCCGGAGGCTTCCGGTCCATCTCCGTGAACGCCGGCCACAACATCTCCCGCCCCATCTTCAAGGCCGTCTCGATCACCAGATCAAATACCTCCCGATCCTTGTCCGCAAAGAACGGGAACCGGTTCAGCGACTCCGCGTCCAATACCTCGTACAACATAAACCTCAAATCCCTCTCACTCACAAACTTCCCGGCCATGGCCATTTCCCCCTTTTCGAACTCGGCGGTTATATCTATAATTTCGTAATGTATTTTTTCACTTGCCGCCCACCGATCCGGATGCTACTATCATATCAACTAGCTTGAAATTGATCCCGCGATAAAATAGACAATCATTAAGAGAAAGCCTTCCGCAACGCTCAAAATAATCCAAGGACCCGGGAAATTATCCACCCCTGACTTTTTCAGGAATAGATAATTGAGAACAAAACTAAACAATATCGAACACGCCCAAAGAGTAAAGAAAAAAAATAATACACCAATTGCTCCGAACATATGGTCATTCAAATGTGGAGACATATTATGGCTTATCCAGAACAACAGCATAAGAAACAGAGCCTGGAATAGCAATTTGTAAAGAAAAATATAAAAGTAGGAGATCGAAGATGGAGGCCCCTCAGTGTTGTCTGATTCTTGCTCCAAACGACCAGGAAGAAGTGGAGAGGACTTGTTGGTTGAAGGCAGACTGAAGTGTCGCCAAGTTTTATTATAGATGATGACCAGTGTGAATAATATAATGATACTTATAATTGTTAGGCCAATGGCAATCATCATTATCTTCTCCTGGCCTTCGCTACGGCAAGACTTTTAACCGCTGAAAGTAAGGGCGAAGCTCCTCGTCTCCGTCGGCCTTGTTTTAGGCCGCTCCTTCCGAGCTGGGATGGTTGGTTGGCGGCCGTTCCCAGGGCTTGCGCCCTGTGTTAACGGAGGCCGCGCTTTCAGCGCTCCAAGCTTCCTTTCAATGCCGAGATGAGCGTTCTCAAATATACAAAAATGATCTGGTGTTGTCAAAGCCGAGGGCGCAGCTTTGGAGTGCGCGCGGCTTGCCGCCGCTTTAGCGAGCCGGGAGCTTGCTCCCGGCGGACTCCACCGCACACCCAAAGCCCCGGAGTACGTCAAGCTTGGTCATAATGGTTTGAAGAACTTGTCCCGGGCCGGCAAGCAAGCTTGCCGATCCAAAGCGGGTGACCCGCCTCAGGCGGCGGCAAGCCGCGCGCACTCCCAAACGGTTCCCAGATTGAAAACCAAGTGCGTAACGGCCGCGTCAACCTCTTATCGGAGCGGAGCCTCCGGGCTTAATCACTAAACAATATTCAAATAACTATCAATTATAAAATCAAGCCGCCGCCGCTTCCACGCCGGACTCCGCGGCAAGACCCGACCGCCACATCCAGATACCAAGCCGACGCATCACCGCCGTGATCAGCTTCTTGCGCAACTCCTTCTTCTTCTTCGCGCTCAAACCCGCGATCTCCGTCCGCCGCTTAAACCATTCCCGCCAATAATCATCATACTTCACCACCGCCCACGCGCACTGGTTCAGAATCTTGCGCACCCGGCAAGGACCCAGACGGCTGATGTGGCCCTTGTGATCATCGTCCTCCCCGGATTCGTAGCTCCGGGGCGTAAGACCAAGGTAACTCCCAACCGCCTTGCGATTGCCGAAACGGCCAAGCTCCCCAAGCTTCGTCAAATAAACCATCGCGCTCAAAACCCCAACTCCCTTGAGCCTGGTCAGCGCCTTCACCCGCGAACCATACCGCGGACTCTCCGCCAACTCCAAAGCGGCCTTTCGTTACAGGCGCCAGTAAAAAAAATCGTTCGTGAGGAGGGCTTGGACTTGACAAACGGTTTGGAACCATTACATTCATCAGGAAGTCAGCAGGGACTTGTTCAAGCTTCTAGTACGTTTTGATTGCATACAGGGACCACTAACATAGGGAATAGAAACCGCTCCTCGACAGGCTAAGGGATCGGGCTCACTCTCGAGTCCGATTTCAGGCATCAGGGAAGGGCGATGCTAGACCCATCTTGGCGTAGTCTAAAATTTGAACTCTTGACAACCCGGCCCCAGGGGAACGGCCGGGGATTGTTTGCCTGGGGCCATTTCATATCAAATTTTGGCATTGCAAAGTGAGGGGCTTGGAGGGATTTGTTTTTGGAAAAAAACTCACAAAACAGAAGGGAGGAGATCGAATGAAAAAAGGAATAATGCAAAGTTTGAGGTACGTGACCGTCATCATCATGCTGGCGGCGCTGAGCGGGGGATGTCAAGGCACTTTGGGTGGCCGGGACGATCTCGAGTCGGCGGCACAGCATCTCGGGGCGCTGATCCAGGCGAAGGGTGGGCAGGGCGACGAGCTGGATGGAGGCAGCGGGGGAGCGGCGCTAATTACGGCCGGCCCGAACGGCCTGGTCATCAGCCCTGAAGGGTCCGTGGACACTTCATTCAATCTGCCCCTCGTTCCCGCCTATGACCTGGGAGATGAGGCCTGGACCGTGACCGGCAGCTACACCGTGAATGTTTACATTGACACGACCGACTCCGACGCCAACGCCGATGACGGCGAATACCTGCTGTTCCTGGGGGATACGGCGCTGTACCGCCGCAACGGGGTTGACGATTACACCGAGGTGACCGGTCTCAAGGTCAATCGGGGCGTTGTCCTTACTGTTGGTCTCAATTCGAACTTTGGAGGAGGCAACAGCGGCCAGGACACGGCCCAGCTCGTGTTCGAGTATGACGTGGTCATTTTCGGGACGGTCAAGCCCCAGACCCTGGACACGGGCGATCTTGACGATGAAACCATAGAAGATCGGGCCGGAGCGCCGGCCACGGACATGGACATGGGCGCGCTCTCCATCCGGGCCTACAGGTCTTTCCTCTACGGAAAAATGGACGCCTCCGGCGCTGACGCCACCGTGGCCGATCAGCGCGGCGGGTACGGGGGCCTGGTTAACCTGGCCGGCGATGACTACGTGCTGGTCACCGGGATCATAGACGCTTCCGGCGGCAACGGCATGGGCGACGGCGACGGCGGCGACGCCGGCTGGAACGCGAATCACTGGTGGGGCGCCCGGCTCCAGACCTATACCGGGGCGGTGGTGAACCGGGGCACGATCCTGGCGAACGGCGGGAACGGCGCCAACGGCGGGAACGCCAGCTTTATCCGGCTCGTGTCCGCGGCGCATGTTTTCAATACCGGGACCCTCATGGCCAACGGCGGCAGGGGATCGAACGGCGACGGCGGAGACGGCGCCGACAGCGACCCTGGAATTGGCATCCAGCTGCAGGCCCCTACTGGCTCCATCTTCAACAGCGGCAATATGTCCGCCAATGGCGGCAACGCGGTTGAAGCCGGGGTGGGAGGCCCGGTGGAGGCAGGCTCGGGAGGCCTGGTTGATTTCCAGACCAATGGAGACATCAGGAATTCCGGCGCCATCGTTGCCAACGGCGGCAACGCCTCCGTTGACGGAAACGGCGGCTCGGCCGGAGAAGCCCGTCTCGTCTCCGGTTTTAGCCTTTACAACGACGCGCCCATATCCCTCGCAGGCGGCAATGCCGCCGGGACTGATAACATCGGCGGCGAAGGAGGAGCTCTCTCCCTGGAGGACGCGGTCATTATCATTGATGTGAAGTTGGTCAGCAAAGGCGCCATTAACCTGAACGGCGGAGTCGGCGACCAGGGTGGACCAGGTGGATCGGTGCAACTCAGCGGTTACGGCGTTGAGCTGATCGGCTACAGCGGCCTGATCCTGGACGCGGGCAACGGCGGCATAAACGGAGGCAATGCGGCGCCAAGCTCCACGATTACTTCGGCCGGTGACGTCGCCATCCAGAACTTCCTGATCAGCGCGAGGGGCGGCGTCGGACTGGACGGAAATGGCGGCTACGCCATGACGGGCCCGGGAGGCCTTGCGCTGATATCATCGGCCAACCTCTCATATCAGGGCGCCATCACCCTGGTTGGAGGCAGGGCCGCCGATGGAAATGGCGGCTCCGGCGGCGGACTGACTATACAGGCGACATCGGGCGATCTGTCCTTCAAAGGCGGCATTGACCTCTCCGGAGGCGGCGCCGGCGGCGGCAGCGATGGCGATGGCGGCAGCGTTGTTGGCACCAGTATCAACGGAATTAACGTGACGCTCGACGGAACCTTGGTCGCGGCCGGAGGGAGGGCCATCGGCGGCGGCACCGGAGGCTCCGGACCCATGGCCCAAATCAACGCGGTGATGCAGGTAATCAGCAACATGAGCTATAACTTAAGCGGAGGGAACGCCGACCTGACCAGTGGGACCGGCGGCAATGGAGGGATGCTGGGTTTAAAGTCCAATATCCTGGCCACTCAAGACGCCGGCCATTGGAATGTAGCGGGCGGAAATGGCCTGATTGACGGGGATGATGGCCTGGTCGTGATAGACGGCATCCAGATGTTCCCCTGATCTTGAATTGTTCTTGATATAAACGGCGGGAGGCCCCACGGCCTCCCGCTCTTTTTATTGGTGCGCCAGGCATGGCGCGAAGCGCCATTGACCGGCGTGGATTGGCTGGATTGGGGTCAGGTGGATTTGGCTGGGGGTCTGGCCGGCGAGCAGTCCCATACTTGTTACAAGTGATGGCCGGGAGGCTAATTGATTGGGTTGGGAGGGAGGCTTTCGGGGGTTTGCCGAATCCGCCAAAATAAAACAGGATGTGCCGGAATGGAATAAAAAGGCCTGGGATGGACGGGACTTAAACCAATTCTGGATACGGTTAATTCATGCTTTATTAATGAATACAATATGTTAAGCATCAGATTACGCTCCTTTGCCGGCCGGCGTCATTTGGTATGATTCGTGCTATTTTAAGCATTGAAACTTGGAGCTTGCGCTGCGCCGTAGCCAGGCGGCCGCCCATTTACAAAGGTTTTTGCAGTGATGGTTCGGGGAAATGGCCGCGGTCCAGGAGGAAATTTAGGATATGACCGAGCGGGAGAGGGTCTGCATCCTTTGCGGGAAGAAAGAGGAGATGTTGGGTTACATGTGCCCGGCCTGCCAGGACAGGATCCAGCGCGAGGTCATGGGCAAGCGCAGGGAGATGCGTCAGGAGGCGGAGAGGGTTTTGCGCCGGAACGGCGTTGTTCCGGCCGGAGATAAGAAGCAGTAACAGCGGTAAGGAAACGGCCATAGCACGACAAGGAGGTATTCATGCAAATCACCGGTATCACGGTCGCACCCGTGGATGAGGCCAAGCTTCGGGCTTATGTGAACATCACGATTGACAACTGTTTCATGGTGCGCGGTCTCAAAATCATCCGCGGCAACAACGGCCTGTTCGTGGCGATGCCCAACAAGAAGAGCAAGAACG
Organism: bacterium; assembly: GCA_035527835.1. Lineage (GTDB taxonomy): Bacteria > RBG-13-61-14 > RBG-13-61-14 > RBG-13-61-14 > DATKZS01 > DATKZS01. The sequence goes on from DATKZS010000158.1 coordinate 35,149, forward strand.
GAATGTTCCGGGACATTGCGCACCCGCTTGACTCGGACACGCGCAAGATGATCGAGGACAGGGTGATAAAGGAGTACGAGGCGGTGGTCAAGGACGGCGGCAACGGGGGCAACGGCGGGGGCGGCAACCAGAGCGTGGCGGCTGGCGAGGACTTAGAGTAAAATACGGCCGTTTCATCTGGGGGAACCGGTCGGAGCATCATCCGCCGGTTCTCCTTTTTTTTTCTGGGCGGGGGATGGAGAGATTTTTTGACCGCGGAGACGCAAAGGACGCGGAGAATCAATAGAGTTCGGAGTTATTTTAGAATATAAATTCCGGCGCGGGAGCGCCCTTCCGGACGCGATCCGTTTTCCGGAACTGCCCGAGGATCGCGCCCGGAAGGGCGCTCCCACGTCAGGTTCAGACCGCTCCGAGCTCGGTGAGGAGCTTGACCAGGGAGTCGTTGCCGGCGGATGCGGCGAGCTGGAGTGCGGTCATGCCGTTGTCGTCGGCCTGGTTGAGGGGCGCGCCGGCGGCGACGAGAGTGCGCACGGTGGCTTCCTTGTCGGCCTGGCCGCGGGCGCCGGTCTTCCAGGCGATGGCCGCGTAGTGCAGCGCGGTGCGGCCCTGCTTGTCGCGCGCGGCCGGCTTCGCTCCTTCCTTGATCAGCTTCTCGATGACGGCCTTGCCGGTGAGTCCCTGGGCGGCGAGCAATAGCGGCGCGCGGCCGCGCGAGTCGGAGGCGTTCAGGTCGCACTCGCCCTCGCCGGAGAGCATGATCTCGATCCCGAGCGCGCTGCCGCGATAGGCGGCGAGGCCGAGGGGGGTCACGCCGGCGAGCAATTCCTCGCCCACCATCACGTCGCCCTCGGCGTACAGGTCCGCCGCATTCTCCACCAGTATCTCCATGAGCTCATGGCTCGCGGTGAGCGCGGCGGCGTGGAGGGGGGTGGCGCCGCCGGGGACGGCGACCCATTGGTCGGCGCCGGAGCTGATGAGGAGGCGGGCGGTCGCGTCCCTTGACTTGCCGGCCTCGCCCATGATGGCGTACCACAGGGGGGTGTACCCGTCCCGGTCCTTGGCCTCGAGGGGGGCGGCCTTGGCCAGCAGGGCCTTGACCACGTCGTCCCGGCCCTTGCGCGCGGCCAGGTGCAGCGCCGTCACGCCCTTGCCGTCCCGGGTCCTGGCGTCGGCGCCGCGGGAGAGGAGCAGGAGCGCAACGTCCGAGCGGCCGGCCTCGAGCGCGTAAAGCAAGGGGGTGCGGCCGGCGGCCCCGGGAGAGTTGGCCAGCGCCGGGTCCTGGTCCAACAGGGCCTCCACCCGCGCCACGTCGCCCCGCGCGCTCACGTCGTGTATCTCTCCGCTGATCCCGTAACGGGCCCATAACAGGCCCATCGCCAAAACCGCCGTTATGATGATCGCCTTGCTCATTTTAATTCTCCTTTCAAAATTTCTCATCGTCCTTGCCCGCTACTCTAGCAATCAAATGTGGCGTAATTATGGTGGAGCCGGGGCAAAAGAGGGCCGTTTGGCGGAAAAATCGGGGATGGGAAACAGTTAAGTTGGGTCGGTTTCAAGTCGAGAAAGGGAAAGAGAAAGGGAAGGGAAAGTATCAGGTCTCGACATTAGACATTTCCATTATTCTATAGTAAATAATAGTGCTGTCCAAAATAAACGGACCGGAGAACCGCCAAGACGCCAAGAGCGCCAAGGATTATTTTTAAACACGATTTTAAGAGGGCTTGGGTGCGAATGTTTCTTGCTTGGCGCTCCCGTCGGCCGGTCCGCCAAGCCGGTT
>DATKZS010000159.1:0-7393 GCA_035527835.1 bacterium
CAAGCCCCACGCCTCAAGCCCCAAGCCCCAAGCATCAAGCCCCACGCCTCAAGCCCCAAGCCCCAAGCCTCAAGCCCCAAGCCTCAAGCCCCAAGCCTCAAGCCCCATGCCTCATTCCTCCGCGGCCGGCCCCGGCTCGCGGGCCAGGAGCTCAAAAAAATTGTAATGATGGTACGGCCGGCTGAAGGCGCTCACGGCGCGGCGGCCATGCTTGAGCGGATTGCCGTGGCTCACGGCGATCAGGAAATCGCCGGTCCCGGGATCGAACGCGAGCTGGTGGGAGGTGGCGCCCAGGGTCGGGCCCTTTTCCCACTCGATGGAATCGTAGTGGTCGCGCAATATGTTATACATGCGTTCCAGGTCGAGCCGGCCATAGTCGGCCGCCAGCCGGCCGCGCAGGTCCTGATACCTTTGCGCGCTGGACTTGCCATGGGCCTTGCCGTCATCAATCCTGCCTTTGTGGTTTGCGATCAGCTCGGCGCTGAGCGGGTGATTGGTCCGGGTCAGCAGGTCCTCTTTCGGCGCGTACGCATACTCGCAGCCCTTATAGGTATAGTGGTTGGACTCGGCCGGGCCGTCCCAGCCGCCCACGTAGCTCTTCCTGGCGTCCATCTCGATCACCATCGCGGCCGGGACCTTGCCGTCGGCCACCAGGAAATTGTACCCGCCCTCGTACGGCTGTTTCGTCATCCACTCGATGGCCTCGTCAAGGTTGTGGGCGTGGCCGAGCGTCTGCTTGAGCCGGAACAGCATGGGCAGGCCCGCCGGTGTCTCGAACCGGCTGGGGTCGGACATGTTGCCCACGCAGATGCCCTCCGCGTTCATGCCGTCGGAGGCGCCGATGAAGCCCGGCCAACTGAAAAACATGTAGGGGATCTCGCCTTGCGGCTTGACGACCACGATCATGGCCCGGTCGTGATAGGCCTCGCCCGTTTCAGGGTCTATGGTGATGGCGATGTCGTTGCTGCGGATGAAATACAACTTGCCGTCGGCGGTGGCCGGGCCCCACGCCGCCGCGCCCGAGCAACTGGTGAGGAACGTGGCCGCGTGCAGGGCCGCGATGGTCGCGAACGGGACCCCGCTCGCGTCGGAGAGACCGCGCAGCTCGTCCTTGAAAGTCGCGGGCACGAAGGGCGCGGACTTGAGGTACACGTATTTATAGATCAGCCTTATGTCCAAGGACGGCGGCAGGAACGGATACGCCATGAGCATGGCGTTTTTTCCCGAACGCACCGCCATCTCCGCGTCCGGCCCGAGCAGCCGGGCCTGTTCCACGCCCATGTCATAATAGCTGCCCTCAAGGTGGAGCACCCGGTCGTCCTGGTCGGTCCGCTCCAGCCATCCGGTCCCGCTCGTTGTGCGATGCACGGCCAGGACCTCGGCCCGGAGGCCGGGAGCAAAGACCCAGAGGGCCAGGAAAAATAGCGCTGATTTTTTTATGCGCATTGTTTAAACTCCGATGTGGACCGATGCCGGAATATTTTAGCGGTGTGCCTGGAAAATTACAAAAGCCGCTGCTTGCGCCGAGGCACGGACGGCGGCTATTTTCTGATACGGCCGCCCCTGGATCTTTTTTCCGGGCTGGCGTGGCGGAAGAAGACCAGGAGCGCGAAGAATCGGCAGCGGCAGTTTTTTTCTTGACACGGCCCCGGGATGTATACTTAAATCTCCCATATGCCCGGCGGGGGCAGGTCACGTTCATCTCGGCGGGGATTGCCTAGCGCGGCACCTGGCCGCAACCAATAAATGGAATGAAGAAGATAACCACAGATGAACACGGATGAACACTGATTTTTTTAACATCATCTATTAATCTGTGTTGATCCGTGTTCATCCGTGGTTTTAAAAAAGTGCAAAGAAATTTATGCATCTTGCATGTTAGTAGTACAGGGAGACCGGTACATGTCCAAGTACAAGGTGGTATTGAAGGGGCTGGCGGAGCAGACGGCCGCGGGCAAGCAGGCGTTTCTCACGAAGTTCGGCGCCGCCTATAAAATGACTCCGGAGCAGGCGCAGGACCGGATCCGGCGCACGGCCGGGGTGCTGTATCATTTCCCGAACGAGGACGGCGCGGAAAAGGCCCGGCTGTTCCTGGCGAGCATCGGCGGGGTGGCGGAGGTGAAAGTGGAGGAGACAGCGGCGGCGGCCGCGCCTCCCCTGGCCGCGTCTGTTCCGCTGGCGGTGCCGGCCCCCGTCTCAGGCCCGCCCTCGATTGATGAGACCGACACCCAGGCACAGGAACCTTACGGCGACGTCAAGCGCTGTCCCAAGTGCGGGTTCGAGGTCCCGGTCAATGAAGACCAGTGCCCGAGCTGCCGCATCTATATCAGCAAGTACGAGCAGATGAGGGCGCGCAAGGCGCGGGTGGCTGCCACGGCGGGCGGGGCGGGAACGGCGGACGCCGGCTACGGCGGCCCTCCGGCCATCGAGGAGGGCGTGGCCGCGACCGGCCTGGTTCCGGGCGGGACCATGTACGGCGCCGACATGTACGGCACGCCGGGGCCGGGGACGTTATACGAGGGACCCACGCCGCAGCCGGCAGCGCCGCTGTCGCCTTACGCGGGCAAGGGGGCGTGCCCGGAGGCAACTAATGCGCTGATCGCTGGAGTTGTCGGCCTTTTCGTCCCCCTTTTCGGGTTTCTTCTCGGATTATACGCACTGGTGAGGGGGGTGGAAGCGCTGGGCGAGATCCGCGAGAATCAGCAATACACGGGCAAGGGCATGGCCATTGCCGGAATTGTCCTGGGCATCATTGACGTGATCGGGTGGATCGCGGCGACCGTAAACTGCGTCAATCGCATGCACGGCATGTGAGAGATCTAAGAATGACGACAAGTTCGACCGCCTTATCCAGGATCAATAAGCTTATGCTTCGGCGGCCAGGTCGCGCGGATAGGGATGGAGAATGGTCTGGCGCTTTAAGTAATACACGCCGTGGCGGTCGGCCCATTCGCGGAGCATGATACGGAGAGCCCAGATCGGGGCCTGGCCCCGCCGGTACTTTTCGAGCAGGTCGAGGAATGATTGCTTCTCGGCCGGTGCGAGCTCTTCCTTGAAACATCCGAAGGCGTACATGAAGGCGTTGACGAGGGAGGACGTGGGGGGCGGCTTGGCGAGGGCGCGGTAGAGCCCTTCCTCGTAGTTGAGCATGATTTCCATGGCGGGCAACTGATCGCGCCTGGCGATGGCCCTTTCCAGTGATTGCATTTCCTGGTGATGATAGGCCGTGAGCAGGAGCTCGTTGTGGGTATGGAATTTGACGAGTCCGCCGAGCGACGGGGCCTTGCGCAGGGCGCGGAAGCGGGCGATGGTGAAGAGGCGGGTGAGGAAGTGCTCGCGCTGCCGGGAATTGATCAGATGCGCGTCGTCTTCCACGGGCAGGTGGGGGAAGCGGTCCATGACCTCGGCCGCGAACAGGCCGTGGGCCTTCCGCACGATGAGGTCTTTTTCCGGATCGGCGTGCACCTTGATGTTCTTGAGGCCGCAGGTGGGGGAACCGCTTTTGAAAATAAAGCCGTCCACCTCGGGCAGAGAGTCAAGAAAATTGCGGGTGAAGCGGACCGCGCTGTCGGTGACGTCCTTGCCGGTGGCGGGCTGGAGCAGGCGGGGCAGGCCGCGGACCATGACGAGCCGCGTGGGCTTTCTGGGGACGCCGAGCCCGATCTCGGCCTCGACGCAGACGGGCTTGAAGCTGACGTGGGGCATGAGGCGCCGGACCAGGTCGGCCCGGGCCTTGCCGCCGTTCCAGCGGCAGGCCTCGAATTCGAGGCACTTGCTGACGGCCACGATGGGTCTCGCGGTGTCCTGCATCTCACAACCTCCCGGGTTTGGGTGCATGAAGTGTTCACATCCCGCTCTACGCTGGAGCGGCGTTTGTCGTAACGATTATACTATTTTACCGCTCCGCATAAGTTTCTGTCAAGACCCGGTCCACCATCATCCGCGCGAACCGGTCCGGCTCTTCAAGGTTGGGCGAATGCGCGGAGTCCTCGAACCAGATCAGCGTCTTGCCCTGGGGCGCGTCGAGCTTGTCGTAATATTCCGAGACCAGCTCCCACGGCGTGTTGTAATCGTGGCGCCCCTCGAAGAAGTACACCGGCAAGTCCAGGGACGGGACCTGGCGAATGAGATCATAGGTCATGACCTCGTCCCACATGCGGCGGTTGGAATAATAGGTCCCGGCCGCGTACCGCAAATAATCCAGCGGCGCGTATTCGGGCGAATGGAGGGCCTTCCGGATCTGGCCGCCGCCCTCGGGTTTCTTGTACACCGCGCCGCCGAACTTTCCGAGGTAGCGGCGCTGGACTATGAGCTCGCCCATGCCGCTGTAGGGCGGAGGGCCGATGCGCTTGAGGTTGGCGATCGCGAGCGGCTTGCGCCTGTTTTGCGCTTCGTCGAGCACGAACTGGTAGGAGACGGCCTCGTTCCTTTCCATGTCCACGACCTGGCCGATGCCGACGTAGGCGTAATAGGATTCCGGGTACTGGTGCGCGGTGAGGATGCCGAGCAGGCTGCCCCACGAGTGGCCGACGAGATAAATCTTGTCCGCGTGGAAGCGGGAGCGCAGCAACTCGGTCAGCTCGTGGGCATCGGAGATGAACTGGGCCACGTTCATGGAGTCGGCCCGAATGCCGGCGTGAAACGACTTGCCCGCGCCGCGCTGGTCCCAGTGCACGACCACGAAGCGCTGCTCGAGCTCGGGCCCGAACTCGTGGGCCACCGGCATCTCGGGCGAGCCCGGACCGCCGTGCACGAACAGGAGCACCGGATTGTGAACGTCATCCCCTCGAATCAGGATCCATTGCTCCACCCCGCCGAGCGTCGCCTTTTCCAGCGAGGCGATCCCGTGGGGCGTCTGAATCGGCGGCGTCTTGCCGGCGCACGACGCCAGGACCGAGGCCAGGACCAATAACGGCGCCAGTAACCTTCGGGCCGATGTCTGCATTCTTTTCCTCCCGCGCGAAGATGGGCCTGATTGTAGCGCACCCGGATTGTCTTGACAATGCGCGGCCGCTTTTTTTATGCCTGAAGCCACTCTTGTCCAAAATAGACGTCAAGAAAACCGCCAAGACGCCAAGAGCGCCAAGGATTATTTTTAAACACGATTTTAAGAGGGCTTGGGTGCGAATGTTTCTTGCTTGGCGCTCCCGTCGGCCGGTCCGCCAAGCCGGTTGGGGCCAACGCTCCGGAGCTGTTCTTTTTTGGGCCGCAAAGAAACATCATGATTTACTTGGCGATCCTTGGCGTTCTTGGCGTCTTGGCGGTTTTCTTACGGCCTATTTTGGACAAGAGTGAATAGACTTGATAGTTCAGAACGACGGGGGGCTGGCCATGGGGTCCAAGACCAGAGTCGGGCGCCCTTCCATCGGCGCTAAAGCACGGGCCTGCCCCTGGCCCAAGGCCGATGAACCGGCCTTAAATATTGCGGCAAGGGAAAGAATGGCTATTTTATAGGAGAATGGGTTAAGCAAATGCGCGGCGGCAAGGCCGGGAGGTGCAAGATGAAGGAGCGAGACGGCAAGGATGAGGTGCGGGAGCAGGTTTCGCGGGCGTACACGCAGGCGGTGCGGGGCGGCGGGTGCTGCTCGGGAGCGCCGGTGCAGAAGGGCGTTGCGGCGAAGCTTGCGGGGTACAGCCGGGAGGAGCTGGAGGCGCTGCCGGCGGAGGCGGTGGTGAACTCGTTCGGGTGCGGCAATCCGCTGGCCTACTCCGAGGTCAAGGAGGGCGAGGTGGTATTGGACCTGGGCTCGGGCGCGGGCATTGACATTTTGCTCGCGGGCAAGAAGGTTGGCCCGCGGGGCCGCGCCATCGGCATTGACATGACCGACGAGATGCTGGGGCGGGCCCGGGAGAACATCGCGGCGTCGGGGCTCACGAACGTCGAGGTGCGGAAGGGCATTATCGAGGACCTGCCGGTGGAGAGCGGTTCGGTGGACTGGGTAATCTCGAACTGCGTGATCAACCTGTCTCCGGACAAGCCGCGGGTGTTCGCGGAGATCGCGCGGGTGTTGAAGCCCGGCGGGCGGATGCAGGTCTCGGACATCGTGGTCAAGGACCTTCCGGCGTGGGTTCGGGACGACAAGGCACTGTACAACTCGTGCATCGCGGGCGCGGTGAGCGAGCAAGAGTACCTGGACGGTCTCAAGGCGGAGGGCCTCACTGACGTCATGGTCAAGGAGCGGCTCGTTTACGACGCGGCCCAGATCGGCTCTCTGATCCAGTCGGAACTCGCGGACGGGGCCGGCGGCTGCTGCGGCATGCCCGCCGACAACCCCATCATCCTGGAGGCGGCCAGGGAGTTCCAGGGAAAAGTCTGGAGCGCGAAGATTTGCGCGCGCAAGCCGGGGTAGGACCCCAGGCGATGCGAAGAATTTTTTTAGCGGCGGCCATGTTATTGCCGGTCCTGGGCTCGGGGGCCGCGGAGAAGGGCGCGGCGCGGGTGGCGCACGTGTTCGTGGCGCTGTGCGACAACGAGCACCAGGGGATCGTGCCGGTGTCGGAGAGGCTCGGCAACGGCGACGATGCGGCGAACAACCTGTACTGGGGCGCGCTCTACGGTGTGAAGACGCATTTTAAGAAGAGCGCGGATTGGAAGCTGGTGGCGAGTCTGCCCGGCCCCAAGGCATCCGTGATCGAGCGGATCATCTTCAAGCACGGGAGCGGCGAGGTCTACCTGGTGGCGGACGCTTACCGGGGCAGCGCGATCCGGGAGGCGGTGGAGGATTTTCTGGAGGCCGCTTCCGGGGGCGGACGCGGGCGGGCGGCCGTGAGCCTGGGCGGGAAGCAAGTCGCGCTGCCCATCGGCGGAGACGCGGAGCTGCTGGCGTACGTGGGCCATGACGGGCTCATGGATTTTTCGCTCGAGCGCCGGCCGGCCCACCAGGATGAGGTGCGCCGCAAGGTCATGATCCTGGCCTGCGCCAGCAAGCCCTTTTTCTCCGGCGCCATCAAACGGGCCGGCGCCGATCCGCTGCTCTGGACCACCGGGCTGCTGGCCCCGGAAGCCTACGTGCTCGAAGCGGCCGTGGCCGGATGGATCTCCCATGAAAACGGAGAACAGATCCGTTCCCGCGCCGCCGCCGCCTACAATCGGTATCAGAAATGCGGGATCAAAGCGGCGAGGAAGCTTTTTGCGGCCGGGTTCTGATTCGTCGGATAAACACGTATCAGACCTTGTTCCACTAGAACTGGTTTCATAAACCCCACAAGCACCCCAGACCAGAAGATTCGGAACAAGGATGTTAAGGATGTAAAGGATAAATCCGAGACTTTTCCCATCCTGTTTATCCTTAATATCCTTGTTCAGTGCTGTCCAAAATAAACGGACCGGAGAACCGCCAAGACGCCAAGAGCGCCAAGGGCGATGTTTTTATTAAATTCTCAAGCCGGCCTC
>DATKZS010000160.1:0-8114 GCA_035527835.1 bacterium
CCTTCGCTGCCGAACCAGAGGCTGTTGGCGGGACTGTGGGAGTTCAGGCCGGTAACGTGCCACCAGTCCCCCGCGGCCTCGCCCCCGGGGTAGACCGCGGTGGACCAGCCGTCCATGCCCGTCTCGAAGTCGTCCGTGAAGCCGGAGCAGGCCTGGCCCCAGCCCGTCAAGGGGATCCCGATGATGGACATCACCACAAAGGCTAAGGTGAAAAGCAGGGCCCCGATACCTGGCCGTCGCGCCTTCTTCATGGAACGGTCCTCCTTGTGCTTGGCAATTAATTGTCTTGGTTCCTGGAGTTTGCTCTTGATCCAGGCTTTCCCGGGCGTCATTCGGGTCGCGGACGACCGCTCCACAACCAGGCCGCGATCCACGGATGCCGCGCCGCCAAAGTCCACGCCCCTAACATGCGCGCCAGGCCATCATCGAAGTTGAGCCTCCAGCCCGCGCCGAAGATGGGAATGGCGAGACGCGGGAACGGGCTTGACGGCAAGTGGCGAAAGACAACGAATGCATATGCGGGACAGGCAACGATTCTCCTGGCATCATGGCTCTCTTCCTCTTCATGACCAAAGGATTAACCGAGGTGCTTTTATAATTATTAATAATATTGTAAAACTTATATTATCGCCGCGCCGGGCGACGCCCGGCAATTGATCCGCCGGCCGAAATCTATTCCGCTTGTAATAATTCCGGAATCTTGCAAGCACCATACCATCGGGCCTGTAGCTTGTCAAGAACAAATTTATCAGCGTCCGGAGCGGGTCCCGGGGGCCTGATTGTATCGTTATTGCACGTTAAACTTTGAATGGGTATCTTGCGGGAGTCTCAAGGCAGGGGCGGCGGCTAGGGGACGAAACTCTCGACGGTTAATCGGAGGTCGCGGACCGAGAGCTGGCCGTCGGCGGAGGCCGCCTCGATATGGATGGTCATCTGGCCGGGCGTGTAGCCGCCGAAGAACTTGGCGTTCAGCCCGTTGCCGGCGGGCACGCCGGGGAAGGTGATGACCGTGTCGTCGCTAAGGGTGCCCACGAAAAAAGCCCCCTGCACGGTGTCGGAATAGATCACGGCGGTCACGTCCGCGAGGTTGCCTTCCGGGTCCTGGAAGTAGAGGAAATACGGGTTCGTAAAGAACGTATAGTAGGGCGGCACGCTCCACGGGTCCTCGATCAGCGGCTTGGTGTTCTGGACCCACGGATCGTCCACCGAGGTCAGGCCGGTCACCTGGTCCGGGTTGGTCAGATAGAGGTAGTTCAGGTCCAGGCGAGGAAGATAGCGGTAAACGCTTTCGTCGGTGGTGGCCGCGAATACGTCCTCCGCGTCCGGGCGCTTCACCCGCACGAGCTTCACCGGGCCCGGGTTGGTGAGCAGCTCCGGCGCCTGGCCCGGCGCCATCCGGAAAACGCCCTTGTCGCCGCCCACGTAAATCCGTCCGTCCGGCAGCGCCTGCACGTCCTTTGCGCCCGGCCCGAAATCCGCCACCAGCCCCTCCGGCTCCTGGTAAGTATAAAGGCTGTGCGCCATGAGCCGGCCGCTTGCGTAAAGCAGGTAAATCTGGCTGCCGCCGTTGGCCAGGTCGAAGCTGACCGGATCTTCCAGGCCCGCGCCCAGGTCGTCGAACGGCCCGGCTATCACGGTGTCGCCGCCGAACACGTCGAACTCCTCGAGCATGACACCACGCTGGTCAGTATCGGTCAGGACGTAGAGCCTGTTGCCCGCCCAGCCGAGCCGCGCTTTTATTATGCCCCTGCCCCCCGGGACCTGGAGCTGGTGAAGCGTCTTCCCCATCCGGGAAGTGAAGTCAATGGCGATGATCCGTCCGTCGCGGGAGAGCTCGAACAGTCCGAGATTGTTCAGCATGAGCAGGCCGTCAATGTAATAAGGGTGTCCAAGCGTGTCCCCGGTGTAGGTGTAAGGCAATGGACTGCGCGTGCCGTAGCCGTCCACCAAGTAAATCCCGCCGCCGGAGGTTTCCAGAAAATCAATGGGCTTGTCCTCGGACTGGTCCGTGCCCGGAACGCACGAGCCCGCGCCCAGCATAAGGACGGCCAGGGCCGCGGCGATGATCGCCCGGTATAATGTCTCATCCCCGATCCGCATGTGTTTAAGCGTAACCTCCCGGCTGGTCACAGTCAATAGACACGGGAAGAGGTATGTCGTATGTCGCTGAAAGCGCGATGCCGCCTGCGACATACGATATACTTACTTACAACTGGTTTCAGTGCTGTCCAAAATAAACGGACCGGAAAACCGCCAAGGCGCCAAGAACGCCAAGGATTATTTTTAAACACGATTTTAAGAGGGCTTGGGTGCGAATATTTCTTGCTTGGCGCTCCCGTCGGCCGGTCCGCCAAGCCGGTTGGGGCCAACGTTGCGGAGCTGTTCTTTGCCGGGCCGCAAAGAAACATCATGATTTACTTGGCGATCCTTGGCGCTCTTGGCGGTTTTCTTACGGCCTATTTTGGACAAGAGTGAATTGGTTTCATAACCAGCACCATCATCCCCGACCAGAAGATCAGAAACAAGGATTTTAAGGATTTTAAGGATAAATCCGGGGGCTTTTCTTATCCTGATTATCCTTAACATCCTTGTTTCTTCTTCTTGAAAGGGTTATGAAACCGGCTCTATGAAAAGAGCGCTTCCGCGAAGCGCCCGGCGTCGAACGGTTGGAGGTCGTAGATTTTTTCGCCGACGCCGATGAAGCGGATCGGGATCTTGAACTCGTCGGAGATGGCCACGATGATCCCGCCCTTGGCCGTGCCGTCGAGCTTGGTCAGCACCAGCCCGGTGACCTGTAACGCCTCGTTGAACATCTTGGCCTGCTGCACCGCGTTCTGTCCGGTGGTGGCGTCGAGCACCAAGAGAGTCTCGTGGGGAGCGCCCGGCAGCTCGCGGCCGGTGATCCGCTTTACCTTCTTCAGCTCCTCCATCAGGTTCACCTTGGTGTGCAGCCGGCCCGCCGTGTCAATGATCAGAACGTCAACCTTCCTGGCCACCGCCGCCTTGATCGCGTCAAACGCCACCGCCGACGGGTCCGCGCCCTCCTGGTGCGCCACCACCTGGCACCCCGCCCGCCCGGCCCACACCTCGAGCTGCTGGATCGCCGCCGCCCGGAACGTGTCCGCCGCCCCGATCAGCACGCTCTTGCCCTCCCGCCGAAAGCGCAGGGCCAGCTTGCCGATGGTCGTGGTCTTGCCCGTGCCGTTAACGCCCGTGACCATGATCACGTACGGACCCGCCTGGCCCGCCGGCACCGCCAGCGGCCTCTCAACCTGCGTAAGAATGCCCGTGATCTGGGACTTGAGCCACGCCCGAAGCTCCGCCCCCTCTTTCACCTCGCCGCTCTTCACCGCGGCCGAGAGCCGCGTAAGCAGCGCCATGCTGGTCTTGACGCCCAGGTCCGAGGTGATCAGAAGCTCCTCCAACTCCTCCATCGTCTCCGCGTTGATCGCCCCGACGAGCAGCCGCTCCAGGCCCTGAGCCAGACGCGACTGCGTCTTGCTGAGCCCCTTCTTCAGCCGAGTAAGCCACCCCTCCGGAGGCTCCAGCTCCACTTCTTCAGGTACAGCTTCCTCGACCTTTTTCGCGGGCGGAGGAGGAGGAGGAGGGGGGGCCGCAGGCTTGGGAGGAGGCGGGGCGGGAGCCGGACGCGGCGCGGGAGCAGGCTTTTCCCTGACCGGCGCCGGCGCGGCTTTTTCAGGCGCCGCTGCTTCGGGCGCGGGCGCCGGTTTTACCTCAGCCCCGGGAGCGGCTGGCCGCGACACTTCCGGCTTCGGCGCGGGAGCGATTTCCGGCTCGGGCGGAGCGGCAATCTCCGGCCCCGGCGTCCCTGCGGCCTCCTCTTCCTCCCGCTCCTTCTTCGGCGCGGTCAGGACCATGACCAAATAAAGGGCCAGGGTCAGCAACGCGAATCCGGAAGCGACCCACGCATAGTTCGGCATGTCCAGGTACGGCGTCTTCCACAACCACTGATCCGCCGCGGCCATCAACTGTTGCCAGTCCACTCCCCAACCTCCATGCTTGTGCGGCCGCAGGCGAGACGCCTGCACCACAATTCATGCATAGCGCGCCAACATCATCTACTTCACGACCAGGTGCTTGTACTTGTCCAGGTACCTTACCGGCTTCTTGAGCGCGTCCCTGCGGAAGGGCTCGGCCAGGACCTTTTCGCCGCCCTCGATCACGGCCTCGATCACGGCGGGCCGGCCGCAGTCCACGGCATCGCGCACGGCTCCCTGCACGTCCTCGTACGACTCGATCCTGTAGCCCTTGGCCCCCATGTCCTCGGCCAGCTTGGCGTAGCTCGGGTTCCCGGGGAGGTTGGTGCCCACGAAGCGGTTGTCGTAGTAGTCAATCTGGTTCTTCTTCTCCGCGCCCCACTCGTAGTTCTGGAAGACCACGGCGATGACCGGAATGTCCTCGCGCGTCGCGGTCATGACCTCGGAAAGCCCGCTGATGCCGTAGGCCCCGTCGCCCTGAAGACAGAACACCGGCGCGTCGGGCCGGCCGATCTTGGCGCCGATGGCCGCGCCGTAGGCAAAGCCGCAGTTGCCCCACGAGAGCGCGGAGATGTGTTGGCGCACGCCGTTGAACTTGAGGTACGAGTTGCACATGGACGAGTTGTTGCCGATGTCGGTGGCCACGATGGCGTTATCGGGGATGGCGAGGGCGAGCTCATGGAGCAGTCGCCGCGGGTGCATGAGCTTGGCGGTGGACAAAGACCACGATTCCAGCTCGTCGTTCCAGGTCTTCTTCTCCTTCTCCACTTCCTTGAGCCGCTCGCTCACGGGCTTTAGCCCGGGCTTTACGGCCTTGACCGCGGCCAGGACCTCGCGCGCGAACTCTTTAGCGTCCGCCAGGATGCCGAGCTCGACCCGCTGCGACAGCCCGAGCACTTTGTGGTCCACGTCCACCTGGATCACCCTGGCGTTTTGAGGCCAGTACTCGATGTCGTACTGCGGCAGCGTCCCGAACGGACCCAGCCGGCACCCGAGCGCCAGCACCACGTCGGCCTTCGCGATCACGCGCATGGCGGCCTTGGACCCGCAATAGCCGATGGGACCCAGGCCCAGCGCGTGGCCCTGCGGGAACGTGTCGTTGTGCAGGTAGCTGTTCGCCACCGGCGCCGTCAGGTATTCCGCCAGCGCCTTGGTCTCCTCGAGCGCGTCGCCGATGGAAACGCCGCCGCCCGCCAAAATCACCGGATACCTCGCGTCCGCGAGCAGACGCGCCGCCGCTTCCACCTGCTCCCGCGAGCCGGGCCCCCGCTTCACCTCCGGCGTCTGGTAAATCTCGTCCTCGCAATCGCCGTAGAAATAATCGCGCGGGACGTTGAGCTGCGCCGGGCCGCACTCGGCCTTGGCCATGTAAAAGCAGCGCCGCGCCAGCTCGGCCATGCGGTCGGGCCGGTTCACCCGCACCTGGTACTTGACGCTCTTCTCGAACATGGCCATCTGGTCGAGCTCCTGGAATCCGCCTTGGCCGATGCCCTTGGAGCCGGTCTCCGGCGTGATCGCCACCACCGGCGAATGCGCCCAGAAGGCCGCGGTCAGCGCGGACACGAAATTGGCCGCGCCCGGCCCGTTCTGCCCGATGCAGCACTGCGGCCGGCCGGTCACCCGCGCCAGCCCGTCGGCCGCGTGGCACGCCGCCTGCTCGTGAGCCACCGAGATGAACCGGATGCCCGCCGCCGGGAACAGATCAAGCGCGTCCATGTAGGCCGAGCCCACGATCCCGAACACTTCCTTCACCCCCTCCGCCGCCAGGGTCTCGACCAGGGCCTCGCTGGAGGTCATTTTTATCTTGGCCATTACTTCACTCCTTTCTCGGCACTGCCGAGTGATCTCGTTGGCATTCAATTGTACCGGACTTTGGGGGGAGAGGAAAGGTTTGAGGTGTGAGGTTTGAGGTCTGAGGTATGACGTCTCGAACCTCAAACCCCAAACCTCAAACCTCAAACCTTCTCTGCTCTCTTGACATTAGAAGCCTCTAACGTCTACAATTCTCATGGAGCGGGTCAAGGAATTGGGGAGATCGGCATGCGCATACTGGTGATCGAGGACGAGAAGAAGGTTGCGCGGTTCATTAAGCGCGGCTTGGAGGAGGCGGGGTACCTGGTGGACTCGGCCGCTGACGGCGAGGAGGGCCTGTACCTCGCGGAGATAGACGATTACGATCTGATCATCCTTGACCTGATCCTTCCGCGCAAGAACGGTCTCGAGGTTTGCAAGGAGCTCCGGGAGCAGAACATCAAGGTGCCGGTTCTGATCCTGTCGGCGCGGGACTCGGTGGAGGACAAGGTAACGGGCCTGGACATGGGGGCCGACGATTACCTGACCAAGCCGTTCGCGTTCTCGGAGCTTCTGGCCCGGGTGCGGGCGCTGCTTCGGCGCGGCGAGTCCATGGTGCCGGTCAAGCTGCAGGTGGCGGACCTGGCCATGGACACCGTGACCCACACGGTGAACCGGGCGGGCAAGGAGATCAAGCTCACCAGCAAGGAGTACGCGCTCCTCGAATACTTCATGATGAACGTGGGCAAGGTGCTCACCCGCACCATGCTCTCCGAGCACGTCTGGGACTATACCTTCGACACCTTCTCCAACGTGATTGACGTTTACATCAATTACCTGCGCAACAAGGTGGACCGGGACTTCGAGCCCAAGCTGATCCACACCGTCCGGGGCGTGGGCTATGTGATGCGCGCCAAGCCCGAGGGCGAGGAGGAGGACGAGGAGGAAAAGCCCGACCGGGCGGCCCGGGAAAAGGCCCGCGCCGGCTTCCGTTCGCGCCACAAGGACACCGACGAGGATGAGGAGAAGGCGGAGAAGGGTGAGTAAGGCTTGGGCTTGGGCTTGGGGCTTGGGGCTTGAGGCTTGAGGCGCGGGACGTGGGGCTTTTCCCTCAAGCCTCAAGCCCCAAGCCTCAAGCCCTTTTTACCATGAGTAAATCCCGGGAAAAGTTTTCGGGGCTGGCCGTGGCGGGCACCGCGCTTATCGCCGCGGCCTGGTTCGGCCTGACGCTCATGCTGTCGCGGCCGCTGGGGTCGTGGCCCAGCCTGGTGTCGCTGGCCGGGTTGGCGGCCTTTATCGCGGTGTGCTCGTACCTGGTCGGGAGCGCGGCCTTTTGGCCGCTGAGGCGGACGCGCGAGCTGATGCAGTCGGTCTCCGGGATGGGGTTTCGGGACCGGCTGTATGTGGAGGACACGGACGACGACGCGGGCATGATCCAGCTTGAGCTTAACGGGCTCCTGGACCGGCTGGAGGACGCGCTGGCCCGACAGCGGCAGTTCGTGGGCGCGATCTCGCACGACATCCGGACGCCGCTGACCATTATCAAGGGCGACATCGAGGTCGCGCTGATGCGGGCGCGGACGCCGGCGGAGTACCAGGAAATTTTGCGTTCCAACCAGGAGGAGGTGGAGCGCATCCGCCGCCTGGTGGAGGACCTGCTGACCCTGGCGCGGGCGGAACACGGCGAGCTGGGCCTCAACGTGCGCGCGGTCTCGCTGAGCACGATGGCGGTCGAGGCCCGGGAGAGCATGAACGACCTGTTCCGCAGAAAGGGCCTCACCCTGGACGTGTACATCGAGGGCGAGGTCCGGGTGGAGGGCGACCAGGCCAAGCTCCGCCAGGTCCTCCATAACCTGCTCGAAAACGCCGCCCACTATACCCCGGCGGGAGGGCGCGTCGAGCTCACCGTGTTCGCCGACGTCGAGCGCGACGAGGCCCAGATGCGCGTCCGCGACACCGGCGTCGGCATCTCGCCCCGCGACCTGCCCCACATCTTCGAACCATTTTACCGCGGCACGCCCTCGCGCCGCACCCGCCATGACGGCTACGGCCTCGGCCTCTCCATCTGCGACCACATCGTAAGGGCCCACGGCGGGTCCATCAGCGTGGAGAGCCGGCAGGGGCCGGGATCGGGGTCCACCTTCAGCGTCCGCCTGCCCCGCCGCCCCGCGGGCGCATCCTCCGCCGGAAGGGGTTGAAGAGATTTGGGGTTTGGGGCTTGGGGCTTGGGACTTGGGGCTTGGGGCTTGGGGCTTGGGACTTGGGGCTTGGGGCTTGGGCTTGGGGCTTGGGGCTTGAGGCTTGGGGCATGGGGCTTGGGGCTTG
>DATKZS010000161.1:0-14300 GCA_035527835.1 bacterium
GCTCCCAGGTCCTCAAAATAAAGTTGGTTTTGGGGGGAAACTCCGCTTCGGGCTACGCCCTCCGCTCCGTTTCCCCCCAACTCAAACTGTAACCCATGTGCCTGGCATGAACTGTTACCCATGTTCGAGGTTGATCAGAATATCGCGCTTTCAGCGCTGATGGACCGAGTTTCGCTACAAGAACGAATTAAGAGGAATCTGGCACCTATGAAAAAGGAATCAAATATGTTCTTTAATGAGCCCGGATTACGATGACGTCAAACTATTTAAGAAAAGAAAGTGACTCGCCGCCTCGCCGTTGTGATGTTATAGCGCTGTTGATATGATAGAATCCGTCCGCATGAGCGAATCAACCAGCTCCAATAAGTATCCGGGCATTTTCGCGCTCGCCTGCGTGTTCATCCTCGCGTTCAGCCTTTCCTGCTTCAAGGTCCGGAGCTTTGACCTGCCCTGGCACGTCCGGACCGGGGAGTGGATCGTGGAGAACCGCGCCGTGCCCCGCACCGATTTTTACTGTTTCGTGCGGGAGGGTGAGGAATGGATTGACGCGCAGTGGCTTTACCAAGTCGTCGCGTTCGAGACGTATCACCAGCTTGGCGAGGACGGGCTCACCATCTTAAACATCACGCTGGTGATCGGCTCCCTCGTCCTGCTCCTGGCCATGGCCCCGGCTGGAGGGCTGCGTCCGGAAATGCGCGCTCTCGCCGGCGCCATATTCCTCATCGGCCTCAACGCCCGCATTATCTCGCGTCCCGAGCTGCTCTCCTGCCTGTACTTTGCCGCGCTCTTCTTCCTGTTGGAACGGGCGCGGAACGGCCGGACATGGTTGCTCGTCCTCTTACCTCTGGTGCAACTGCTCTGGGCCAACTCGGAAGGCGTGTGGCCCATCGGACTCTGTCTGATCGGCACCTACATCGCGGATCAGGCTTACGAGGCCCGCAAGAGCGCCGCCTTCACCTGGCGCCGGCCGGTGCCCTGGCCATGGGCCGCGGCGCTGGGGGCGTCCGTCCTCGCCTGCCTGGTGCAGCCGTACGGATGGAAGGGCTTCACGTTCCCCTTCATGCTCCTGGAGGAGGTGGCCACGGGCAGGACCATGCAGAAGCAGACGATCGTCGAGATCCAGGCCATGTGGCAAAACCCGCCGATCCAAAGAGCGGAAGAATTATTTTTCGTGCTTGCCGCGGCCGCCGCCGCGGCGGTTGTGATGAGCGGAAAAAAACTCCGGCCCGCGCTGGCGCTGTTCGGCGTCCTCTTTATCTATCTCGCGGTGAACGCCCGGCGCAACATCAGCTTCAGCTCGGTCGCTCTCATGGGCGTGCTCATGGCGCACCTGGAGATTCTGGCGCGGACCCGGCCGCGACTTGCCGCGGGACGAATGGCCGGCCTCGCTGTCGCCGGGATCGCCGTCATCATTTGCCTGTCCATCTCCGCGCTCACGCTGGGCCAGCCCTACCGGGAGTGGGACCAGACTCGCCGCGAGCCGGGCTTCGGCCTTTCCCGGCGCTACTACCCGGTCCCGGCAGCGGCGTTTTTGAAGTCCATAGGATACGAGGGCAACATCATCAACAACACGCGGCAGGGCGGCTTCCTGATCTGGTACGGCTGGCCTCGGTGGAAGGTCTTTTCCGAGTCGCGGATGGAGATCAAGGGGGAGGAATCGCTGGCGTTGTGGAACCGCGTTTACAGGAACCAGGCGGAATTCCGGGCGGTGGCGGAACTGTACCACGTGGAGGCGGTGTTCGTGGACCAGTGGGACCAATACTTGCAACGGTTCGCAGCTCAAGTGCTCGCGGACAAGGACTGGGCGCTGGTCTTTGTGGACCGCGACCATAACACGCTGATTTTCTTGAAGCGGGTGCCACGCTGGCATGGCGTGATCGCGTTACATGAGATCAAGCCTTGAGCTGTGCCGCCTGCGCTCTTATGGTTTTACCTGCGCCCCTTGACAAGATAGCAGCGCTTATTCATCATTGATACTGTTTTCAGGGTCCTACAGGGTTTCCAATAAAATAAGAACAAGGAGAGAAAGAGATGAAAGTAAACAAGTGCTTGATGGCGTCGGTGATGCTGTTGCTGGCGTTCGCGGTCATGGGGTGCCCTTCGCAGCGGCCGGTGAACGTGGTGATCACTCCGGGGCTGGCGGACGAGTTTTACGAAGCGGCCAAGGACGGGGACATGAGCAAGGCGCAGGCGATGGTGGCGCAGAACCCGAACTTCGTCAACGCCCGCGAGTCCTACCTGTCGCTGGCGCCGCTGGCCGGCGCTTGTTACGGCGGGCAGTTCGAGATGGTCAAGTTCCTGCTCAACAACGGGGCCGAGGTGGACGCCCGGAGCGAGGGCGGGAGCACGCCGCTGGTGGAGGCGGTGGCGCGCAATAGCGTGGAAATCGCGGGCTACCTGGTGGACCACGGCGCGGACGTGAACAGCAAGGACAACGACGGCAAGACTCCACTCCATTGGGCCGCGGAGCGGGGCCACGTGGACGCGGTCAAGTTCTTGATCGCGAAGGGCGCCGACGTCAACGCCGCGATGAACGACGGGACCACGCCGCTCATGGCCGCGCTCGATCAGAAAGAGAACGCCGCCGCTGACCTGCTCCGCGCGGCCGGCGCCAGCGGCGGGGCGGCCCCGGCCGGCAATGACGATGATGATTATGGATGGTTGGATGACCTGATGGCGGGGAGCACGGAACCCTTAAGCAAGGCCGACGAGTTTTACGAGGCCGCCAAGGCCGGCGATATGGCCAAGGTCAAGGCCATGCTCGCCGATGACCCGGCCCTGGTGAACGCCCCCGAGTCGTTCCTGTCTCTGGTCCCGCTCCACGGCGCCTGCTACGGCGGCCAGCTCGAAATGGTGAAGTTCCTGATCGCCAAGGGCGCGGACGTCAGCGCCCGGAGCGAGGGCGGGAGCACGCCGCTCGTGGAGGCGGTCGCGCAAAATAAAGTGGAGATTTCCAAGTACCTGGTCGCGCACGGCGCCAAGGTCAACACCTTGGACAACAAGGGCAAGACGCCTCTGCACTGGGCCGCGGAAAGGGGACACGTGGAGGTGTTAAAGTTCCTGATCGCGAAGGGCGCCAAGGTCAACGCCAAGATGAATGACGGGACCACGCCCCTCAAGGCGGCGCTGGACGAGAACCAGCAGGCCACCGCGGAGCTGCTCCGGAAGAACGGAGGGGTGGAGTGAGGATTACCTGGCCGTAAGCGGTTTATTAATAACCACGGATGAACAGAAATTGAAATAGTAGTTAGTAGTCAGTAGCCAGTAGCTCGGGTCCAATCCCCGACTACTGGCTACTGGTTCCTGGCTACTGGTTCTCAGGGCTGGCGGTTGACCAGGGGCGATTCGCGGAGGTCGTCGGCAAGGGTGAAGGCGTCCACCGGCAGGGCCGAGGTCGAGATGTTGGCGGCTTCGTTGGTCACCGTCACCGGCCCGTAGCGGCTGACCACCCTGACGGGAAAGCCCGGGACCTTGGCGAGATGGGCGTAGGTGTTGGGCTCAAGCTGGTTCATGAACCGCGCGAAGTACCTTTGGTACGCGGGCTCGAGCTCGAAATCCTCGGTGACCCAGATCTCCTGAAAGACCGTGTCCCCCGACATCCCCTCGAACTTGCGGCACTTATGGCCCAGGACCTCCGCGGTCTCCTCGGTGGGACGGACCTGGTAGGCATGCCCCGGGGCCCACAACTCGTATTTTATCTTTTGCGCCTCGAGCTGGGCGGCCAGCACGTCCCGATCATCCCCCTGCACCCCCGGCAGCATGGCCTCCCGCTGAGGCAGGTCATTCTTGATGTCCTGGATGTTGCGGCGGGCTTCCGCGATGAGATCATCCAAGCTCATGACGATGAAGGCTCGGCCCCTGAGGTCCACCATGACACAGGACCGGTTCGAGAAATTATAGAACCTGACGGCGCCGCCGGCCGGGTCGTCCACGCGGAGCACGTTGCCCTTGAGGCTCATCGTCTCCATGCCGTTTTCCATCTCGCGCTCGCCGCCGCCGACCTTGAGCTTGACCACGGTGGACGATTGCCAGGCCAGGTCGGCAAGCGCCCGGGAAACCGGGGCCGTAAGGAGCGCGCAGAGTACGGCGGTGAAGAAGAGCGGGGCAATGCCTTGAGGAGCGCGCGTTACTTTCCTGGAACTGGTTTCATAGCATTCACCAGCACCCCGGACCTTAAGATTCAGAACAAGGATGTTAAGGATTTCAAGGATAAATCCGAGACTTTTATTATCCTGTTTATCCTTAATATCCTTGTTTTTTATTCTTGATAAGGTTATGAAACCGGCTCTACTCATGTTCATCCTATCTCCATTTTCTCGATCCATCGGAGGCCGATCCGCATCGGCGCCACGGTCGCGGCCAGCAGCGTCGCGACCACCAGCGCCAGGCTCCCCGCGATATAAGCCAGCTCCACCCCGCCGAGCTCCCGGCCCTTGAACCCGGCCATGAAATAAATGTACGTCGGCGTGGCCTCCAACAGCACCACCAACCCGATCACGCTCATCGAGACGATCATGTAGATGACGCCGCCGAAGCTGGTGGCGACCTTGGCCGGGTTCTCCGCGGTGAAGCGGGGAAAGCGCGCGCCCAGCCCGACCCCCATGCCGCAGATGGCGAACGTCATGCCGCCGATGGTGGCCACCCCCACGTACCATACCACGGAGCTCACTTGCAGGTAAAAGTTGGTGACCACGATCAGGAACTCGCCGATGACCAAGAGCGGCAGCGCGCTGATCAGGAACTTGGACCAGAGAAAGCCCCGGAGCGGCAGGGGCGAGGACTTGACGATCCAGAAGGCCCGTCCCTCCAGGCTCACCATGGGGAAAACGAAGCGCGCCGACAGGGCCGTGACCACGAACCCGGCCAGCCCGATGTTCATGTAGCTCACCAGGTTCTGCAGCTTGAGCTGGTCCACCCCCAGCTTGCTCAAGGGCAGGAACCGGAAGTTGAAGATGTAGATCACCACGATGGCGCCGAGCAGGAACACCTGCGACCACTGCGTGGTGTCGCGCATGAAGAACAGCGTGTCCTTGATCACCATCTGCCGCGTGCCCGGACCGAAGAGCGAGGCCATGCCCGCGATCAACCGGCCCACCGGAGAGCTCCGCGAGATGATGGTCCGCGTCGCCTCCTGCGACTTGGAAAAGCTGTCCGGGTAGAACGCCCGCGAGAACAGCAGCGCCAGCACCGACATGCCGAGCCCGCTCAGCCAGAGCAGCATGAGGTAAAGCCGGCCCGCCGAGCCGAGCCCGCCCTGGGCCAGCTCCGCGAAAATCTCGGTGGCCCAGAAGTTAGGCATCCACGGCTTCATCGGCGCCTGCAGGGTCCGGATGAAGTCCATGACCTCGAGCTGCACGTCCGGGTTCACCAGCTTCTCCGGCTGCAGGAACCGGAAGAGCACGAACAGGATGGCCGCCGCCAGCACCGCCATCAGAAAGATGATGTCCCGGAGGCGCCGCGCCGGAAACGCCGACACCAGGGCCATGGTGACGATCACGCCGAGCCCGGCCGGCATCAGGATGAAGGGGATGGTGACCGCGGGGATGGCCAGGTAATAGGCCGCGCCCGCCCCGTAAACCACCCCGAACGCTACGTACACCGGCGTGCCGAAGATCACGATCATCCACGACGAGTCCACGATCATTTCCAGGAACCGGGCCAGGAACAGGGAATCGCGCGACACCGGCAGCGCCCCCACCAGCTCCAGGTCGTCGGACAAGAAGAAGGTGGACAGCGCGGTGATGACGTTGGAGAAGATGAGCACGGCCATGAAGGTCATCACCGCCATGCCCAGGAGCCGCCGGTTGATCTCGAAGCGCAGCTCCATGAGCTCGAGCCCGGGGCCCACGTACAGCTCCTTGATGTAGCTCAGCACGTAATGCGTGGCCCCGAAGATCACCGCGCAGAAACCGAGAGCCAGGAGCACGAGGATATAGGCCTTGAAGCGGTCGCCGGGGTTCCGGGAGTTGTTGCGGACCGTTTGCCACTTCGGGCTGAGCAGCAAGGCGAGGTCGCTCATGGCTTGGGTTTCCCCGCGGGAGTGGGCGGGACACTCTGGTCCCGCGGGAGTTTGATGCGCTGTCCGACAAGAGTGCCGGGCCCACCGGACTGCATTTACTTCACCTTGATGGGCACGGCCTGCGTCACGGACTTCTTGATTTTGGGCAGCGTGATCTCCAGCATCCCCTGCGTATAGACCGCCTGGATGCCGTTGGGGTCAACGTCGGAGGGCAGGACAAAGGCCCGATGGAACGGGCCCTGTAAAATCTCGGACTGATGATAATTTTCTTCCGGGCGCCGCGGCCGCGACCTTTCCCCGCTGATCGTCAGCCGGTTGCCCTCGGCCTTGATGTCGAAACGGTCCGGCTCCATCCCCGCGATCTCGATGTACAGGTGAATTGACGCCTCCGACTCGCATACGTCCGCCGGAGGGTGCCACCCCGCCAGGCCGCCCTCGTGGCGATGCTGCGACACCGAAGCGTCGAACAACCGGTTGATATGTTCCTGGAAGGTCACAAGGTCACGGAAAGGGTCCCATTTCAAGCCCATGTCTCACCCCGATCTCTTAATTTAAGCATCTCTAAGCTAACTTTAGAATCGCTAAAGGTCAAGGAAGGCTTGAGGCTTGAGGCCTGAGCCTGCTGCCAGTTCCTCTCTCCGCATCCAAGCCTTTAGCCTCAACCCCCAAGCCTCACGCCCCAAGCCTCACGCCCCAAGCCTCAAGCCCCATTTCCACGTCCTTCCAACCATTTGATGAAGAATTATTGAATTCCGGTTCGCGGATTTTGCATCAAAAGAATGAGGGGGGATTGAAGCATGGGCAGTGCCATGATATATCATTTCGACGATGCGGCGAACCATCCACAGAGGAAACCGGCCGTGAAGTTCGACTGGAACCTGCCCACGCGGATCATCTTCGGGCGCGGTGCTCTGGCCCGCCTTCACGAGGTCGCGCCCGGCCTCGGCAAGAGGGCGCTCGTGGTATTAGGGGCTGCTTCAATGGCCCAAGCCGGGGTCAAGGGCAGGGTGTCGGAGCTGCTGGCCGGCCTGGAACTGTCCTGGCACGAAGGCGTGCGGCCGAACCTGCCTCTCGAGGACTGCGATGCCCTGGTCCGGGCCGCCCGCGAGAGCGGGGCCGAGCTGGTGATCGGGATCGGCGGCGGCTCGGTGCTGGACGGCGCCAAGGCCGCGGCCCTGATGGCGCCCGGGACCGGGTGGACCCGCGATTACCTCGACGGCGCCGGGGCTGGGCCATCGCTTCCGTTCATCGCGGTTCCCGCCACCGCCGGCACCGGCTCGGAGGTCACGCCCTCGATGATCGTCCTGGACCCGGAGCGGGGCCGCAAGGTCGGGCTCAGCCGGCCCGAGGCCCTGGCCCGCGCCGCCATCGTTGACCCCGAGCTCACCCTGACCCTGCCGCCCGATCAGACCGCGGCCACCGGACTCGACGCCTTGAGCCACGCCTTCGAGGCATACTGGTCAAAGCTCGCCAACCCCGTGAGCGACGCCCTGGCCCTCGACGCGCTCTACACCGTCATGCAACACCTCGAACGCGCTTACCAATACCCCGATGACCTCGACGCCCGCGAGGGCATGAGCTACGGGGCGCTCGCCGCCGGCATGGCCATATCACATACCGCCACCGCAGCCCTCCACGGCCTCACCTATCCCATGACCGCGCACTTCGGAGTGCCCCACGGAATGGCCTGCGCATTCCTCATGCGTGAGATCCTGACCGTCAATTTCCATCACTTGGACTGCCAAAAGCAAAAGCGCCTCCTCCATGCCATGAAATCAAACACCCTCCAGGCCGCCCTCGACCTGCTCGGAGACCTCTATGCCGAACTCAAGGTCCCCGAAACCCTGGATGACCTCAAAATCCCGGAGGACCAAATCAAGACCTTCGTGGACGAGGCCACTCCCGCAAACCTCCATCGAAATATAGCGCCGCTGAACCGCAAAAAAATCATGGAGCTATGGGCGAAAAAACGCGGATGAACAACTCTTTTCCAAAATAGGCCCTAAGAAAAACGCCAAGGCGCCAAGGATCGCCAAGTAAATCTTGGTGTTTCTTGGCGGGCGGGACACAAAAGGGCTCCTGAGCGTTAACACCAACCTGCTTGGCGCACCGGTCGACGGGAGCGCCAAGCAAGAATCATTTGCCCGGAAGCCCTTCTGGGTTTGTAACAAAATCATGATTCCTGGCGTTCTTGGCGCCTTGGCGGTTTTCCGGTCCGTTTATTTTGGACAGCACTGCGGATGACCAACTCTTTGCCTTCCGCTGCCAAAATTGAGAATCCGGCTGATTCCTTTCCTGATTTGGCACATTTCAGGGCGCTTGTCTTGTCATGCCTTCCACCGCCATTCTGTTCTCCTGATTTATTAAATTAATTCAATAAGTTAAGCATTATGATGATTACATGACCGCGCCGGGCCGCTGGCACGAGGATTGCTTCTAAATAAAATGACTGTTACGGACAGATCTCTAAGGAGACGCAAAATGAGCGGATCAACCGGCCAAACGAACAAACATAATGCGAAAATCGGGTCTTTCCCGGAATCCATCGGCCCCTTTTTCGCTCTGAATGACGAATTGATGGACCTCATTCCCGTGTGCGTATGCGCCTTTTCGCCGGAAGGACGGATCATTTTCCTGAACCAGGCCGCCCGGGAATTTTTAGACACCAGCCTGGGAAATGCCCGTGGCAGGGAATGGTTCGAATTCGTGGCCGATGATCAGAGGCAGGGAATAGAATCGGCTTTTCTTGCCGGCGTCAAGCTGAGCGAAAGCTTTTCCCTCGCGTTCAAGATCAAGACCGGCGTCCAGGTCCGGACCCGTTTCCGGGTCATGTCCGGCAAGGCGGACCAGGAGACAATGGTCCTGGCCGCCGCCACGGAGATTTCCGAGCTTGCCGCGGCCGACAGCGGACAGAGCGCCAAGAGCGAATTCCTGGCCAAGGTCATCAACAGCGCGTCCGAAGGCATCATCATCCTTGACGATCAGTTCAGGTACATCATGATCAATCCGGCGGGGAGCCGGATGCTCGAAATGAAGCCAAAGGATTTGATCGGCAAACAGGCCGGGTCCAAGGTCCATCCCGATGACCGGGAAAAGGTGAGCCAGGCCTTGCAAAAGGCGCTTGCCGGCGAGCCCATGGCGATCGAGGCCAGAATCGCCGACGGCCGGGATTCATACCGCCTGCTGCAAATAAATCTTACTCCTCTAACCTGGGCCGGAAAGAGGCACTTGCTGGGGATGGTGTTCGACATTACTGAACAAAAGCTCTCCCACAAGGCCCTCGAAAAAAGCGAGACCCGCTACCGCCTGTTCGCCGAAAACATCTCCGATATTGTCTATACCGTGGATATGAATCTCAACATGACTTACGTCAGCCCCTCCGTGGAGCGCGTCCTGGGCTTCACCGTCGAGCAAGCCCTGGCCCAGTCGCCGGAGCAGCAAATGACCCCGGAATCCGTGCAACGGGTCGTCAAAATCTACCTGGAGGAAATAGACAAGGAATCAAGGGGCGAGGGCGATCCCTTCCGCTCCCGGACTTTCGAGATCGAGCAGTACAAAAAGGACGGCGCCACCATCTGGACCGAGGAGAACATCAGCTTCATCCGCGACGCCCAAGGCAAGGCCGTCGGGATCCAGGGGATTTCCCGCGACATCACCGGGCGCAGGAAGGCGGAGGCCGCCATGCGCGAGGCCGAGGCCAGGTACACCGGACTGTTCAACAGCTCGCATGACGCCGTTTACCTGTGCGACTTCTCGGGCAATTTCCTGGACGCCAA
This sequence comes from bacterium, assembly GCA_035527835.1. Taxonomy (GTDB): domain Bacteria; phylum RBG-13-61-14; class RBG-13-61-14; order RBG-13-61-14; family DATKZS01; genus DATKZS01. The sequence continues at coordinate 9,796 of DATKZS010000161.1, forward strand.
CGAGGCCGCCCTGAGAATGCTGGGATATTCGAGGCAGGAAATCAAGGGTCTTAACTTCGCGAGCTTGCTCGACGAGAAGCAGCTCCCGGCGGCCATAGATAGCACCCGCGAGTTGCTCGAAACCGGAAAGATGAAAGACATGCAGGAGTACCGCCTCCGGCGCAAGGACGAATCGCATATTGACGTTCAAAGCTTCGGCTCCATGGTTTACAAGGAAGGGAAACCTTATTGCATCCAGGGCATCGCCCGCGACGTCACCGAGGACCGGGCCCTGCTCGGAAAGCTCAAGTCCCTGAGCCGGCAGCTGAACACCGAGCACCAGAAGCTTCGTTCCATGATTGATAACATGGAGGAAGTGGTGGTCATGGCCGACGCCGAGGACGTGATCAGGGACATTAACCCGCTGGGCGAACGGTTCTTCGGGATCTCCCGGGACCAGATCATCGGACGCAAACTTTTCGACTTTCATCTGCCGGTGGTCGCCGCTAGAGTGAAGGAACTGCTGGAATCTTTTAAAGCCGGCCAACAGGAATTCTATTCCATCAAGCGGCAGATTTCCGATAAGTGGCTGGACCTCAGGGTTTCGAGGATTTCCGCTCCCGACGGCGCCTACCAGGGGGTCATCTTCAACGTGATTGACGTGACCTCCCTGGTCGAGGCCCGCCAGAAGGCCGAGGAAATGAGCCTGGCCAAGAGCCGCTTCCTCGCCAACATGTCCCACGAGATCAGGACCCCCATGAACGGCATCCTGGGCTTCTCCGAGCTGCTCATGAACACGCCCTTGAACGCAAAGCAGGGCCAGTACGTGGATACCATCATGAAAAGCGGCGAGCACCTGCTCGGCCTGATCAACCAGATTCTCGACCTCTCCCGGATCGAGGCCGGCAAGGTGGTGATCGAGAAGCGGACGCTCCAGCCCGAGCTCCTGGCCCGCGAGGCCCTGGAGATGGTCAGGCCCCAGGCGGAGAAAAAGGGGCTCGAATTGGCCCTCTCCATCAGCCCCGACCTCCCGGAAAACCTCGTGGCCGACGACAAGAAGCTCCTCCAGGTCCTCGTCAACCTGGCGGGCAATGCGGTCAAGTTCACGGAGCAGGGCCGGGTCGAGATCATGCTCCGGCCGGACGGGAAGGACGAGCTGGCCCTGTCCGTGCGCGACACCGGCCCGGGCATACCGCGGAGCCAGCGGGAGCGCATCTTCGAGGCGTTCGAGCAGGTGGAGGGCGGCATGGGCCGGTCCCACCAGGGGACGGGACTGGGACTCGCCATCTCCAGGAAGCTGGTCGAGGCCATGGGCGGACGACTGGAGCTGGAAAGCGAGATGGGCAAGGGATCGGTCTTCACCGCCTCCGTCCCGGTCGAGACGCCGGGGAATCAGGAATGCGACACTACGAGATCCGAAACCCCGGCCGCCGAAGAAAGCAGACGTGAGCGGCCGGCCCGGATCCTGATCATTGACGACGAAGAGGAAGTGGTGGAGGTCGTGAGGCGCATGGTCGAACATTTCGGCCTCAGCGCTCATGGCGAAAGCTGCGGCCGCGCCGGGATCGAATGGGCGCGCGAGCATCAGCCCGACGCCATCCTGCTCGACATCAATCTGCCTGACCTCTCCGGATGGGAGGTCATGGACCAGTTGAAAAAAGACCCGGCCACCAGCAACATCCCGGTCATCGTGCAGACCGTGCAGGATGAGCAGATCCAAGGCGCCTCCCGCGCCGCCGCCTGGATCACCAAGCCCTTTACCATGGACATGGTGGAGCGGACCCTGCAAAAGGCCGGGATCAAGGCCAATAAAAATGGTGGACCGCAAGATCGTGAGCCGGACCCCGGCCCAATTCCCAAGGCCGGCCTGGTCCTGTTGGTGGACGACAATCTCACCAACCGCGAGCTGGTCAGGGGATTTCTCGAAGGACCCGAGTGGAGCGTCATCGAGGCGGAGAGCGGAGAAGAATGCCTGGCACGGGCCCGCGCCAATCACCCGGACATCATCCTGCTCGACATCGCGCTGCCCGGAATGCACGGCCTGGACGTCGCCCGCCACCTGCGCCGCGACCCGGAAACCAGGGACGCCTTCATCATCGCTCTCACCGCCGTGGTCGTCGGCGCCGATGAAGAAAAGTGCCGGGCCGCGGGTTGCGATGAGTACATCAGGAAACCATTCAAGAAAAGCGAGCTGCTGCAGAAAATGAACCGGCCCGCCGCCGGGCCCCGGCCGGGTGGAGAGCAGGGGAGGGAAAGTGATGAACAGTTGCGCTGCTGAATGCGGGACCCGGACGGCGCCGGGAAGTGACGGCAACGCGGTGGCCAGGGGCCTGGTCCTGGTCGTGGACGACAACGAGGTGAACCGGGAGCTGTACCGGGAGACCCTGCTCACTGAAGGCTTTTCCGTGCTCACCGCCGATGACGGGATTCGCGGGCTGGAGAGCGCCATCCGCAACGTGCCCGACGTCATCCTGCTCGACGTCATGATGCCGGGAATGGACGGCTTCAAGGTCTGCTCGAAGCTCAAGAACACCGCGGCGACCCGCGACATCCCGGTGATCTTCATCACCGCCAAGGTCGAGACCAGGGACATCGTGCAGGGACTAAAGCTCGGAGGAGTGGACTACCTCACCAAGCCGGTCAAGCTCACCGAATTGATCGCCCGCGTCAAAACCCAGATGCGGATCCGGTCCCTGGAAAAAGAGCGCCTCCTTGCCGAACAGGCCCGCCTCGAGGCCGCCCACTGGGAAGCCATCAAGTCCATGTCCGAGGGACTGGCCCACAACTTCAATAACATCCTCGCCGCCGTGCTCGGAAACGTCCAGTTCATCCAGAAAACGCTCACCGATGAAATCCTTAAAGAGGCCGCCGCCGATTGCCTGGACTCCCTGGAAAAGGCCAAACGCCTCGTCCGCCTCCTCCTCATATACTTTGACCTCCGGCCCGACATGGCCAAGGCCGACGTGCTCAAAGTTATTGAAGAGCAGGCCGCGCCGGTCCGCGCCAAGCTGACCCCCAAGATCGAGCTTGCCGTCGAGGTGGAAGCGCCGGCCCCGGAGCTCGCCCCCGGCAGCAGCACCTATCTCAAGCAGGCCCTCGAAGCCGTCATCGAAAACGCCCGCGAAGCCGTCAAGCAGGGGCCGGGAAAAATAACCATCAGGGCCTATGCGGAAAAAAACGTCCCGGACCACGCGCGCCTGGTGATCGAGGTCAGCGACACCGGTCCCGGGGTCAGCGATGAGGTCAAAGCCAAGGCCTTCCTGCCCTTCTTCAGCACCAAGAACACGGTCGGGGTCGGATTGGGCCTTTACGCGGCCAAAATGGCCCTGGCCCAGATCAAGGGGGCCATCGAGCTGGATAACCGGCCTGAAGGCGGAGCGGTGGCCAGGATCTTTCTGCCGCTCTCCGGCGGGACCGACACCTGAAACCATCAGGATGAACGCCAAGACGCCAAGACCGCCAGATATTATATAGAATAAATTAATTAATTATTTATTCTTGGCGTCTTGGCGGTTATCTTCGGCTCAAATCCTCTGAAAAAACCATTCCCAGAACCTGGCCTCGTCAATGCGGTCGGGCGCGTTGAAATCACCCCGGCCCGCGGGCAGGCCCTGGTCGTAAATGCGCACGGACCTCTTGCCCCAGCCCTTGTCGTCAATCTCGCCCCGGCGCCAGTTGTCGTGGAACCATTCGGGGTGCAGGAGATAGGCGAGCGCCGACACGTCCCACGGCACGAACCCGCGCTCATTGGGCTTGGGGCTCAGGAACAGGCTCTCGAGGTACCACTGCCGCGTCTGCTCCGCGATCAGCTCGCGCATGAACGGCGCCTCCCGCGTCATGCGCTTATAGCGGGCCGGCGTCATGATCGTCTCCATGCACAGCGCGGAATGGATCATGTTGAAGCGGACGCCGCTCATGAGCACGGTGCGCGCGGAGGCCACGTCGGCGCCGTAGTTGAGGTCGAACATGGCCCAGAACGGCCACCGGCCCGGCGGCGCCAGGGTCCCGCCCATGGACACGACCTCCTTGATCGCGGGCGCCACCTCGGGTTCGGACTTGATCGCGGTGGCCACGTTGGTGGTGGTCCCCACTATCAGGATGTACACCTGGCCCGGGTGAGCCAGCACGGTCTCGGCGATGAACCGGCTGGCCGGCGTCTCGCGGCCGAGGTCCTGGGGACCGCTCGCGCCGGACAGGCACGGGATCTCGCTTCGGCCCGCGGCCTTAAGGATCTCCCGGGCCTTGGCATAAGTCTTGGCCTGCGTATGATTGCCCCACGACGTGGTCACGCCCAGGATCTCAAGTTCAGGCGAGTTGAGCGCGATCAGCAACAGGAGACCATCGTCAACGTCATGCCCCGGATACCCGATCGCAACGTCCGTGTCAATGATCACCGGGACCTTTTCGGCTGCTGTCGTCTGAAGCGCGAGGCCGAAAAACAGGGTCATAAACAGTGCGGGAAAGGCCCGGCGTGGGAGCGCCCTTCCGGGCGCGATCCGCGTATTTAGTGGCCCGTGATCGCGCCC
>DATKZS010000162.1:0-14069 GCA_035527835.1 bacterium
GCAATTGATGTTGAGCTGCTTGTATTGCAGGGCCTTTTTGAAGAGCTCCGTGGGCTCGCCGTGCAGGACGATGTCAAGCATGAGGCGCTGGCCGAAACAATATACGTCCCCGCCGGGCGCCTGCTCGGGCGCGCCGCCGTGGTCGAGGATGAGGAAGACGATGGCGAATTGCTTGCTGTAGGGCCCGCTCCAGTTGATATAGGTCCACTGGCCCTCGTGATCCAGGATGTCGGGCCGGGCGCCGCTTTTCAGGAGCAGTTCGCACATCTCGACCTGCCCCCAGGTGGCGGCGATCAGGAGGGGGGCTTTGCCGTTTTCATACTCGCCGGGGGCGACTAACGGCCCATTCGGGTCCGCCCCGTGGTGCAACAGGAAGCGCGCGCATTCGACGTCCCCGCCCTCGATGCTATTCAGGAAAAAACCGGGGAGTTTTTCCCGGAGCGCGGGGAGCCGGGACAGCCCCGGATTGTCCTCAAGTATTTTTTCGGCGCGCTCGAAGTCGTGGCGCCCGATGGCATTGACGTACAGCTCGGAGGCGCGGCTGATTCTTATCTTGTACCACGCGGCCAGGGTGAGGAGTGATATGACGGCCAGGGTGACGACCAGGGCGAACACGGCCCAATAGCGCCTCCACTGGGGAAGAACGGGGGCCGGGTCCACGCTGCCGGGGACGGCCGCCGGCCGTACTTTTTCCCGTTCGTTCGGCTCATCATTCATTTTCTCCTCCCCTGCCCTTCCCCGGCTGGCGGGCCGCATTATTTCTTCTTCAATACCGCCTTGATTTCATCGAGCTCCATGGACTTGGCGTAGTCGAGGGGGGTCTTGCGGACCTGGTCGGCAATGGAGCGGTCGGCGCCGAGGGAGCAAAGCAGCTCGACCATGTCCTTATGGTTGTTGATCACGGCAAGATGCAGCGGGGTTTTTCCCTCTTTGTCGCGGGCGTTGAGATCGGCGCCGCGGGCGGCCAGGAGCCGGACCACCTCCGCGATCTCTTCGGGCGGCGCTTTAAAGCTGTTGGTGACGCAAAGGTGTAGCGGCGAGCGGCCCAGGCTGTCGCGCGCGTTCATGTCCGCTCCCTTTTCGATCATCAAGGCGACAAAGTCCTTTTGTCCGTACTGGGCGGCAAGGGCCAGCGGTGTCCTTCCGCCGCCGTTCGTGGTGCGGGCTTCGCGGTCGGCGCCGTGTTGGAGGAGTACGGCGGCGGTCTTGACCGCGCCCTCCCGGGCGGCGTTGAGGAGCGGGGTCCAGCCATTGCACTTTTTGTTGGAGGCATCCACCTTGGCGCCGTGTTTCAAGAGCAGCTCGGCGGCTTCCGCCTGGTCTTCCTTATAGGCGGTGAAGTGCAGCGGCGTGAAGCCCCACTCGTTCAGCGCCCCGGTGTCGGCGCCGTTTTTCAGGAGTATTTCCATCATGGCGAGGTCGTTTTTCCTGGTCGCGACCAGGAGCGGAAAATTGTGGCTCTGGTTCTGGTGGTTCACTTCGGCGCCGTGTGCGATGAGGAACTCGACCATGGGAGTATCTCCCTGCATGACCGCAAAAAGCAGGGGCGTGCTGCCGTCGGTTGATTGCTTGTTTGCGCTGTCGGGGTTTTGTGCGACGAACTTTTTGAGCGTGGGGAAGTCATGGTCTCCCACCGCGCCGCAAGGGGGACAGTCATAATTTTTATAGGGCTCCGGCGGAGGGGGCTTGATCTCGGGATGGAGCCGCATGACCTCCTTTTGGGTTTCTTTGCATGACTCCCGGTCGCAGCGCCAATTGGCGAAGTTCCGGTTTTTCCAGATGATAAGCTGGGGATCGGCCTTGCCGGCGATGAGCGCCAGGGCCGCGTTGGTCTGTCCGCGGTCCAGGGCCCGGAACAGAGGCGTGAGCCGGCGCTCGTCGCGGGCGTTGGGATCGGCCTTGAAGGCCAGGAGCAGCTTGACGATTTCCTCGTTGCCGCTTTCGGCCGCGTAATGCAGGGCGGTCTGCTGGTTCCGCGCGTCAATGGCGTTCGCGTCGGAGCCTTTTTGAAGCAGGACCTTGACGATCTCGGGCCGGCCGGACTTTGCGGCGAGATGCAGCAGGGTCTCTCCGGAGTCGCCCACTTTTTCGTTGATGTCCACTCCACGGGATATGGCCTTGGCCAGCGCCAAGCGGAAGGTGTCGGGGTCCGCGGAATCGAGCAGGTAGAAAAGGAAGTTGCGGCCGGTCTTGTCGGTGACGGACGGGTCCGCGCCCTGCTTAAGGAGCAATTTCACCGCGTCCGCACGCTTGGCTTTGGCGGCAACGTGCAGCAGCGTCATCTTGTCGTAATCGTCAGTGCCGTCGAGTCCGGCGCCCCTGGTCACGGCCCGGGGCAGTACGGCCTTGAAGACGTCCGGGTCGCCGGACTTAAGGAGCTCGAAAAGGAAATTGCGGCCCGCCCTGTCGGCAAGGTCAGGGTCGGCGCCGGCTTGGAGGAGGAGGTCAATTGCGGCCTGATTGCTCCTTTGCGCGGCGTGGTGGAGGGGCGTTTTTCCGCGGTCTTCACGGCAATTCGGGTCGGCGCCGGAGGCGAGCAGGAGCGCGATCATGTCTTCGGAGGCGGGGAGGTCCGCGGCGAGGAGCAGGGGCGAGGCGCCGTCCCATTCCGCGGTCTTGAGATTGGGGTCCGCGCCATTTTCGAGGAGGAGCCTGGCCATCTCCAGGTTTCCGGACCGGACGGCCTTGTGCAGGGGCGCCGTGCCCTGGTCGTCGGGGATATTGGGGTCCGCGCCCCTTAAGAGCAGGGTTTCCATGACAAAGGGGTTGCCCATGCTGAGCGCGGTTTGACCACTGCCGCTGCGGGCGTTGATGTCCACGCCGTGATCGAGCAGGAGCTCGCAGATCTCGCGCTTGCCCTGGTCGGCGGAATTATGAAGGGGCGTGCATCCGTGGCCGTAGGTGCGGCATGGCCCCTTGATGTTGGGATCGGCGCCGCTGTCGAGCAGCTTCCGGAGCAGGGACACGTCACCCTTGCCCACGGCCGCCATGAGCGGCGTGTCCCCGGTTTCTTCATCTTTCTGGTTGACGAGGCCGGGTTTTTCGCGGAGCATTTTGCCGATGGTTTCGCGGTCGTCCATCTGAATATTTTTCACCAGGGTGGCGTGCTGCTTGAAGTAGCGCTCCAGCTCCGGCTCCATGCCGAAGAAGAGGAAGGGAGCGCTGATCCAGAAGATCAAGACGCCGATCAGCGGGGCCTGGATTTGTTGGAGCCGGGGGAAACGGTCGCGGACGAGGAGCAGGATGCCGGGGATGATCGCGCCCGATGCCCCGGCGGCAATGACCAGCGCGTACACGCCGAAGAGATAGAACAGGCTGACCCAGGCCAGGCCGTCTTCTCCCTGTTCAAACATGAGGCCGATGTACATGATGATTTTCAGGATGACGAGCCCGGCGATGGGCGGAATGATGAGGCCAAAAATAAAGACCAGGGCCATCAGGGCCAAGCGGTTGGCCAGCGGAGACGGCGGCGTCCCTTCAGGCGTGGCCTCGGGCGGCGCGGTCTCGGTTTCCGGGAGGGATGAGTTCTCATCGCTCACGGTCCTGCTCCTTTCATGGCTCGCCTCCGGCGCCTTTGATGAGCTCCGAGCTTCGGAGCGACGCGGCGCAATCGAGGGGGGTCTGGCCGTTTTTGTCCCGGGCGTTGATGTCGGCGCCCGCGCTGATCGGGTACTCTCCGGCGTCCATGCAGCTCCAGCGGGCCGCGGCATGGAGCGGGGTCCAGCCCTGTTTGTCGCGGGCATTGATGTCGGCGCCGTGCTCGACCAGTGACCTGGCCACCTCATGGCTGCATTTTTCTTCCATCACCACATGCAAGGGGGCTTTGCCTTCCTTGTCGGGGGCATTCACGTCGGCGCCGTGGGCGATCAGGATTTCCGCGGCGTCGCGGTACTCGATCCCGGCGGCCCGGTGCAGGGGCGTTTGGCCCTTGTCGTTAACGGCCTTCACGTCCGCGCCTTTCTCGATCAGGAAGGGCATGAGGTTCCTGGCGTTCCAGGTGCCCGCGCCGGCGCAGTAGTGGAGGGGCGTATTACCCTTGCCATCGCGGTCGTTAATGCCGTTGCCCCGGGCCAGGAACAACTCGACCATTTTCCGGTTACCGTTGCCCACGGCGGCAAAGAGCGGGGTGCGTCCCTCGGAATCCCGGACCTTCACGTCCGCGCCATGGGCCAATAAAAGCCTGGTGAGATTCATGTCATTCCCGGCCACGGCGGCCATGAGGGGCGTGGTTCCGCCGGGGATCCCGGCATTGACATTTGCACCCGCTTCGAGCAGGGCCCGGACCATTCGTAATCTAGTGGGTCTGTCCGTTTGCTGCAGCGCGATCCATAAAGGCTGCTGTTGCTGGGGGTCGGACGGATTCACCTCGGCCCCGTATTGGATGAGGAGCTCAGTGATTTTGGACCCTCCCCGGCGGATGGCAATGGCCAGCGCCGGGTCGGTATTACGCTCACGCTCGCGGGCAAGCCAGGGGTTATCCTTGAGCATGGCCTCGACCGTTGCCTCATCATTGAAATGGAGGGCGGAAAAGAACTCCTTCTTGAGCTTGGTCCCCGGATCTTCATTTTCCGGGCGCACCGGAGATGAGGAGAGCATGAAGAGCAGCGCGGCGACCGGAAGCAGGAGTCGCTTCAATACCGCGGGAGCGGCGGACCTGATCTGATTCCGGGCTTTACTTGACCGGGATATTTTTTCGCCGGGCGATCCCATGTCGTGCCTCCTTTGATAGGTCATATATGGCATATCGCAGTTACCGCCTTAATGCATTCCAAACAGCCTCTTCAATATACCCACGTCGGAGTCGAGCTGGAAGAGGATGAGGAGGGCGATGGCGAGGGGGGAGACGAAGCGGATGAGGATGAGCCAGATACGAAAGAAGAGCGGTGAGCCGCCGCCTTCCAGGAGCTGTTTTTTAACAGAGTCACGGTTCATGAACCATCCGGCGAAGAGGGCGATGAAGAAGCCGCCGATGGGGAGCATGTAGTTGTTGGCGACGCGGTCAATGGAGTCGAGCACGGGCATGCCGTTTCCGTCCTTGTCGGTGAGGATGGTGACGGAGCCGAGGAGGTTGTAGGAGAAGGCGGAGAAGAGGCCGAGGGCCCAGATGATGGTCCCCATGACGATGGTGGCGCCGCGGCGGGCCCATTTGCGGTCGTCAACGAAATAGGCGACGACGACTTCGAGGAGGCTTATAGCGGAGGTGAGGGCGGCGAAGAAGAGGAGCGCGAAGAAGCTCATGGCGAGGATTCTTCCGCCGGGCATCTGGGCAAAGGCCAGGGGCAGGACCTTGAACACGAGTCCGGGCCCCTGGGCCGAGGGGTCGAGGCGGTATTGGAAGAGGATGGTGTAGATGGAGATGCCGGCGAGGATGGCGATCATGGTGTCGAGGCAGGCGATGATGACGGCGGAGGACGGCAGGCTTGCATCGTCGCCCAGGTATGAGCCGTAGGTGATCATGGCGCCCATGCCCAGCGACAGCGAGAAGAATGCCTGTCCCAGGGCCTCGAGCATGGGCAGGGGCGTGTAGTCGCCGGCGGTGTTGGTGACGAGCTTGGACCAGTCGGGCACGAAGAGGTAGGAGAGCCCGCCTTTGGCGTCGCCGGCGGTGAGTCCGTAGATGACGAGGAGCAGGAGGAGGAGGAAGAGCGCGGGCATGAGGATGCCGATCCATCGCTCCAGGCCCTCCTTGATGCCGAAGATGACGATGGCGATGGTGGCGCCCATGAAGGCGGTATGCCAGATGGCCTGCTGATAGGGGTCGGCGAGGAGGCTGGCGAAGTAGCCGGCGATGTCGGCGCCGGGCTTGAAATAATCTCCATCCACGCTCTTCACGAAGTAATCAATGGTCCATCCGGCGATCACGGAGTAGTAGGAGAGGATGACGAAGCCGGCGGCGACGCCCATGAACCCGACGGCGGTCCAGAGCTTGTGGCCGGAGGAGAGCTTGGAAAATGCGCCGACGGGGTTCTTGCGGGACTCACGTCCGATCATGATTTCGGCGACGAGCACGGGGATGCCGAGGACCGCGACGAATGCGAGGTACATGATGACAAAGGCGCCGCCGCCGTACTTTCCGGCGAGGTAGGGGAAGCGCCAGATGTTGCCGAGTCCGATGGCCGACCCGGCGGCGGCCAGGATGAACATCAGGCGGCTCGACCACAGGCCGCGGCTTTTAACGTCGTCGCTCATGGGAGTCGGGTGAATTATAGCCGCGCGGAGAGGGCGCCGCAACCTGCTGCGCGCGCCATTGTTCTCGTGCTCTCCGCGCACTCCCCTCCCCTATTCTTGAATTGCCGGGCCCACGGGCAAGTGTTACCATTGAGCGGAAGAATGGCCCAACAGAAAAAAAACCCCGGCCGCCACGCATGGGCGCGAGAGAGATGGATTTTCCGGAGTGGAGTGGCGGTGTTGCCCGCGCTCTTGCTTATCGGCCTTGAACTTTTGCTGCGGGCGCTCAATCCTTCTTTTCTTTCCGGCGAGGCCGAGTCCAGGCGCAATCCCGCGGGCATGCCGGTGTTTGAGATAAAGGATGAGAACGGCTCCCGGATTTACCGGCCTTCATCCCCTTTCCGGGCCTGGGGCATGGAATATCATTTCATCGTGCCCAAGCCGCCCGGTGTTTTCCGGGTTTTCGCGCTGGGCGCGAGCAGCGTGTATGGAGGGGCCCTTTGCAATCCCGGCGCGTTTCCCAGGCAGCTCCATGCGATGCTCTCGGCGTGGCCCCAAACGAGGTATGCCAGGACCTATGAAATGATCAACCTGGGGCAGCAAGGGTTTGCCGTTTCGGAGATCAAAAAGATGCAGGCCCAGGTTTTCACGGCTGAGCCGGACCTGCTTATCATTTACGCGGGCCACAACGAATTTTTTTACCACCGGGGCCATCCTCTCAGCTCACCGCCTGAATGGGCGCAGCGGCTGCAATACCGGCTGGAAGATTTCCGTTCGGTTCGGTTGATAGAGGCCATCTTCGGAGTTTTTTCCAACAAGCCCCCCCCCTTTCGCAATCGAGCCCGGGGCGATGCAGAATTATGCCGCTTATTTTCTGAACAAGGCCATAGCGAGCGGATGGGACCAGGAGCATGAGCAAGAGGTGGTTGATTGGTTCAAACGTGACCTCCAAAAAATGGCGGAGGCCGCGCGGGCCCATGGCGTGCGCATGATCCTGTGCACGGTGGCCTCGGACCTGCGAGATTCCGCGCCGAGCGGGTCCTATCACAGCGAAGGGCTCGCGGCTGAAGACCTTGGGAAATGGGACACATTGTTCCGGGCCGGCAAGGACGCATACGCGCGCGTAGATTATGCGGCCGCGCACGGACATTTCAAAAGAGCGATCAAGCTGGACCCGGCGCCGGCGGAGCTGAATTTCTGCATGGGCCATTGCCTGCTGAAGCTCAGGCGCGCGGGCGAGGCGTATCCTTATTTTCAAGCGGCGGTGGATCGGGACGCTGTTCGCAACCGGGCTGGTTCCGACATCAACGCAGCCATCAGGGAGGTCGCGCTGGCGAATCAGATACCGCTCGCCGACGTGGAAAGGGCGTTCCGGGAGCGTGCGGTGGACGGCGTGCCGGGTGACGAGCTTTTCCTGGACTACGTCCACCCGAGCCTGGAAGGACATGAGATCATAGCAAAACTCCTTATCCATACTATGATCGAGCAAGGCTGGGCCGAGCCGGAGACGGAGGAGGAGATGGACCGGGCGGCCGCCGATTACCTCGACAAAGCGAACGATGATTACCTGTTCGCTTCCTATTATAAAGCAGCGTCCTATAACGCGGCGTTGGGCCGTTTCCTGCACGCGCGAAAATGGGTGGATGAAGCGCTGAAGCTGAGCCCGCGAGACCCGGACGCGCTCAAGATGAAGCAGTGCCTGACCGCGATCATCTCTTTGGAAGGCCGGGACCGGGACATGCCGTGGGCGGAAGTGGAACTGGTCCGGGGCCGGGAGTGAACATTTTCAGAGCAGGTCAAGGATGCCACGGATGGAGGATACGAATGCGTCGGGTTTTTCGCGGTCCACTTCCTCGGGAGAGCATGGACCGCCCCGGACCGCGATGACGCGCACTCCCGCGGCGCGGGCGGCCCGCACGTCAACCACGTGGTCGCCCACGTAAACGGTCGTTTCCGGCCCGGCCTTGAGCCGTTCCATCACCAGGAGGAGCGAGGCAGGCGCGGGCTTGGGGTCCTTCACTTCGTCCGAGCCTGCGAACTCATCAAAGTAACCGGCTACGCCCAGATGCTTTAGGATCGCCACGATCTCGGGCCGCGACTTGGTGGAGGCCACGGCCAGACCATAACCTTTTTGCTTGAGCGCGGGCAGGGTCTCGGCCACGCCGGGAAGGAGGAACGAGCGCTCGGCCATGGCGCCTTCACGGGCCAGCTTGCGGAAGAGCTCGCGCATGGCCTCCGGGTCCTTGCTGCCGAACACCCGGAAGCCTTCCTCGATCGGCAGGCCGATCCGGGCCTTCAACTTGTCGGCCGCGATCACCGGCTCCCCTGCCCTTGTTCTCGCCTCATTGAAACACCACACAATGCCGTCGCTCGAATCAATCAGGGTGTAATCGAGGTCGAAGATCAGGAGCTTTGCGTCGTGAAAATCCATAGTCACTTCTCTCCGTAGTTTTGTTTATATTGCCATGGATTGTTTTAACGGGCAAAGAAGTTTCACACAGGCACGGAGTTCACAGAGTTATATTATTTCTTTCTCTGTGAACTCCGTGCCTCTGTGTGAAATAAATGCGGCTCTCTATCCGCCCGCTTGCATTCCCCTGCCCCGCTGTTCTATAGTTTCCGTCCATGAAGCTGATCCATTTCGAGAAGAAGCTTGGGGTCGCCGGCGCGGTCTCGATCACGGTGGGCGCGGTGATCGGGGTGGGGATTTTCGTGATCGTAGGCGAGATCGGCGGCATGGCGGGGTCATGGACATCGCTGGCGTTTTTGCTGGCGGGCGCGGGCGCGGTGTTCGGGACCATGGTGGCGGTGGCGCTGGGGAGCACGATCCCGGCGGACGGCGGCGGATTTTTCTATACGAAGAGCCTGCTGGGGCGGCCGGCGGGGATCGTGGCGAGCTGGCTGATCGTGGTGGGCGCGCTGGGCTCGATCGGGACGGTGAGCCTGGGGGTCGCGGATTACATAGGGTATTACTTCCCAGTGTCGTCGCTCCCGCCTTACCTCCGGGTGCTGATCGCGGCGTTGCTGATCCTTCTTACCTGGGGCATCAACGCTCTCGGGATCATGGCCTCGGAAAAGCTCCAGATCGGGATGGTGGTGCAGCTCGCGAGCGCGCTGCTCATCCTGGTGGTGATCGCCATCATGTTCGGCAACGCCCCGGACTTCTCTCAAAACCAGCCGGCCGGCACCGGGACCTTTTTAATGGCCGGCGCCATGGCCATGCTTTCGTACACCGGGTTCAACATCATCGGCGAGCTGGGCGACGAGCTCGAGAACCCGCGCCGCAACGTGCCGCTCACCATCATCATCGGGCTCGGCATCATCATCTTCATCTACGTGGGGATCGGCTGGATCGTGTCGGGCACGCTGGTGACGGCCAAGGCCATGGCGGGCTCGCGGGCGGCGCTGTTGGACACGGCCATGCAGTTCGTGGGCGAGCATAAGTGGTTCATGCATTACTTGAACCTGGCGGCGGTGCTGGGCGCGGTCACGTCCATCAACGCCGTGTTCCTGGCGGTGCCGCGCGAGTTCTCGGCGCAGGCCGACGACGGCATCCTGCCCCGCTGGATCATGAAGTTCAACGCCAAGCGGCAGACCTTCCCCGTAGGCATGGGCATCGTCGCCGTCGCTGGCATCATCATCTGCCTGTTCAACTTCAAGGTGGGGACCTACGGCTACATGTGCGTGGCCGGGCTGCTCCTGGCGAACGTGCTCTTCTCGGTCGGGGCGCTCCGGATGTTCAAGCTGTTCCCGGACAAGATCGCGACGGCCCCGCTGCCGATCAGAAAGTGGTGGCTGTATCCGGCGGCGGCAATATCGTCGCTGCTCTCGCTGGGCTTCGGCGGGCTCGCCACTTACGGCTTCGTGGAATCCATCTATAAGCAACTCCTGTCGTGACGCCGGCGCGGTTGACAACCCCGGGGCCGCGACTTATCCAGAGCCGGTTTCATAACTATTTCAAGAATAAAAAACAAGGATATTAAGGATAAACAGGATGGGAAAAGTCTCGGATTTATCCTTTACATCCTTAACATCCTTGTTCCGAATCTTCTTGTCTGGGGTGCTTGTGGGGGTTATGAAACCGGTTCTAAGATTATGGAGGCGGTCCGGATATGGAGCGCGCGGAGGAAATAATCAGGTATTGGTTCGGCGACCTCGAGCCGTCCACGCCGGAGAAGGGCCGGTTCGGGCTGTGGTTCGGCAAGGACGAGAAGACGGACCGGGAGATCCGGGAGCGGTTTTTAGCGGACGTGGAGCGGGCGGGGCACAACGAGCTGGACCAGTGGATGGCGTCGCCCCGCACCTTGATCGCCCTGGTCGTCCTGCTCGACCAGTTCCCCCGCAACATCTTCCGCGGCCAGGCGCGCGCGTTCGCGTTTGACAAGAAGGCCAGGGAGGTCGCCAAGACCGGGCTCGCGCGCGGCTACGACCGGGAGCTGCCCCGGTTCGCGCGCATGTTCCTCTACCTCCCGCTCATGCACTCGGAGAACCTGGCGGACCAGGACCAGACGCTCGCGCTCTATAAAAAGCTCATCGCGGACGCGCCGGAAAACCTGAAGCAGGAGCTGGCCGGGGCCAATAATTACGCACAACGACACCGCGAGATCATCGCCCGCTTCGGCCGCTTCCCCCACCGCAACCAGGCGCTCGGCCGCGAGTCCACCCCCCAGGAAATCGAGTTCCTCAAAGAGCCGATGTCGTCGTTCTAGATCCAAGCGTCAATTGAACCGGTCGTAGACTTCACGCCGGTGGCCAACCCTCACGACCACAACGACCAGGACATCCTTCCTGATACAATAGACGGCCCTGTAAACTCCGATCCGGATGCGATAATGGCCCTTGAGCTCGCCTTTCAGCGGTGCGGCGCCGTGCGGAAGAGGATTTTGGGCGAGAGCGCTCAGCTTTCGCACAATCCGTTCCTGGTCTTTGGACGGAAGGAGCGCCAATTCCCGGTCGGCCTTGATCGTGAATTCAACCGTGTATGGCATGGCCGCGGCCTATTTCATGCCCAGGCGCTTCTTGACTTTAGCCAGAGGGATAAGCGGCTTTTTCCCCTGCTCCGCCCATGCCTTTTTCGCCTCCTCCAGATCAATGCGGTCCTCCATCTCCTCCAGCAACTCCAGGTCGTCCATCGGCACCAGCGCCACCAGCTCCTTGCCGCGGCGGGTGAAGACGATCCGCTCCTTGCCGTAAGCCGCTTTATTGATGAGGTCCGAAAGATTTTCCCTTGCCTCGACCGTCGTGACCTTGACCATGCGAAGCCTCCTTGACCACTGTATTTACTTTTCCAACGCTACGTACGTTATGAAGTTCCAGTACTTAATATACATTTATAACAATCCGGTGTCAATAGCCATAATGTACATTAAGGCGGAAACGTTAAGATCCTGTGGCCTGCCGGCCCGCATCGGAGATCAGCGGCCGGCGAGGAGGCGGCGCAGGTGCTCCCGGCTCTGGAGGGCGGGCGCGGGATCGGTCCCGACGGCGACGGCTTCGAGGGTGATGATGTGGGGGAAGGATCGGAAGAATTCGAGGTGGGGGGTGTAATCGCTGTTGCCCTGCCCGATGACGACGTGGTCGTCCTTTTTCCCGAAGTTGTCGGTGAAATGGATGTGGGCGGCGAACGGGCCCATCTTGGCGATGGCGGCGGGGAGCTCGCGGTTGAGGCGGGCGTGGCCGATGTCAATGCAGAAGGCGAGCGCGGGCTCGTCCACCTGCTCCCTGATCTTCAGCATGTCGTCCACGCTCTGGTCCATGTGCTCGGGCTCGAAGCCGATGTTTTCCAAACAGAGGATGATTCCGCGCTCCTTGGCATGGGCCGCGCAGGACTTGAGCGAGGCGATGTTGTAGTCCCACTGGATCTGCCCGGCCTGGGGCACCTCATTCCGGATGCGCTCGGAGGTCACGTACTCGCCGGTATGGGTGATGACGATCCGGCCGGAGAGATCGGCGCAGAGGTCAATGGCGTCCTTGACCTGTTTCACCGACTCGCGGCGCACGCCCGGGTTCAGCGCCGCGATGTTCAAGGAGTTGAAGGCGGCGTGAACGGCGAGCGCGATGCCGGACGATTGCACCGCCGCCCTGCCCTCCCGCCGCTCTTGCCCGCTCACCTCGTCGCACACGCACTGCGGAAACTCGCCGAACACCTCGAAGGCGTCGAACTCGTGCGCGATGGCTATTTTCAGCGCGTCACTCATGGGCATGAGCATCACGCTGGCGCCGGCCATTCCGATCAATGGCATGTCAGTGGACCTCTCAAGAATATTTTTTAACAAGGATGCACAGGATAATCAGGATAAGAAAAATTTTATCCGGTTAATCCTGTTCATCCGGTCCCGTGATTTCTTCTTCCACCGCCGCTGCCGCTTTTCTTTCCTTGAGAAATTTTTTAATCCTGTCCACCGCTTCCATGGCCGTGCTTACGGCAAGCCCGGAGAGCAGCCCCTTTCCGGCGGCGCCGTCGCCGGCGAGGAAGAGGTTAGAGAGCGGCTTGGCCTGCACCGCGGGCCTCTTGTCCGCGGGCTGTGACGGCAGGGGCGCGGCGCTCGCGATGATGGGGATGACGCGCAGCCGCTCCCACTTGGTCTGGGCCTCGATCTCGGGGAAGTGCCGGGCTACAAGGCGTTTGAGGCGGCGGATGTGGGAGCTCGCGGTCTTGACGTCGGCCAGGTCCTCCGGCGGGACCAGCATGAGCCAGCTCGAGAGCTGCGCTCCCTCCGGCGCCAGTGACGGGTCGAGGTTGGAGGGGAACCGTCCGATCACGGCCTCCTCCGGGTCTATCATCACGCCCCTGATCTCACAGACGCGCGAGGCCAGTCCCATTTCCAGGGCGATGCCGGAGATGGGCTCCTGCTTCTTGCACTTCCGCAGCAGCGGCGCCAGGGATTTTTCCTTGGGCAGGAGGCCGGGGAGCTTCTGGGCCGGGCCCGCGTAGATCACGGCGGCGGGCGCGAACTCCTCGGAGGTGGCGGTGACGCCGGTGACGGTGTTGGCCGCGGCGTCCACGCTGATTTGCGAGACGCGGCTGCCCAGGACGACGCGGGCGTGGTCCTTGCCGATCTTGGCGGCCAGCGCCCGCACCAGGCGGCCGGCGCCGCCCGCGATCACGGAGACGTGGAAGCCGGGATGGCCCACGGCCTGGCCGTGCGAGATGATGAGCCCGGCGTTGACCTCCGACGGATGGCGGCCGAGCACGGTCAGGCACAGCGCGCCCGCGTAGGCGTTAACCAGCTCGTCGGCGGCGAAGCCGGAGGCGGCGTCGAACTCGGCCACGCTCTTTTTGCGCCACTCCTCGGGATCGGCCTCCATGAGCTTTCCGAACCATGCCCGGATGCGCGCGGCCTCGTTTTCCGTGAAGCCGGGAACGTCGTGCGTATCGGTCTCGGCGCCGGGCGGAACGGGCAGGCGGTTCTTGCCGCGCAGGATGTAGCTGGCGTTCGGGCTCGCGAGGTGTGTTAGCCCGAGGCCGAGGCGGCGGTCCAGCTCGCCCAGCGGACCGGAGTCGCCGTAATGGAAACAGTGCAGGCCCCCGTCCATGACAAAACCCTCGCGCTCCATGGCGCGGAGCTTGCCACCCACGTCCAGGTCCTCCTCGACCACCACCACCTCGACCCCGTCCGCGGACAACAGCGCCGCCGCGGACAGCCCCGCCAGCCCGGCGCCGACAATCAGTACATCAGGCGAAGACACTTATCATCCTCCCTTGCTCGGCGAACGTTCTGCATCGAGCCGTTAGTTTAGCCCAATTCACCCCGTTTTTAAATTGACCGCTGAGCGCGGCACCGTGAGCACAGAGCGGCCGTAAAATTTTCTCGGCGGGATGATCTGGGCTATAATCCTTGAAGCGGAGGATGGAACCATACAGATGCGGGACGTAATTAAGACATTGGATGAGCGGGGAT
>DATKZS010000163.1:0-11271 GCA_035527835.1 bacterium
AAGGTTAAGCCCAAAGGAGTTTTTGTCAATGAATAAACATACAATATTATATGCCACAATTGGTGTCATCATCGTTTGCTGTGCAATATTATGTTATATTACCCTACCAAAATATTGGCAACTTAATAGATATATTGAAAAGTTAGACAGTGGTTTTATTATTTCAAAATGCCCTCTACAAAAACAAAGTTATATCGATAATCCGCCAAAAGACTTCCATGTCATCGCTGATTTAATTAGTAATAAGCTTATGAATAAAAATGACATTACTACAATTGCATATACATATGGAAAAGATCATGGCCAGAGATTTGCCTTGCATGGTAATGAATGCTTTAGAAAATTAATTGAATTTACAGGAATTAACCTGAACTACGATAAAATACCACTAGCAATAAATATAGTTTGGGATAGCGAAGGCGGAGATTCTGAAAGAAAGCAATTGAAATATGGTATTTATAATTCAATATCGGAGGGTACTGCACTTACCATTGCCTCAATGAAGAAATCATCCTTTATTCCTGGGTGTTCTACTTGCTATGAAACAGAAATAAACTATAATGAAAAGAAATACGTTCCCATTATTAGGTACTATAATAGAAATTTTAGAATCACTATTAGAACCACTAGTGGCGGTTCAAGTCAAAAATATGAAGAAGCTAGGGCAAATATGGTGAGAGCATTTAATTGTATTAAAGCATCAATTAATGAATACTATAAGCAACGTAAATAATAAAAAAGCCTTGTAGCACTCAACGAAGCCGTTGATTAAACGATAACGGACCCTGTCTTTCAATAATAGATGTCTTTTTGATGAGAACTAAAAGCGAAAAATTGTAGCGTACCCCCGATTTTTGTACACTTCACGGCGCTAATTTATCGTGTTCTTGACGCACTACCTTCGGGGTTTTATAGCCCAGGGCATCTTTCTGCCTTGGGACACAAGCATCGGGTTCTACGGATTGGTGGTCAGACCCTTACTTGTTAGTTTAAGGACTGGATTCTCGTTTCACACCCCATGCTGTAGAATGACGCGCCGTTGGGGCTGAGATGGTTTGGGCAACAGGCCCTTCAGTTTTCAGTTAATATCCTGGCGCATCGAGGCTTGCAACATCTCGCTATTAACAGAAAACTGAAGCTCTGTCCCCGAGCGCCATCATCGTCTGCCTTGCGATTTCCAGCTCCTCGTTGGTCGGCATGACCAGGAGCTTGACCGGGCTTGCGTCGGCGTGGATGGCGAACGGTCCCTGGCCTCCGCTCTCGTTGCGCCCCGGGTCGAGGATGATGCCGAGTCGGTCGAGTCCGGAGAGCGCGGCGGCGCGGACCGGGGCCGCGTTCTCGCCGATGCCGGCGGTGAATATGATGGCGTCGAGCCGGCCCAGCGCGGCGTAATAGGCCCCGATGTATTTCTTGATGCGGTAGGCATAGATGTCCACGGCGAGCGCGGCGGTGGCGTCGCCGGCCTCGCGTCTCCTCAGAATCTCGCGCATGTCATTCTCGCCGCAGATGCCCTTCAAGCCGCTCTCTCTTTGCAGCACGGCCTCGATCTCGGGGATCGTCATGCCGAAGTATTCGGCGAGGTAGAAATAAATGGCCGGGTCCACGTCGCCGCTCCGCGTGCCCATAACCAGCCCCTCCAGCGGCGTGAATCCCATCGAGGTGTCAATGCTTTTACCCCCGGCGACCGCGGCCATGCTCGCGCCGTTGCCGAGGTGGATGGTGATCAGGTGAAGCTCCGCCGGCGGCCGGCCCAGGAATGCCGCGGCCTCCTCAGCCACGTACTGGTGGCTGGTGCCGTGGAAGCCGTAGCGGCGGATGCGGCGCGAGGTGTAGTAGTCGTAGGGCAGAGCGTAAAGGAAGGCATGGGGCGGGAGCGTCTGATGGAACGCGGTGTCGAACACGGCCACCTGGGGCACCGCGGCGAACACGGACCGCGCCACCTCGATGCCCGTCAGGTTCGCCGGGTTGTGCAGCGGCGCCAGCGGGATGTTCTCCTTGATCACCTTGAGCACCGCGTCATCAATGAGCGCGGGCGCCCGGAAGGCCTCGCCGCCGTGCACCACGCGATGGCCCACCGCGTTGATCTCCGACTTGTCCGCGATCACGCCGGAGCGCGGGTCGGTGAGCGCCCTGACAATCAGCTCCATGGCCTCGCGGTGGCCCTGAATCCGTGGCCCGGTCCCCGAACCCGGCTCCCCGATCCGCTCCACCAGTCCGGCCGCTATCTCCTCGCCGGAGTCCATCTCGAACAGCCGGTACTTGAGGGACGAGCTGCCCGCGTTAATGACCAGTACCTTCATCCGGCCGCCGGCCTCACTCGATCACCTTCAGGATCTCGGGAGCGTTCCGCGGCGGCGCGGTGGGTACGGCCCTGGGATGGCCCACGATGATCGGCGCGACGATGGCGAGGCCGCCGGTGAGCCCGAGCTCGGCGCGCAGAGCGGGATCGCGCACGTCCGAGCCCAGGTTGATCCAGCACGTGCCCAGCCCCCGGTCCGCCGCCGCCAGCATGAAATATGACGCGCACAGCGCCAGGTCCACCTGCAGCGACCGGTAGCCCTTAGGCCCCGCCAGGATCACCAGGCACGGAGCGTCGTAGAACACGTTGAAGCCCGGGTTCTTGAGCACGCCCTCGTAATTTTTCGACGGGGCCTCCGGGTCGGCCGCGATCCAGGCCAGCAGGTTCTTCTTGCTCTCGTCGGAAATCCGCTTCATCTTGGCGCGGTCATTTACGATCACGAACCTCCAGGGCTGGCCGTTGCCTGAGCTCGGCGCCATCGTGCTCTCCCGGATCAGCTCTTTAATCAGGTCGGTCGGCACCGCCTTGTCCTGGTAACTCCGCACCGACCGCCGCCTCTTCAGTAACTCCTCAAACTGCGCCATCTCCCTCCTCCTTTTCCTGCCGTGGGAGCGACTTCAGTCGCGATTCTCCCCCACGCATTCCCACCAACAAAATACCAGCGCCCGCGCCCCGGATCAACATGGAAATCATTTGCGGCTTCATGGTAAATTCTTGGAAGCTTCAAAAACGGGAGGATCGTGATGGGCAAGAGATCGGTATTGCTGTTGGCCCTGGGCCTGGTGGTTCTCGCGGCGTGGTCGTTGGACGAGCGCCTGCCGGGGGTGGAGTTCAGCGCGGACGCGGCGCGGGTGGAGGTGGCCGTGGCGCCGTTCGCGGTGACGGCCGGAGGCGACGCGAGGATCGAGCCGATTGACGCGGGCCGCGTCCGGCTCACGAGCCGCTCCGGCCAACTCGCCATAAAGCTCGAGCCCGGCGAGGCCATTTACGGACTCACCGAGCGGATCGTGGACGACCCCGCCGACAGCGAGTCCGACCCGAAGGCCGTGGGCGGCCTCGACCGCCGCGGCGAGATCGTCACCATGTGGGTCCGGCCCACCATCGCCGGCTACGCGCCCTTTTACATCAGCTCGCGCGGCTACGGCATGTACGTGGAGGGCACGGACCCGGGCATCTATGACATCGGCAAGACCGACCCCGACAGTCTGCGCCTGGCCTGGTACAACCCCGACGGCTTCTCCTGCGTCTTCATCTTCGGGCCGTCGTATGAACAGGTCCTGGACCGCTACACCGCCATGGCCGGCCGGCCCTTCCTGCCGCCGCGCTGGGCCTTCCTGCCCCTCAAGTGGCGCGACGAGGTCATGCCGCTGAAATTCGCCAAGCTCGACGGCGTCACCATGAACGCCGAGGTGGTGGACGACGTGGTGAACTACGAGAAGCTGGGGCTCCCGGCCGGCATCTACATGATTGACCGGCCGTGGGCCGAGGGCAAAATGGGCTACGGCAACTTCACCTGGGACCCCAAGCGCTTCCCCAACGGCGACAAGATGGTGGAGGTGTTACACCAACGCGGCTGGCGCGTCATGGTCTGGGGAGCGCCGTGGGCCATCGGCAAGAAGCCCTCCGACTTCGGCCCGGAAGCGCGGCAAAAGGGACTGTTGATCGGCGACCGCTGCCTCGACTACACCAATCCCGAGGCCGTGGCCTGGCACGCGGACAAGATCAAGGCGTTCGTCGCGCGCTCCGGGGTGGACGGCTGGAAGCTCGACCGCTCCGAGGAGTACAATCCGTCCAAGGAGACCGACCTCTGGCACGACGGCAGGAACGGCGTGCGCGTCCATAACGAGTATCCGCTCCTCTACGTCAAGACCTATTACGAGGCCACGCGCGCCGTGCGCGGCGACGACTTCGTGCTCATGCCCCGCGCGGCCTATGCCGGAAGCCAGAAGTATTGCATTGTCTGGGGCGGCGACACCCGCGGCAGCGTCGAGCGCATGGGCGTCCGCGGGTCCACCGACCTGGGCCTCAGGAGCGTCATCATCTCGCTCCAGCGCATGGCCTGCATGGGCTTCCCGGTGTGGGGCTCGGACACCGGCGGCTATCAGACCTTCCGCGACCGCGAGGTCTTCGCCCGCTGGCTCGAATTCTCCGCCTTCTGCCCGCTCATGGAGATCGGGGGCGTGGACTCGCACGAGCCCTGGAACATGCCCACCAGGCCGGCCTACGACGACGAGATGATCAAGATCTTCCGCCGCTACACCTGGCTCCACGCCCGCCTCGCCGATTACTCCCTGGCCCTGGCCCAACGCGCCCACGACACCGGAAACCCCATCGTCCATCCCCTCGTCTTCGACTGGCCCGACGATCCACAGGTCAAAAACCTGTGGCACGAGTACATGTACGGCCCCGCCCTGCTGGTGGCCCCGGTCTGGGAGTCCGGCCGCCGCGAGCGCGAGGTCTATCTGCCCGCGGGACAGTGGCAAAGCCTCTGGGACCCGTCACAACACTTCACCGGCCCGGCCACCGTCACCGCTCCCGCCCCCCTCGACCGCATCCCCGTCTTTATTCGGGCCGGCGCCGAGCAGATGCCGCCACCGGGACTGGCGCAAGGGTTATGACGGACGCAGGGGCAGGTCTCTCCCATGCCTTTCTTGAACATGCCTTTCTTGAACATTGCAGTCCGAACAGGCCGCGCTTATAATAATCCAAGGGGACGAGCCATAGGCTCATCAGAAAAACGTCAAGGAGGGAAACAAGTATGAGAAAAATGATGGCATGGTTGACGGCGGCCGCGTTGATCGCGGGCCTCACGCTGTCGCTCGCCACGGTGGCGCGGGCGGCGGAAGAGGAATGCGGCGTCGCGTGCAAGATCAAGAAGGGCGCCATCAAGGCCAAGGACAAGACCAAGGAAAAGGCCGGGGACGCCAAGGACTGGGTCAAGGACAAGGCCGGCAAGGACGAGGAAAAAACCGCGGAACAGCCGGCGCCCGGCAAGAACAAGCCGGCCAACGCCCAGACAGGCAAGCAGGCGCCCAAGTCCGCCGCGCCCGCCAACGCCTCGGAAAACCCGTCAATGAAGGACCAGGTCAAAGACAAGGCCGTCGAGGGCAAGGATTGGACCAAGGACAAGGCGGGCAAGGCCGGCCGCTGGACCAAGGCAAAGGCCAAGAAGGCCGGCCATTGGACCAAGGACAAGGCCGTCAGCGCCGAGGACTATGCCAAGGAAAAGTCATGCAAGGCCAAGTGCGACGACGACGCCTGCAAGCAAAAATGCGAGGCCCCAAAATAACCATCGCGTGAAAAGGATCAATGAGCGCTAAAAGCGCCATTTTTTATGGCCAAGCTCCCTTGACAACACCCCCCGCCTAAGCTACCTTCCCGCCCAGTAACCCGGGAGCTATCCCGCGGCTCCTGGGCAATATAAGGTAACCTGCAATCTTGATCGGGGGAAAGATGGGGGCCAGCCAAAAAATCACGGCCAGGGCCGACCAGGGCGCCCTGACACTCACCAAGAACCTCCTCATGCTGGAACGCGGCAAGGGCGAGCTCCTGCTCCTCAACTCCTTTGACCCCCGGCCCCTCTACATCAAGCGCGGCCGCGATTACATCAAAAAATTTCTCGACTCCCTGAAAAAGCCCCGGACCGCCGCCGCCATTAAAAAATCTTTCCCCCGCGATACCGAGCTCCTCAAAATGCTGATGGCCCACCGCATCGTCATCACCGCCGCCGAACAAAAAAAAGGCCTGGACCGGACCGATATGGCTTACGATAAAAAGGCCCGCGACGACAAGAACGGCATGTCGCTCTATCTTCTCCTCTCCCAGTCCTGCAACCTGGGCTGCGTCTATTGCCTGAACGGCGTCAAGACCTACAAAAAGGACCGCAACCTCAAGATGAAGCCGGAGATAGCGTTCAAGAGCGTGGAGCGCTGCCTCCAAAGCCTGAACCCCAAGGGCAAGCTCGAAATCGTCTTCTTCGGCGGAGAGCCGCTCATGAATTGGCCGCTCGCCAAACAGGTCATCACCCATTGCGAGAAGAAGCTCAAGAAAAAATTCCCGGACAAGCCCATCCGCTACCACCTCACCAGCAACCTGACCATCATGCCCCCGGACCTGATCCAATGGGCCAAGCGCTACAACATGACTTTCCTCTGCGACATTGACGGCCCGGCCAAAATCCACGACCAGTGCCGGCCCTTTGTCAACGGCAAGCCATCCCACGATCGCATCCTCAAGAACATCCGGCGGCTCCGCGAGGCCGGCCTTACCGTTGCCCTCCGCACCACCGTCACCTCCAAGAACCAGGACCACATGTTGGAGGTCGCCAAACACCATAAAAAAATCGGCGCCCGCGGCTCGGCCTTCGTGCCCGTAAACCCGGTGAACTCCGACGAGGACATTTTGTCGGAAGACCTGATCCCGTCAACGGCCAAGCTGCTCGACGGCCTGGCCAAGGTCTACAAGAGCAAGACCTGGAGCACCCAGGACCTGTTCCCCTTCAATGTTTACGCCTCTCACCTCGCGGGCGGCGGCCGGTCGGTGCTCGGCTGCGGCGCGCCTTACGGCAACACCCCGGTGGTGGACGTGAACGGCGACGTGTACCCCTGCATCTACCTGGTCGGGATCAAGCGCTTTTACATGGGCAACATCATGGACGAGACGTATCCGGACAATGGCGTTCTCGACTGGATGATGGATTTCCTCCACGTGGACAACATCAAGGAGTGCAAGGCCTGCGTCTGGCGTTACATCTGCGGCGGAGGCTGTCCCGTCGGCAAGCTGACCGTCTTTGAAAATGAGCGCGCCGGCAAAAAGACGGTAAAATACGCGAACAGCATCCGTTGCGACTACACCAAAAAAATCATAGAATTGATGCTCTGGGACCTGGCCCGGGAGACGGCGGCGTCCGTGACCAAGGGCAATTCCGGCAAAACCGCCGGGGCGAATAATATGGCCATCAACTGCTGAGAGAACGGAGGAAAACAATGAAAAGGCGGGAAAAAACAGGCGTGAAGGGGGCGGATGATTCGAAGAAAGGCTCGTCGCGGCGCGACTTCCTGCGTCAGACCGGCACGGCCATGCTCGTCACCAATTCGTACATGGTCATCTCGGTCTTCACCGGCAGGAAAGCCCAGGCCGGAATGTGCGACGCCGGCTGCACCTCCGCCTGCGTGCAAAGCTGCACCAGCTCCACCGTCGTCGAGCCGCCGCCCTGCAGCTCATGCACCAGTTGCACCAGCTCCTGCACCGCCGACTGCACCAAGTGGTGCACCAGCGGATGCTGCATCAGTTGCACCCAAAGCACCCAGTAAGCGGCTGATCCAAACCGGCGGCGCGGCCGTTGTCGCGGCCGCGCCGCCGTAGCCATTGGCCCCATTCCCATGATGGCCATTCCCCGCCCCGGCGCCCGCGCTTGTTTTATTTTCTCGATCGTCCCAAAATGTTCTTGCCGTCTAAAGGTAAAACACCCATGAAAAACTATTTCCTGGAATGCGGCTATTGGCCGGAGCAGAGGCAAGAAGAGGACGGGGAAAATCATCTTGATGCCGGCGGTGTGAGCGCCGTCGCGGTGCGCAGGATCCTGGTGATCTTCTTCTGCGGCATCGGCGACATGGTGGTCTTCATCCCGGCCCTGGAAGAGCTGGGCCGTTTCTTCGGCCGGGCCCGCGTCTCGGTCATGGCCTCGCCGCCCGCGGACCAGGTGCTCATCCATCACCCGCGCGTCAACGCCGTGTTCACGATAGAAGCGCTACGCCGGAAAAATTTTCTCTCGCGCTTTGACTTCATCATCAACTTGAGCGGCGGCGACCGGAAAATCAACGACATGCTGCGCCGCTCGAACGTCAAGCACCTGCTCATCAAGCAGCGGCTATTCGACAAGAAATACCCCTTCCACGCGAGCGAGTATCATCTGGAGCTGGTAAAGGAAATCAAGGCGCTGTTTGATAAGCCGCTGGTTTACCTCGCCGGCGCCGAGCGGCGCGCCGCTATCCGGTATCTGCGCCGGATAAAACTGGACCCGAAAAAAGACCTGACCATCGCCGTCCACCCCGGCGCCGGAAACCCCCGCAAGAACTGGGACTGGAGACGCTTCGCCAAGGCCTGCGATCTCCTCACCCGCGACCACGGCGCCACAATACTCCTGCTCAGCGGGCCTGAAGAGCGGGAGCTGTGCTTACGGATCGCGCGCAAATCAACGGGCCGCATCGTGGTAGTTCAGGAGCCGCTGCGCCTGGTCGCCGCCCTCCTCGAATGCTGCGCGCTGCTCATCGCCAACGACTCCGGCGTCATGCACCTGGCCGCCGCCGTCGGCGTCCCCGTGGTCTGCCTCTTCAGCGCTTCCGTGTCCCAGCCCGACGTCTGGGGACCCCTCGCCGACAACCACCTCGTCATTTACAAGGGAACTCATGCCGCCATTACCGTCGAGGAAGTGATGCAGGGCGTGCGACTGCTGCTCCGGCGCAAATCCAAAATTCAGGGCCAGCCCCCGGCCCGTTCCAGTCTCTATTTGATATAGCCCAGGGCCTTCATGCGTCTGAGCATTTCCGGGTCCGGAACCACGGTCTCGTTCATGTCCATTTTCCCGGGCAATTGATCGAAGAAGCCCTCTAACCGCTCGCGCAGGGCATTCATTGGTTCCCGGTTGGCGGCGCGGGACGGATGCTGTTCCGCGGGGTCGGCCTCGAGATCGTAAAACTCGAATTTCACGCCCTGCGACTTGAGATCGGTCTGCTCGATGAGCTTGTAGCGGTCGGTGATGAGCGCCCGCTGATAAAAGTCCTTGAGGCCCGTGCGGTGCGGGATGAAGCGGTCATCGTAGTTCTCGATTTTGGGGAGCTCGGAGACGGCAACGCCGGCGGTGGTTTCCGGCCTCTCCCCGTAAAGCAGGGGCAGGATCGAGGAGCCAAGCGCCCCGGCCGGCGCTTCCATCCCCAGGTATTCGAGGATGGTCGGGACAAGATCGAGGTTCTGCGTGACCTCGCTGACCACCCTTCCCGGTTGCGGCTTGGCGCCGTCGTAAATGATCAAGGGCACGCGGATCAATTCCTCGTAGAGCGAGTTCCCGTGGCCGAAAAGGCCGTGGTCCAGGAATTCCTCGCCATGATCGGCGGTGACAACCACCAGGGTCTGGTCGAGAAGGCCCTTCTCTTTCAGGGCCTCCATCAAATCGCCGATGCAATGATCAACATACTGGATCTCGCCCTGGTGGAGGGAATGATAATAATCCACGTACTCGAATTTCGGCAGGGTCTTCAGCCCCGGGATCGGGCCCCAGGTGGCAAGGGCGCGGCCCAGGCCCAGCCACGGCAATTCCCGCGCGGGCGGCCGATTGATGTAGGACACGGGCGGCAAGTAAGGATCGTGAGGATCAATGTAGATGAGCCACATGAAAAACGGGCTCTCGCCGTGGGTATCGAGCCAGCCCAGGACGCGGCGGTTAACCTCTTCCCCGATGTTCATGCAATATAAATACAACAGAGGAGAGTGGACCTGGTGAAAGGAATCGAAGCCTCGGTTGAAGCCGTTATCGGCCCGGACGAGTTCATTGGCGGAAAAACCCGCGGTGCGCAGGCCATGACTCGAGATGATCTCGGCGAGCGTCTGCAAGCCGGGCTCCAGCATGTGCCGATATTCGGAGACGACACCGGTCTGGATGGGCATTTTCGAGGTGATGATCGAGGCCATGGAAGGCAAGGTCCAGGAGCTTTGAGCGTAATGCCGCTCGAAGAAGGCCCCGTGCGCGGCGAGCCGGGCCAGGTGGGGGCTGAGCCCCGGGCGCGAAGGATCATGGGAAATGTGGTCAAACCTCGTGGTATCAATCACCACCAGGATGACATTTCTTCGGGAACCAACCGGGGGCCGGGAGATGAAGCGGGGGGTGCTGATATAAACCTCGTCCCCGTCATGATCCGGAGGGGCGGACGAAGCGGGGCCGGCGGCTTGAACGGTCAAGCGCACCTTTTTGCCGGCCCATGCCGCCAGGTCCACGGTCCGGTCAGTCCAGCCGCTGCGCGGGCGGGGCAGGGTGATCGAGTCCGCCGCCACGGGCCGGGCGTCGCTTCCCTGCAAAATCAATTTTATCAATACCGAATTCCCCGAGCCCCGCGATCTGCTTACCCCCACGCCGAAAGTGAACCAGGACGACTCCGGAACCGTGACCTCCATGGATATTTCCTTGCCCAACGGCAGCGCCATGCAAGTGCGGGCCTCGGAATTGATGTCCACGAGCATCGGGAACCGGGCATTGCCCGCCCGCGCCGGAGAGAGGTCTTTGCCGAAACAGTTCAGGCAGCTCACATTGTCGTTCTGCCTGCTGTACAGCGGGACCGTAACGATGGCCAACACCAGCCACAACAGGTAGGGAAGATAGATGAGGCGCGGCGGCAGCCGAGGCTGGAGCAGGCGGATCGCCATCAGGACCGCCAAGCCCGAGAAAAACGCCGCGACCAGCATGACCCGCTGGTAATGGAGCCCGTGCCAATAGGCATAGAAGGGGGTGGAAACGGCATAAGCCGCGCTCAATATTATTGCCAATAATGAGAATAATATTATCCGTATGGTGGAATGGGGCTTCATATTATCCGTTCCGCGCCGTGAAAGCGCCTTCCGAACCCTGGCGTGGTCCCCCGGCCGGCGAGGTCTCGATAATAATATCTATTATAACAGTGCGGCCCAAAACAAACGAACCAGAAAACCGCCAAGGCGCCAAGAGCGCCAAGGTTCGCCAAGTAAAACCTGATGTTTCCTGGCGGCAAGTCTCGGAAAAAGACGCATCGCCTTGACTCCAACCTGCTTGGCGAACCCGCTAACGGGAACGCCAAGAAAGATTAAACTGCCGGGAGGCCGGCTTGAGAATTTAATAAAAACATCGCCCTTGGCGCTCTTGGCGTCTTGGCGGTTCTCCGGTCCGTTTATTTTGGACA
Organism: bacterium; assembly: GCA_035527835.1. Taxonomy (GTDB): domain Bacteria; phylum RBG-13-61-14; class RBG-13-61-14; order RBG-13-61-14; family DATKZS01; genus DATKZS01. The sequence continues at coordinate 11,224 of DATKZS010000163.1, forward strand.
GCACTGAACAAGGATATTAAGGATAAACAGGATGGGAAAAGTCTCGGA
>DATKZS010000164.1:0-31291 GCA_035527835.1 bacterium
ACCTCAAGCCCCAAGCCTCAAGCCCCTCTTAAATTCGGAACTCCGCCACGATGGGGGTGTGGTCGGAGGGTTTGGGCGCGCGTCGGGGCTCGGGATCAATCCAGGCGTCTTTAGAGAGCGCGGCCATGGGAGGGGTGGCCATGATGTGGTCCACCCTCCATCCGATGCCGCGGTCGAGCGCTGCCTTGACCCGGTAGTCCCAGAAGGAATATTGGCCGGGTCCGGGCTGGTGCTTCCTGAACACGTCAATGAATCCCCAGGCCATGATTTTCTGGAGCTTCTTCTGGACCTCGGGGTGGAAGTCCACGTGGCCGCGCAGGCCCTTGGGGTCGTGGACGTCAATGTCGTCCGGCGCGACGTTGACGTCGCCGATCCAGACCAGGGGCCTCTCGGGCGAGTAATTCTTCTTGAAAAAGGCGAGGAGGCGGTCGAACCATTTGAGCTTGTACTGGAAGTATTCCGACTCGGCGTCGCGGCCCTGCGGGACATAGGTGTTGACCACGGGGATTCCGTCAATAACGGCGGCGATGAGCCTGGTCTCGTCGGCGTCCTTTTGACCGCCGAGGCCATAGGTTACGGTTTCGGGTGCGGACTGGCTGATGATGGCGACTCCGTTATAGGCCTTTTCGCCGCGGAAGGCGGCGTGGTATCCGGCTTGGCGGAAGGCCTCTTTGGGGAACTCCTTGTCCTGGACCTTGGTTTCCTGGAGACAGAGTACGTCGGGCTGGTTCTTGAGGAGCCAGTCGAGGACGATGGGCAAGCGGGCCCGGATGGAGTTGGCGTTGAAGCTGGCTATTTTCCAATCGGTCATGCAGCCATTTCCTTTCCGGCCGGCTTGCCGTTGATCGGTTCCGCGATCCCGGGCCGGGGCTTGAGGCTTGAGGCTTGGGGCAGACCTAAAGGCGGCCTCCCGTCTCAAGCCCCCAGCCTCAGGCCTCACGCCCCGATCGCCGCTCCCCCCTTTTGCTTGGCGGCGGCGAGGAGGTGCCCGTAGATGGCGGCGCCGATGGCGACGCCTTCTTCGGGGAGGATCTGGTCGTAGATGATGTCTCCGAAGACCTGCTGGAGTCGGTGCTTGATCTTTGGCATTCGGGCCTGTCCGCCGACGAGGAGCAGGGCGTCGAGCTTGACCTTGGGGTCGAGGGTCCTGGCGTTCTCGATGGTGTCGAGGGCGAGGGTGATGGTCCGCTCGATGAGCTCGGATTCGAGGTATTCGAGGAGGTCTCTGGAGAGCTTGACGTCCATGTCGGACTTGGGGTCTATCTCCTTGATGACCTGGGAGACGTGGATCAGGGTCTGCTGGGTCTCGGAGAGCGCGATCTTGGATTTTTCGGCCTCGGTCTTGATGGCGCGGAGCACGTCCTTGTCGGTGATCAGGATGCCGTCCTTGTAGCGGTTGCCGCCGGGAAAGGAGCGGTTCTTGGTGGAGATCTGGAAGTACTTGAGCAGGTACTGGACGACGGCGTGGTCGAAGTCGTCTCCGCCGAGCCAGTTGTCGCCCAGGGTGGCGAGCTCCTCGTATCCGCCGGGGACGCGGCGCAGCACGGAGAAGTCAAAGGTTCCTCCGCCGAGGTCATAGACGGCGATGGTGTGCTCTCCCTTGTTCATGTATCCGAAGGCGTAGGCGGAGGCCATGGTCTCGTCGAGGGTCCCGACGAGGTTCACCCCGATCTTCTCGCAGAGCTGCTTGATGGCGGTGGAGTAGCGGGTCTTCTGGGAGGTGGGCATGGTGATGACCACGTCCTCCATGGGCTCCTTGGAAAAGTTCTCGGCCATTTGCTTGAGGTAGCGGAAGATGTAGGCGGCGATGTCCACGGGGGTGGCGCCGAGGTCGAGCTCGTTGATGCGTACCAGGATGTCCATCTCGTGGCTCTTGGCCTGGGGGTCGCGGTCAATGATGTAGTAGTACTTGTCCTGGGCCACCTTCACGTCCTCGGAGTCGAAGCTCTTGCCGATGAAGCGCTTGATGGAGTGGATGGTGCAGAAGGGGTTTTCCACGTACTTGGACTTGGCGGCGCGGCCGACCATGACGCGGACGTTGTCGGCCTTCTCGTAGAAATAGACCACGGAGGGCACGAGCTTGTAGCGTTCCTTGTCCAGCACCACGCGGGGCTTGCCCTGCTCCAGGTAGGCCACGGAGGAGTTGGTGGTCCCGAAATCTATGCCGAACACCCGAGTCATGGCCGTGCTCCGCTCCCCTATCTTTTCTTGCTGGTCATGCGGATGATCTGGTTGGCGATGGCGAAGCGCTCGGTGGTCTCCCGCAGCCGGTGCGACAATATGATGGTCAATCTTTTGTAAATCTTCAAGGCGATGGCGTGCTCCTGCCTCATCATGTCGTCGAAGTACTCCTTCTTGACGCGGATCAGCTTGGCGGGGCCCTTAGCGCGGACGGTGGCGGAGCGCGGCTCGCCCTCGACCAGCGCCATCTCGCCGAAGAGCTCGCCCGGCTTGAGCACCGCCACCACGTCCTCCACCTCCTCGGCCTCGGGCGACGGGGCCAGGACCTCGACCTCTCCCTCCCGGATCAGGTAGAGCGCATCGCCGGCCTCGCCCCGCTTGAAGACGACGTCGCCGGCGTTGAAGCTGACCTTCTGGGTGAGGTTGGCGATCTTGATCAGCTCCGTGTTGTTGAGCTCCTTGAACAGGGCGATCTTCTTGAATATCTCGATATTTTCCATGCCGGGCCTCCTGGGTCGTTCCTTTCATCTTATTATCATGATTAGCGCCGTGTCAACACTAGAGCCAAGCGGGGGCCGTTTCCGGCCCCGCGGAGGGCAATCCCCGAGGCATCTTGCGATCGTCATGCCGCGGGCGGATTGATTGTCCCCCCTCCCATCCTATGATAGCTTCTAGGCCATGTGCGGGATTTGCGGAGAGTATCGGCGCGACGGCGGGCCGGTTAATGAAGAGACGATCCGGGCGATGACCCGGATGCTCATGCACCGGGGCCCGGACGACGAGGGGTTTTACAGGACGGACCCGCCGTTTCTGCGGCTGGGGCAGCGGCGGCTCTCGATCATTGATTTGCCGGGCGGAAGACAGCCGATGGCGAACGAGGACGGGACCATATGGGTGGTGTTCAACGGAGAGATTTACAACTTCATGGAGCTTCGGGAGGACCTGATCGCGCGGGGCCACGAGTTCAAGACGCTCTCGGACACCGAGACCATCATCCACCAGTACGAGGAGGACGGGCCGGATTGCGTCAACAAGTTCAACGGCATGTTCGCGTTCGCGGTGTGGGACGGGAAGAGGCGGCGGCTGTTCCTGGCGCGCGACCGGCTGGGCATCAAGCCTCTGTACTACGCGGAGGAGGGCCCGCGGTTTATTTTCGCCTCGGAGCTGGGTCCGGTGCTGCGGGCGCTCGGGGCGCGGCCGTCGCTGGATCGGGCTTCGCTGTGGGCATTTCTCACGATCCAGTACGCGCCGTCTCCGCGGACCATGTTCCGGGGGGTGAGGGAGCTTGGTCCGGGGCGGCGGCTCATCGTTGACCGGTCCGGGGTGAAGGAGGATTGTTACTGGCGTCTTCCGGAGGGCGGGGCGCCGCTCGCGGGCCGGGAGGCGGAGGAAGGCATCCGGGAGCTTTTGGATGACGCGGTGCGGCTGCGCTTGATCGCGGACGTTCCGTTGGGGGCTTTTTTGTCGGGCGGGATTGACTCGACGGCGCTGGTGGCGGCGATGCGCCGGCACAAGGGCGCGGGGCTGAAGACGTTCTCGGTGGATTTCCGGGCGGAGCTGGGGGCGGGCTGCGTTAACGAGACCAGGTGGGCGGAGCTCGCGGCGCGCCGGTATGAGACGGAGCACCACCGGCTCACGGTGACGGCCCGGGACGCGCTCGACGCTCTGCCCGCGGTGGTGGCGCGTCTGGACGACCTGATCTCGGACCCGGCGGTGATCCCGACTTACCTGGTGTCGCGGTTCGCGCGGGAGAGCGTGACCGTGTGCCTGTCCGGGGAGGGCGGCGACGAGCTGTTCGCGGGCTACCAGCGTTATGCCCTGGGCTCGCTGGCCCGGTTCTACCGGCCCATTCCGGCTCTCGCGCGGCGCCTGCTGTTCGAGCTGCCGGCGTCGCGTCTGCCCCGGATGCGGCGGGTGCGGAAGGCGCTGGCGGCTCTCGGCGCGGGCACGCCGGTGAAGCGGCACCTGGCGTGGCTGCCGGTGATACCGCCGGAGGCCGCGGACGAGCTGCTGGGCCCGGAGAGCGGGGGCCGGGAGATGGTGGAGGAGGCGTTCGCCTGGGCTTTCGAGGGTCAGACCGATGCGTTCGACCTGGACCGCACGCTGCGGGCGGACCTTGGCACCTGGCTTCCCGACGACCTCTTGACCAAGGTGGACCGGGCGAGCATGGCGGCGGGGCTGGAATGCCGGGTGCCGTACCTGGATTACCGGCTGGTGGAGCTCGCGCTGCGCATTCCGGCCCGGGAGAAGGCGGGACTTTGGCGGCGCAAAGTCATCTTTAAAAAAGCGGTGGCCCCGATGGTGCCCGCTGAGATCATCAAGCGCAAGAAGTACGGGTTCGCGCTTCCGCTGGACGCCTGGTTTCGGCGCGAGCTCAAGGAGATGATGCTTGACCTTCTTCATGAGGACCGGCTGCGGCGGCAGGGGGTATTTCAGCCGGGTCCGGTGCAGGAGCTGATCCGGGAGCACCTTTCGGGCCGTGAGGACCAGGGGCACCAGCTCTTTTCGCTGTTGCTTTTCCAACTATGGCAAGATAGCATGAACGGGCGCGCCGTCTGATCGGGACTTAGTATGCCGAAATTATTCAATCTCGGATTGCTGAGCGGGCTCACGTGCCTGTTGGCGCTGGGGGTCGGGCTCTACGTCACGCCGCTGGCGCGGGAGGCGGCGCTGAAGCTCGGCATGGTGGCGAAGCCGGACGGGAGGCTCCGGTTCCATGAGGAGCCGGTGCCGTACCTCGGGGGCGTGGCGATTTACATCGCGATGCTGGTGGCGCTCACGGTGGCGGTGGATTTCAACAACATGATGCTGGGGATCCTGTTGGGGACCACGATCATCCTGATGGTGGGTCTGATTGATGATTTCGGGGTGATGACTCCGGGGATGAAGCTGTTCGGCCAGGTGGTCGCGGCGGTGGCGCTGATCAAGGGCGGGATCGTGCTGGAGCTCACTATTTTCGAGGACGTGAGATGGCCGGGCGACCTGCCGCTTTTGAGCTGGGGTCTTTCGGCGGTGTGGCTGATCGGGGTGGCGAACGCGCTGAACTTCCTGGACATCGAGGACGGGCTGGCGGCGGGGGTGGCGGCGTGTTGCTGCCCGGCGCTGTTTCTGGTGGCGTGGCTGAACGGGCGTCCGCAGGCGGCGCTGTTCACGGCGGCGCTGTTCGGGGGGACACTGGGTTTTTTACGCTACAACGCTCCGCTGCCCACGGCGCGGATTTACCTGGGCGACGCCGGGAGCCTGTTGCTCGGCCTGTCGCTCGCTTCGCTGGCCATGATCGGGAGCTATACAGCGGCCAACGACCTGGCCGTGGCGTGCCCGATCATCATCCTGGGCGTGCCCTGCTTCGAGCTGGGTCTGACCATGGCGGCCCGCTGGCGGCGGGGTGTGCCCGTGTATTACGGGTCGCCGGACCACGTGGCCAAGCGGCTGGAGCAAGTCGGCCTCGGGAAGCGCCTGACGCTCGGCCTGCACTGCGGCGCGAGCCTCGTACTCGGGGCCGTGGCCATCGCGGTCATGAAGGCCGACATCCGGACGGCGATAATCATCGTCGGTGCGCTGATGCTCGCGGCCCTGGCCGCCGCGTTCTTCCTGCTGCGGCTCAAGATCGAGTGGCCCGCGGGAGAGGATATGGGAAAACAAAATGAGACGCAGAGTGGCGGTTGAGATAATTCTCGGCCTCATCATCATCGCCGGATTTTTTTATTGGCTCTACCTCCGGCCCCCGCCCGAGGCTGCGGTGCTGTCCCCCGGCGACCCCGCCATCGAGCGGAGCATCAAGGAGAACCGGAACCAGGTGCTGATCATCGGGCTGGACGGGATGACCTGGGACGTGGCGCTGCCGCTGATCAACGAGGGCAGGATGCCGACGTTCGCCCGGCTGCTCGCCCGGAGCACGCACGGGATGAGCCGCGCGGCAAAGCCGCTGATCTCGCCGGCGATCTGGACCAGCATGGCGACGGGGCAGCCGCCGTCGGCGCACGGCATTGACAACTTCCTTGCCAAGCTGCCGTTCCAGTACCGGGAGGTGACCATGACCAGCCGTTTCCGGCTCTCGCCCGCGCTGTGGCAGATGGCCTCGTGGGCGGGCCGGAGCGTGGGCGTGGTCAACTGGTACGCGGCGAGCCCCGCGGAGAAGGTCAAGAACGGCGTGTTCGTGGCGGAGAACGCGCAGCCGGAAAACGTTGACGAGAAGAACGTCTATCCTCCGGAGTGGGTGGAGAAGCTCCGGAGCGTCCCCCTCCCGCAATATGCGCCTTATGAAGAGCTCATCCAGACCGCGCGCGACTCGCGCGTGCAGCGGGCCTACGAGCTCGACCGCGGCGTGTTCGTGATGGCGCTGGAAATCCTGCGCGAGGAACACCCGGACCTGATGATGGTGTATTTCCAGAACATTGACGTGCTCTCGCACGGGTTCTGGAAGTACCGCTGGCCCATGGGTCTGGACCATTATTTCACGGTGTCGAAGGAGGAGCGGGACCGCTACCGCGACGTGGTCGAGACCCAGTACGAGTTCACGGACCGGATGGTGGGCGGCTTGCTGGGGGAAGCGGACGACTACACGGTGATCATATTGTCGGACCACGGGCTGGGCCCGGCGTTCCAGCCGCACAACATCTTTCCAGACCTGAACCAGCTGCTCGAGCGCATGGGCTATCTCGGGTATGACGGCCCCACCTGTGACGGCATGCTCTCCGAGCTCGTGAAGCGCGGCGAGCTCGGCATCCCGGCCGGCGCCAACCCGGCCTTCCCGGCCTACAACATCTTCGTGGTTTGCCGGGAGCTGGCGAACGAGACCTTGAAGTGGCGGGCCGAGGGCGCGGACATGATGGAGCCGGCGGCGGTGGAGGGCTATCTGGCGGTGCGGCTGAAGCTCACTCCGGCCCGGGACGAGGCCCAGGAAAAGGCCAGGCGTGAGGCCATGCTCATGCTGGCCCGGGCGCTTAGGCCGGACCAGCAGCGGCAGGACATGTTGTGGAGCGGCACCCGCGCCTGGAACGGGAGCGATTTCCACAAGCAAGTGCAGGGTCTCTATATCAACCTGGCCGAGCGCGAGCCGGAGGGCATCGTGCCGGAGCCGGACTATAAGAGCTTCCGCCGCGAACTGGTCCGCGCGCTCGCATCCCTCCGCACCGAAGAGAACCTGCGCCTGTTCACGATGGTCAAGGCCAACCCGGACAAGCAGATGATGCCCATGGGCCTGGCCGACCGGCCCGACGTCCTGGTCCAGGTCAACCGCGACGCGCTGCTCAACAGGTTCGCCTTCCGGGGACCGGCCGACCAGGACCCCGTCCCGCTCGACGCCATCCGCTGGTCGTACCAGGACGTGAGCGCCGACCACGTCCCCGACGGAGTGTTCCTGGTCTCGGGCCAAAACGCCAAGACCTTCAAGGAGCTCGACGCGGGCGGCCTGGACATCACGCCCACGGTGCTGTGGCTGATGGGGCTGCCGGTGGGAGCGGACATGCCGGGCCGGGTGCTGGCCGAGGCGTTCGAGGCTCCGCTCCAGGAGCGCGCGCCGCTATACATCCCGAGCTGGAGCAGGGTGCTCAAGGGCGGCGGGCCCGAGGCGCCCCCCGAGATCCCGCCGGAGAAGATGAGGCAGCTCCATGACATCGGGTACATTCAATAATTAAATTTTTTTCTTGGCGCGCTTGGCGTCTTGGCGGTTAATTCTTATCGCCCTTCCCGGTCAAGCCGGTTTCGGGTGGACCATTGATTGACGAGTTTGGCAAGTATTTCCGCAAACAGGTCGAGATCAGGGCCCACGGCATCGTCTACCGCGGAATGCTCCTGGGCGCGGACGATGACTTCATGTACCTCAAGGCCCTCACCACCTGGATCACCATCCCCCTCGACAGCGTGACCGCGGTCAATCTTGAGAAGGACAGGGACTGGGACCGCAAACAGGTGCCCGGCGAGCCCAAGCCGGACCCCAAGGACCGCGACGGAAAAAAAAGATACTCGCCCTCCAATCTCCACAAGGTCCACGACCAGGAAGGCGAAAAAGAGTGGCCGGGCTATGAAGAAGACAAGACCGGGGCTGAAGCGGAGGAAGAACCGGACGAATGACGACGCGGCCCCGCAAGATTTGCCCGGCATTGACGCCTGAACTTTTTCCCCGCCCTCAGTTCGGCCCCGCCATCCGGAGCGCCTCGTCAATATCCTTCATGACTTTTTCATCACCCGGCCCGGTGAGCCCGCGGGCGCGGAGCAGGGAGCGGGCGCCGTCGTCCTTTTTGCCCTGGGCCAGTTGCATGAGCCCGAGCTGGTAGTAGTAGACGGGGTCGGAGGGGCGGAGGGAGATGGCCTGTTTAATGTCGCTCTCGGCCTCGGCGTAGCGGCCTTGCCGGGCGCGGGCGCGGCCGCGCTGGTAGATGGTTTCCGGCCGCGAGGGGTCGAGGGCCGCGGCGCGGGTGAGGGCCTGTACGGACTCGGCCCACTTTGCCTGGCGGTAGAGGGCGAGGCCGAGGTCGTGCCAGGCGTCGGCGTTTTCGGGGTCGCGGGCGATGGCCTCGCGGCAGGCCCAGGCCGCGCGCGCGTCGTCATCGGCCAGGTAATAGGCGGCGCCGAGGTTGGACCAGGCGCGCGAGCGGCCCGGGGCCTTCTCCACGGTGTCGCGCCACAGGCCGATGCCGTCGGACCATACCGTGTTTCGCAGATAGGTGTTGACCCAGAGCAGCGCGACGGCCACGCCTAAAACCGCCGCGGCCTTGCGGCCGGCCCTGACCCGCGCGGCCAGGTCCGTCAGCATCATGACGAGACCCAGAGAGGGCAGGTACAGCCGGTGCTCGAACGCCAGCTCCAGCGGGAGGAACGACGACTCCAGCGCGAGCCCGCCCACGAACCATAGCCAGCCCAGGCAAAGGAGCGGCGCGCGCTCAGAGCGCCACAGCGCGTAAAGCGTGGCCGCGGCCAGGACCGCGAGCGCGACCGCGGTGGCCGGCGGCGCGAACAGGCCCGTGGAAGTCATCACCTCGTGCTCGAGCGACAGCCGTGCCCCCGCCGGGAACAGCCACAGCGACACGTACCCCAGCACCACCCGCGGCTCGGTAAGCAGCCGCTCCGCCATCGTGAAATCACGCCCCGCATAGCCCGCGAGCAGGGCGCCGCCCGTAGCGCGGTAAAACAGGGCCGCCGCGAGGCCCGCCGCGACCGCGCCGCCCACCAGGTACGGCCGTGACTTGAGCCATCCGAAAAAGCCGCGCTGGGCCGCGCACCGGTCCACCGCCAAAATGAGCGGCACGGCCGCGACCGCGTTCTCCTTGCTGGCGAGCCCCAGCCCGATGGCCGCGAAAATGGACGCCCACCAGGCGGCCGCGGTGGAATTCTTTTGCCGCGGGCGGTCCCGGAACCGGATGAAGAGCAGGAGCGCGGCCAGCGTGAACAGGGCCGCGAGCAGGTTCATGCGCTGCACCACGTAAGTCACCGACTGCGTCTGCACCGGGTGCGCGGCAAAGGCGAGCGCGCCCAGCAAAGCCGCGGCCCGCGGCCAGGGCACGTGCTTGTTGAATGGCGCCCGCGCGAACAGTGCGCGCAGGAGCAGGAACGCCAGCGCGGCGTTGACGAGATGGATGATGAGGTTAGTGAGGTGATACGCGCGCGCGGTAAGTCCCGCGCGGGAAAAGTCCAGGGCGAAGGTGATATAGGAGAGCGGCCGGTCGCGGTTCGGGCTTTCCAGCGCCGCCCGCCGGAGCGCCGCGAGCGAGAGGGAGCCCGCGTGCACGGCGCGGTTCTCGATGATCTGCCGGTAGTCGTCGAACTGCCAGGGCGCGGACAAGGACGGCAGGTAACAGATCACGGTCACGCCGATCAGCGCCGCGACCATGATCGCGTCAACCCGGAAATTTTTGGTGGGCTCCATGAACGTCTTCATTCTATACAATCGGCGCGGCCCGGACAATCATCCTCAAGCCTCAAGCCGCAAACCTCAAACCCCAAACCTCAAACCTCAAACCCTACGCTCCCCGTTTGCCGCCCCTGCCGCGCCATGTTACCTTTGATGAAGATAGTTCCACGCGAAGTATCGCCTTTATTCCATCGTTCCAAGGACAACGTATGAGGATCTGCCTGTTAAGCTATCGGGGCAACATGTACTGCGGCGGCCAGGGGGTGTACGTGTATTACCTCTCCAAGTTCCTGGCCAGGCAGGGCCACGAGGTCACGCTGGTGCAGGGCCCGCCCTACACCTGGGACACGCCGTGGTGCGAGCAGGTCCGGCTCGGCGATTACAACATGTTCGCGACCCGCAAGTTCTTCACGAAGTTCATGCCCCGGGGCGCGAGCCCGCTCACGCTCTTTACGCCCATCAACTTCTACGAGTTCGCGGCGACCAGGTTCGGCTTCTTCCCCGAGATGCTGGCCTTTTCGCTGCGGGCCTATAACCTGCTGCGCGAGCGGTGGGCGCGCGGCGGGTTCGACGTGATCCACGACAACCAGACGCTGGCCTACGGCCTCATCCTGATGAAGGCGTTCGGGGCGCCGGTGGTTGCCACGATCCATCATCCGCTTTCGGAGGACCGGGTGGCGGATTTTCAGCAGCTCCCGGGATTGTACGACCGGCTGAAGCGGGTAGTCTATTATCCGATTGACATGAACCGGCGGGTGACGCCGTTCATGGACGACGTGATCACGGTGTCGAAGGCGGCGGCGGCGAGCGTGTCCCGCTCGTTCGGAATCGCGCGCGAGCGCATCCGGGTGGTGTACAACGGAGTGGACACCGAGTCCTTCCGTCCCGATCCGGCCGTTAAGAAGAAGCCGCGCAGCCTGATCTTCGTGGGCAACACCGAGGACCGCAAGAAGGGCGCCCGCTACCTGATGGAGGCCATGCTGCATCTGCCCAAGGACGTGACGCTCACGGTGGTTGACGGCGGCGCGCCCCGGCACCTGCTCATGGAAGAGCTGATGAAAAAGTTGCACCTCACCGGCCGCGTGACCTGCACCGGCAAGATCGCCGCCCCGGAGCTCGTGAAAAAATATCAGGAGGCCGAGATCGGCGTGGTGGCGTCGGTGTACGAGGGCTTCGGGTTCCCGGCCTCCGAGGCCATGTCGTGCGGGCTGCCCGTGGTGAGCACCCGGGGCGGCGCGCTGCCGGAGGTGGTGGGAGAGGACGGCAAGGCCGGGTTCCTGGTCCCGCCGCGCGACCCGGCGGCAATGGCGGCCGCCATCCGCAAGCTCCTGGATAATGACGGGCTGCGCCGAAGCATGGGCGAGCGCGGCCGGGCGAGGATCGAGGAGCTCTTCTCCTGGGACACGGCCTGTCGCTCAATGACCCGCGTGTACCAGGAAAATATTGACAGGAAGCGAATGGCCCGTAGAATGGCGGGGGTGGCGTGATGGGCAAGGTAGTATCGGTAAACATCAGCAAGGGCAAGGGCACGCCCAAGAAGCCCGTGGCCCAGATCGAGCTCGTGCCCGGGCAGGGCGTGAAGGGCGACGCTCACGCCGCGCCCGGTGACCGGCAGGTGAGCCTGCTGATGATGGAGCACATCGAGGAGGCCAGGGAGCGGCTCAAATCCGGCGGGGGCTGCGAGGCTACGGGCGATCCCGTCGAGCTTGCGCCCGGGTCGTTCGCCGAGAACATCACCACGCGGGGAATTGATTTATTGGCGCTGAAAATCGGCGACGACCTGATCGCGGGCACGGCGCGGCTGCGCATCTCCAAGATCGGCAAGGAATGCCACCGGCCGTGCGCGATCTATTATAAGACCGGCGACTGCATCATGCCGACGCGCGGCATCTTCGCCGCGGTGACGGAGGCCGGGGTGGTCCGGCCGGGAGACGACATTGGCAAGGGTTAAGACGCTGCGGGTCTCGGTCACGGACCGTTGCAACCTGCGCTGCGTTTATTGCATGCCGGCCAGTGGCCTCAGCCTGATCCCGCATCAGGAGATCCTGACCTACGAGGAGATCGAGCGGGTGGCCCGGGCCGCGGTGCTCTCGGGCGTGGAAAAGGTCCGCATCACCGGCGGCGAGCCGCTGGTGCGGATGGACATCATCGCGCTCATCAGGAAGCTCGCGCAAATTCCGGGCGTCCGCGACCTGCCCATGACCACCAACGGCGTGCTCCTGGCCGGCGCCGCCGCCGAGCTGAAGAAGGCCGGGCTCCACCGCGTCACCGTGAGCATGGATACGCTCAAGCCCGAGCGCTTCGAAGAGCTTGCCCGCCGGCCGCGCCTCGCCGCGGTCATGGCCGGCATCGAGGCCGCGCGGTCCGCGGGACTTGCCCCCGTCAAGATCAACGTGGTCCTGGTCCCCGGCGTGAACGACGACGAGGTGATGGAGTTCATGCGCCTGGCCCGCGAGCGGGACCTCGAAGTGCGCTTCATCGAGCGCATGCCCATCATTGACCGCTCGCTCGGCCCTCACTGCGGGCTCACGAGCGACGCCTACGTGCCCGCGGCCGAACTGCGTAAAATCATCGAGGCCGGGCTCGGCCCGCTGCGGCCTACAGCGGACGCCGACCCCGCCCAGCCGGCCAAGGTTTATAACCTGCCCGGAGGCAAGGGCAAGGTCGGCTTCATCTCTCCCATGAGCGAGCCGTTCTGCAAGTGGTGCGGCCGCATGCGCCTCACCCCCGACGGCAAGTTCCGCGTCTGCCTGGTCCAGGACCTGGAGGTGGACGTGAAGGGGCCGCTCCGGTCAGGGGCTTCCGACGACGAGCTGCGCGCGCTGTTTGAAAAGGCCGTGCAACTCAAGCCCGCCCAGGAAGCCGCCTGCTTCGCGCCCACCAACCGCATGATGTCCCAGATCGGGGGCTGATGCATTTAAAGCTTTTATAACCGCGGAGGCGCGGAGGACGCAGAGAAGAAAGATAAGAAAATGATGAAGGGTGAAGAGCAAAAAATGAAGCGACGCGACAATCAATAATAAAATCCGGACGATAATGCAGTCGCTGATGAAGCACTTGTCTCTCCCGGAAATCATGAAATTTTTTTCAGACAGGATTAACGGGATTAACGGGATTTTCGGAATACGCTCCCTGTTTTATTATCCTGTAAATCCCGTTAATCCTGTCTTAAGATTCTCTGAAAAGCGAGGTCTGTTATGGCTGAAGAAATCAAGGCCGGCATCCTCACCCTGAGCGACAAGGGCTCGCGCGGCGAGCGGGAGGACTTAAGCGGCGCGGCCATCCGCGAGCTGCTCGCCTCGATCGGCGCCGTGGTCGAACGCTACGACGTGATCCCCGACGAGCTCGAGCTCATCAAGCAGGCGCTCGCCGCGTGGTGCGACCTCCATCACCTCGACCTCATCGTCACCACCGGAGGAACCGGCTTCGCGCCCCGCGACGTGACCCCCGAGGCCACCCGCGCCGTGATCGAGCGCGAGGCCCCTGGGCTGGCCGAGGCCATGCGCGCGGCCGGGCTCAAGAAAACGCCCCGCGCCATGCTCTCCCGCGCCGTCGCCGGCATCCGCGGACGCACCCTCATCATCAATCTGCCCGGGAGCGTTAAAGGCGTGCGCGAGTCGCTCACCGCCATCCTCCCCGCGCTCCCTCACGCCATCGAAATCCTCGCCGGCAAGGGCGGCGAGTGCGGCCGTTAGAAAATAGGATGGCGTGGTTCCATTTTAGGCGATGGAAGAATTTGCCGCAGATGAACGCAGATGAACGCGGATAAGAGAATTAAGAAGTAATCATCACGGATGATTACCCGGCTTCTTGATTCTTTATTCTTAATTCTTGCTTCTTCCATCCGCGTTCATCTGCGTTCATCTGCGGCAAAAATTCTCTGCTCCTTGCGCCACGCACCGCCCCGGATTTGCCCTCGCCGATTCCCGGTGATACCATTGCTAATACCGACAACGGAGGCATGATCGAATGATGAAGCAATCGCTGGCCGCTCTGGCCGAAGGCAAGGACCTGGGCCGCGACCTGATGGTCGCGGTGATGAACGGGATCATGGAGGGCGAGGCCACGCCGGCGCAGATCGGGGCGTTCCTGATGGGGCTCCGGGTGAAGGGCGAGACGGTGGAGGAGATCACCGGCGCGGCCCAGGTGATGCGGGAAAAGGCCAAGCGCATCACGGCGCCCGGCCCGTGCATTGACACCTGCGGCACCGGCGGCGACAACTCGCTCACCTTCAACATCTCGACCACCGCGGCCTTCGTGGTGGCCGGCGCGGGCCTGATCGTGGCCAAGCACGGCAACCGCGCGGCCTCCAGCGCCTGCGGCAGCGCCGACGTGCTCGCCGCGCTCGGCGTGAACATCGAGGCCGACGTACCCCTGGTCGAGCACTGTCTTCGGGAGGCCGGCATCGGCTTCCTCTTCGCGCCGCTTCTGCACGGCGCCATGCGCTTCGCCATCGGGCCGCGCCGCGAGATGGGGACCCGCACCATCTTCAACGTGCTCGGGCCGCTCACCAACCCGGCCGGCGCCAAGCGCCAGCTTCTCGGCGTGTTCAGCGGGCGCCTCACCGAGCCGCTGGCCCGCGTGCTCGGGAACCTGGGCTCCGAGGCCGCGCTGGTGGTCCACGGCGAGGACGGCCTCGACGAGATCACCCTCACCGCCGAGACCCGCGTGAGCGAGCTCAAGGACGGCCAGGTCAAGACCTATTCCATCAAGCCGGAGGACTTCGGGTTCAAGCGCTGTCACAAGGACGACCTCCTGGGCGGCGCGCCGGAGGACAACGCCCGCATCGCGCGCCAGGTGCTCGACAACGCGCCCGGACCCCGCCGCGACGTGATTGCCTTGAACGCCGGCGCGGCCATTTACGCGGCCGGCAAGGCCGACACCATCGCCCTGGGAGTGAAGATCGCGCTCGCGGCAATCGCCTCCGGCGCCGCCGCGAAAAAGCTCGAACTATTGGTCCAGGCCAGCAGGCCCTGAGGGCGCCATGGCCGGGGTCCTCCATACCTCCACCATCCTCGACCAGATCGTGGCGCAAAAGCTGATCGAGGTCGAAAGGCTGAAAAGCGGGCCGCCGCTCCGGCCGCCCGTGCGCGGCGAGCGCCCCCCGCACCGGTTCATCGCCGCGCTCAAGGACCGCGAGAGGCGCGGACGGCCGATCATCGCCGAGGTCAAGCACGCCTCGCCCTCCGCCGGCGTGCTGCGCTCCCCGTTCGACCCGGCCGCCATCGCCCGGGCCTATGAGCAAAACGGCGCGCGCTGCCTGTCCGTGATCACCGACGAGAAGTTTTTCCAGGGCTCGCTGGAATATCTCAAGCAAGCGCGCGCGGCCGCGGGGCTGCCCATCTTGCGCAAGGAATTCATCATTGACGCGGCGCAGATCGAGGAGGCCTGGGCAGAGGGAGCGGACGCCGTGCTCCTGATCGCGCGCATCCTGGACGACGCGCTGCTGCGCGGGTTGTACCGCAAGGCCGCCGAGCGCGGGCTCGACGCGCTCATCGAGGTCCACGATGAAAAGGACCTGGAGCGCGCGCTCGAGCTCCGGCCCGCGCCGGCCATGATCGGCGTCAACAACCGCGATCTCTCCGACTTCAGCGTGGACGTGAGGCGCACGCTCGAGCTCCTGCCGCTGATGCCGGAGGAAGCGGTGGCGGTAAGCGAGAGCGGGCTTTCCGACCCCCGGGTCCTGGACCAGCTTCAGCACGCCGGGGTGGACGCCTTCCTTGTAGGCACATCCCTTATCAAGGCCCCGGACCCGGGAGCGGCGCTCCATGAGCTTGTTTACGGGTGACAAGATGAGAGCAAAAATTGAACGCCAAGACGCCAAGTCGCCAAGACCGGAAAAAGAAAATATAAAATATTTTATAATATTTCTTGGCGTCTTGGCGTCTTGGCGGTTAGTCTTACCATCAACTCGCTACCCCCTGAGTTCGCCATGAACGTAAGGATAAAAATCTGCGGCATCACCCGCCGCCGCGACGCCGAGGCCGCGGTGGAGATGGGCGCGGATTTCCTGGGATTCAATTTTTACCCCAAGTCGCCGCGCTGCGTTGACCCGTCGCTGGTGCGTTCGATCCTGGCCGGCCTGCCCCGCGCCGCGGCCGCGGTCGGGGTGTTCGTGAACGAGGACGCGGCCAGGATCACGGCCGTGATGGAGGCCTCGGGCCTGGGAATCGCCCAGCTCCACGGCGACGAGCCGCCGGAGCTCTGCGCCGCGTTGCCCTTCCCGGTGATCAAGGCGTTGCGGCTGGGCACGGCCCAGGACCTGGAGGCGGCCGGCGAATTTTCGCCATGGGCGCTGCTGGTTGATTCCAAGACCCCGGTCTTCGGCGGCTCGGGCGAGCGGCCGGACTTAACGCTTGCGGCGGCGGCGAAAAAGTTTTGTAATCGTCTGATCCTGGCCGGCGGGCTCACCCCGGAGAACGTGGCGGCGGCGGTGGCGGCGGTGGGTCCGTGGGCGGTGGACGTGGCGTCGGGCGTGGAGTCGGCGCCGGGGATCAAGGACGAGGACAAGATGAGACGGTTTATCGAGGCGGTGAAGAATGTATCCGGATGAAAGAGGCAAATTCGGCGAATACGGCGGCCGTTACGTTTCCGAGACGCTGGTGCCCGCGCTGCGCGAGCTGACCAGGGCGTGGGACCGGTACTGGCCCGACGCGGAGTTCCAGCGGGAGTTCCGTTATTATCTCTCTGAATACGTGGGCCGTCCCACTCCGCTGTATTTTTGCGAGCGGCTGACCGAGCTCTGCCACGGGGTGAAGGTGTACCTGAAGCGCGAGGACCTGTGCCACACCGGGGCGCACAAGGTGAACAACACGCTCGGGCAGGCGCTGCTGGCCCGGCGCATGAAGAAGCCCCGGCTGATCGCGGAGACCGGCGCGGGCCAGCACGGGGTGGCCACGGCGACGATGGCCGCGCGGTTCTCGATGCAGTGCGTGGTGTACATGGGCACGGAGGACATCCAGCGGCAGTCGCTCAACGTGTTCCGCATGAAGCTGCTGGGCGCGGAGGTCAGGCCGGTCGAGTCCGGCTCCAAGACCTTGAAGGACGCGCTCAACGAGGCCATGCGCGACTGGATCACCAACGTGGAGAACACCTATTACCTGATCGGCACGGTGGCGGGCCCGCACCCGTATCCGCTGATCGTGCGCGAGCTCCAGGCTGTGATCGGCCAGGAGACGCGCGTCCAGATCATGGAAAAGGAGGGCCGGCTCCCGGACGCGGTGGTGGCCTGCGTGGGCGGCGGCTCGAACGCCATGGGCATCTTCCACGCCTTCGTGCCGGACCGCGGGGTCGCGCTCTACGGGGCGGAGGCAGCGGGCTACGGCATCGAGACCGGCAAGCACGCCGCGTCCATCTCCGCGGGCCGGCCCGGCGTGCTCCACGGCAACAAGACCTATCTCTTGCAGGACGAGCGCGGCCAGGTCCAGCTCGCCCACTCCATCTCCGCCGGACTCGATTACCCCGGCGTCGGTCCCGAGCACGCCTGGCTCAAGGACACCGGACGCGCCGAATACATGGCCATCACCGACGACGAGGCCCTGGACGGCTTCAAGGTCCTGACCGAGCTCGAGGGCATCATCCCGGCCCTGGAGAGCGCCCACGCGGTGTCCCTGGGCCTGAAGATCGCCCGCGACCTGAAACCGGGCCAGCTCCTCGTCATCAACCTCTCCGGCCGCGGCGACAAGGACATGCACACCGTGGCCAAAGCCATGGGGGTGACACTGTGACGGAACAATGATGATGAACGAGGCCACCGTGGCGTGTTCTTTGACCCTCCACGAGGCGATGGTAAAATACAATAAGGGAGGGGTGCCATGCCAGGCGGCAATACGCAGGGTCCCCGGACTCTTCCGGCCCTCGACAGGATGACGGAGATAGATCCATGACCTCACAAGAATTGATCAAGACCATCACCGACCGCATCGTCTCCGACTTCCATCCCCTGCGGCTCATCATGTTCGGATCGCAAGCGCGGGGAGATGCCACGCCGCAAAGCGACATGGATTTTCTCGTGGTGATGGAGAAAGCACCGAACAAGCGCCAGGCCGCCATCGAGATCCGCCGCGTTCTGTCCGACCTCCCCGTGTGCAAGGACATCATTGTCACCACGCCCGAGGAAATCGCGCGGCGCGGCCAGTTGGTCGGTACCGTGCTCCGGGCCGCCCTGCGCGAAGGCAAGGTTCTGTATGAGCGAAGCTGAGCACGTGACGGAAGCGCGACGCTGGCTGCGTTATGCGCGGGCAGATCTGGCCGCTGCTTCCAAGTTCAGCTCGGAAGAGGAAGAGTTCGCGCGCCACGTGTGCTGGCTTGCTCAGCAGTCCGCGGAAAAGGCTATTAAAGCGGTCCTGGTCTTTCTGCAGATCGATTTCCCCTACCGCCACGACCTGGAAGCCTTGCGTAATCTGCTCCCTGCCGGATGGAAGATCAAAGAAGCCGATCTTGACATGCCCGGACTCACTGAGTGGGCGGTTGAGGCCCGCTATCCGGGCGAATGGCCCGAAGCCACCAGGAATGAAGCTGACAATGCCTTGGAGCTGGCGCGACGGATATTGGAAATTGTCACGGCCGATCTTGACCGTCATGGCTTGGCCGACCAGCTCAACGAATCGGGGCGTAGGAAGTGACCGATATGATGAATTGCCGCGCCTGCGGCTCGGAGCGAACGGAAAAGAGGTTCCCCGGAGCCAGCCTCGACCTGCTCCGCTGCCAAGACTGCGGCGCCATGTTCCGGCCGGGGGAAGTGACGCAGGAAGATCTCAGCCGCCTCTACAACGAGGACTATTTCCTCAAGAGTTGGCCCGGGAGTCTCGGCCGCTTCTTCTCCGACTTCGACCCCGCCAGGCACAACAAGACGCGCTTTTTACAAAAGCAGCTCGCGGAGCTTACGCGCCTGGCCGGCAAGAAGGGCCGGCTCCTCGACGTGGGCTGCGCCAACGGCGTGTTCGTGTGGATGGCCAAACAGAGCGGCTGGCAGGCCGAGGGCGTGGAGCTCAGCCGCTTCGCCGCGGCGCGCGGCCGCGAGCAGTTCCAGGTGGTGATCCACGAGGGAACGGTGGACGATATGCCGGACGAGCCGGCCTTCGACGTCATCACGCTGTGGGACACGCTCGAACACGTGAGCGACCCCAGCCACGAGCTCCACGCCTGCTTCCAGCGCCTCGCGCCCGGCGGAATAATCGCCGTGCTCACCCCCGACGCCTCGAGCCTGATCAACCGCGTGGTCCACGCCGCCCACATCGTGGCCCCCCGCGCCTTAGCTCCGCTCCTCGAAAAGCTCTACCACGCCGACCACCTCACCTGCTTTGACCGTCAGTCTTTGGCCCGCGCGCTGGTCAAGCAGGGCTTCCAGATCCAGTGGGTCCAGGGCTACGACGAGGCCCCGGAGGACACCGAGACCGCGGGCCTCGTCCGTCTCGGGGTCCTCGCCGTGCGCGTGGCCGCCATGATCGCCCACCGCGAGCACGAGCTCCTGATCCTGGCCGGAAAGCCCAAGCCCAGGCACCATCACTCTTAAGCCCGGATTTTTGCTTCATTGCCCCGCCTGTGATAATCTTCACTGGAAGCGATTTCACGACCCCTCTAAGAATCTTTAACAAGGATATTCAGGATGTTCAGGATGAAAACGGGCCGGAAATTATCCTGAAAATCCTGAATATCCTTGTTGATGATTTTTCCGTTTGAAATGGTTACATGACCGACCGGGTGCAAATAATCAAGGGCTTCCAGGACGTCGTTCCCCCGCGGAGCATCAAGTTCGCGCGGATCGAGGCGGCGGCCCGGGAGGTCTTTTTAACCTACGGGTTCTCGGAGGTCCGGCTGCCGGTGCTGGAGCCGACCGAGCTGTTCGCGCGCGGCATCGGGACGGGCACGGACATCGTGGAGAAGGAGATGTACACCTTCGCGGACCGGAAGGGCCGGTCGCTGACGCTACGGCCGGAGGGCACGGCCGGGGCGGTGCGCGCGTACCTCTCCGCGGGCCTGGGCCGCGGCGAGCCGGTGAAGTGGTTCTACAGCGGGCCCATGTTCCGCTACGAGCGGCCGCAGAAGGGGCGCTACCGCCAGTTCTACCAGATCGGCGCGGAGGCCATCGGCTACGAGGGGCCCGGCACGGACGCCGAGATCATCACCATGCTCGACCGCTTCTTCAAGAAGCTCGGGGTCCAGGGCGTGAAGCTGGAGCTGAACTCGCTCGGGTGCAAGAATTGCCGGCCGGCGTACCGGGAGGCCCTGGTGAAATTCCTGGGCTCGAAGAAAGACGCGCTGTGCGAGGACTGCCGGCGGCGGCTCGAAACTAATCCGTTGCGCGTGCTCGACTGCAAGGTGGAGGGCTGCAAGGCCGCGGTGGCCGACGCGCCCGCCATGCTGGAATTTCTGGATGAGGAATGCAAAGCCCATTTCGCGGGCGTTAAAAAGGACCTGGAGATCGTGGGCGTCGCTTACTCGGTGAACCCCCGCATCGTACGCGGCCTCGACTACTACACCCGCACCGTGTTCGAGTACCTCGCCATAGACGGCCTCGGCGCCCAGAACGCGGTGGCCGCTGGCGGCCGCTACGACGGGCTGGTCCAGGAATTCGGCGGACCGCCGACGCCGGCGATCGGGTTCGCGCTGGGGGTGGACAGGGCGGCGCTGCTCGCGGGTGGAGAAGAATCGCGGCCGTCCGCCCTATCCATCGTGGTGATGGGTGACGCCGCGCGCGAGGAAGGGGTCCGTCTCCTGGCCGCTTTGCGCGACCAGGGCGTCGTCGCGGAGATGCTCACCGATGGCGTGGGCCGCAGCATGAAGTCGCAGATGAAGGCCGCGGATAAGGCCGGGGTGAAGCAGGTGATAATCATCGGAGATGAGGAGCTTAAAAAGGGCCAGTACACGATCAAGGATCTGAAGAGCGGGGAGCAGAGCACGATGAAGAAAGGAGACTTTTTGAAAAGTCTCTAAGCCTGGGCAGACCTCGCGTGATGGATCGAGGCGCATGACATGCGAGCCCGGTTTAGCGGGCTTTCCCGCGGAGCGGGTTACAGGCCCGTCCTTCAGGGCGGGTGAGGCGGACCGACCGCCTGATTTTTTATTATTGGGTTGAGGTGCACCGATGGAACTGGACGTATTGGGCGATTGGAAGCGGACGCATAACTGCGGCGAGCTCCGGAAGCCGGACATCGGCAAGGACGTATTGCTGATGGGGTGGGTGCAGAATTACCGCGAGCACAAGGACGTGGTGTTTTTCGATCTGCGCGACCGGTGGGGCGTGACGCAGGTGGTGTATAACCCGGGGATCGCGGAGGCGGTGCTCGCAAAGGCGCGGGAGGTCCGTAACGAGTGGGTGATCGCGATCAAGGGGAAGGTGGAGTCGCGGCCGGAGGGCGCGGAGAACGTGGACCGTCCGACCGGGCAGGTCGAGGTGGCGGGCTCGGACCTGCGCATCCTGAACACCAGCAAGACCACTCCGTTCATCATCGCGGACTCGGTGAAGGAGGCGCTGCTGGAGAGCGGCCAGAAGACCTCGGAGGAAATCCGGCTCACCTATCGCTACCTGGACCTCAGGCGGGCGCAGATGCAGGACCGTCTCATCCGGCGGCACCAGGCCATCAAGGTGGCAAGGGACTACCTGGACGCGCTGAGTTTTATCGAGGTCGAGACGCCGTTCCTGACCAAGAGCACGCCGGAGGGCGCGCGCGACTACCTGGTGCCGAGCCGGCTCTCGCGCGGGAGCTTTTACGCGCTGCCGCAGAGCCCGCAGCTCTTCAAGCAGCTCCTGATGGTGGCGGGCTTTGACCGCTACTACCAGATCGCGCGCTGCATGCGGGACGAGGACCTGCGGGCCGACCGCCAGCCGGAGTTCTCGCAGATAGACGTGGAAATGAGCTTCGTCCGGCCGGACGACATCATGGCGGTGACGGAGGGCGTGCTGGCGCTGATCTGGAAGGAGGTCCGGGGCATCGAGGTCCCGACGCCGTTCCCGCGGCTCACCTACCGGGAGGCCGTGTCGCGTTTCGGCACCGACCGGCCCGACACCCGCTTCGGCATGGAGATTTGCGACCTCACCGACGTCATGTGCAAGTCGGACTACCGCTTTTTCCGCGAGGCCGCGGAGGCGGGCGGCGTGATCAAGGGCATCGTGGGCAAGGGCATGGCCGGCATCTCGCGCAAGGAGCAGGACGACCTGACCCGGTTCACCTATGACTACGGTGCCAAGGGGCTCACGTCGTTCCGGCTCAAGGACGAGGGCTGGCACGGCCCCGCCATCAAGTATTTTTCCGGGGACCAGCTTGGCGAGATGAAGCAGCGCATGGACATCGCGCCCGGCGACCTGGTCATGATTCTCGCCGACAAGGAAAAGGTCGTGCACGACGCCCTGGCCGCGCTGCGCGTGCACGTGGCCGGCAAGCAGGGCCTGCTCGATCCCGGGAAGCTCAACTTCCTGTGGGTGGTGGACTTCCCGTCGTTCGAGTGGAGCGAGGCTGACCAGCGGTTCTACGCCATGCACCATCCGTTCACCTCTCCGCGCGACCAGGACCTGGAGCTCCTGGAAAAAGACCCGGGCCAGGTGCTGGCCAAGGCCTATGACGTGGTGCTGAACGGGATCGAGCTCGGAGGCGGAAGCATCAGGATCAACCGCATGGACGTGCAGAACCGCGTGTTCAAGCTCCTGGGCATCGGAGACGACGAGGCCCGCGAAAAATTCGGGTTCCTGCTCGACGCCCTCGAATTCGGAGCGCCGCCCCACGGCGGCATCGCGCTGGGCCTGGACCGGTTGATCATGCTTCTGCTCGATGCATCCAGCATCCGGGAGGTGATCGCGTTCCCCAAGACCCAGACCGGGGCCTGCCTGCTCACCAGGGCGCCGGGGCCGGTCGCCCCCGCGCAGCTCAAGGAGCTGGGACTCAAGCTCGACCTTGATGAATAGCGGATTCTGTGCTATAGATAAACGCCAGTCGCGGCGGATCTCGGCCGCGGGGATGCGTTCAAGGGAAGTAATTGGGGGTATCGGCAAGGAGGTATTGACAGACGGGGAAAAAAAATTATATTTCCTGTTGACAGCGAATGCGGAAAGTATGATAATAGGATTTCAAGAAGATTGAAATCAAGCGGCTTAATGCATAAAATCAATTAGACGGCAGGATCAAAGAAGGAGGTCTATCCGTGAATAAGAAATCGTACGTGATTGCGGGAATTCTGGTGGCGGTGATTTCGTTGCTGATCGGGGGCTGCAACAAGCCGACGGCGGAGATGAAGCGGGCGCAGGCGGCGATTGACGACGCCAGGAAAGCGGGCGCTTCCGAGTACGCCACGGCGGAGCTGGCCAGCGCGGAGCAGGCCCTGTCCCAGGGCAAGACGCAGATGGACAATCTGAGCTATAAAAAGGCCCGCGCGTCGTTCGAGGAAGCCTACCGGCTGGCGCTCAAGGCCAAGGAGATCGCGCTCAAGGGAACGCCGATGCCGACGGAAAAGCCGGTGGTCTATGCCCCGGTGATGACGCCGCCCTCCAAGGACGTGCACACCGTGGTCAAGGGCGAGTGCCTGTGGTACATCTCGGAGAACAGGGGAATTTACTCCGACCCGTTCCAATGGCCCCTGATCTACGACGCCAACCGCGCCGAGATTGACTCCGCGGCCAAGAGCGCGAATCTGCCCAAGAAGAAACCCGATGGCTACGCCCATTGGATCTTCCCGGGCCAGAACCTGGACATCCCCCAGGACGCCAGCATGGACCAGATCAAGAACGCCAGGAGCCGGGCCGGCGCGCCCACTCCCTATATGGCCCCCGGCAAATAAGATCCGGGAGAAGTAAAGTATGATCCGCAAGGCCCCGGGCTGATTGTCCGGGGCCTTGCGCCTTGAATACTGACCACGAGAAGGCTGCTTGCCTGTTGACACGCCCTATGCTATAGTTCTCCGCTGACTGCGCTGTAAGCTCCAATCCGGTTCTCATCCTCATGCTCCACGTTCCAAGTTCCCGATTGCGCTGAAAAATTGTTTACACAATAAAGGAGGCCCTGCCGTGAAAAGGGGAAAGGTTTCCGTGGTAGTCCTGTCCGCGCTCGCCGTGGCCCTGTCCGCGTCGGTATTCGGGTGCGCGAAGCCCTCGGCGGAGCTCAAGCGCGCAAAGGACGCCATCGCCGACGCCCGGAGGGCCGGGGCGGCCGACTACGCGCCCGCTGATCTGGCCGCCGCCGAAAAGGCGCTCAGCCAGGGCAAGGAACAGATGGACAACATGAGCTATGAAAAAGCCAAGGCCTCCTTCGAGCAGGCGTACCGCCTGGCCATCGCCGCCCAAGGCAAGGCCCCGTTCGTCAGCCGGGGGGCCAGCGACATCTTCAAGTCCAGCTCCGTGGACACCGGGACCGCGATGACCGAGTACCCCCCGCCGTCGTCCCACAGCGTCCGCGAGGGCGAATGCCTGTGGCGCGTCTCCGAGTACAGTGACATCTACAACGACCCCTTCCAATGGCCCCTGATCTACGACGCCAACCGCGCCCAGATCAATAAAAGGGCCAACGCGAGCGGGCTCCCCACCGACCAGCCCGACGGCAACGCCCATTGGATCTTCCCCGGACAGCAGTTCGACATCCCCCGCGACGCCTCCACCAACCAGATCAAGAACGCCCGCTCCCGCGCCGGAGCGCCCACTCCCTATATGCCGCCCGGACAGTAAGCGATCCATCCTATCATCGGGGGGAGCAGGCAGTCCGCTCCTCCCGATTTTTTTTGCCCCAAGCCCCAAGCTCTTGTCCCTCTCCCGCCCCCATGATATATTCCGCCCTCATGAGCTATGAGTACTACGATCTCGACCGGAGACGGAAAAGCCCGAACCTTGACCTCATCTTCCCCGGGTTCCGGCCGGAGCAAGAGACTGTTGCCGTAATCTCTCCCCACGACGACGACGCGCTCCTGGGCGCCGGCTACCTGGTGCAGGCGGTCCTGGCCGCGGGCGCCCGGGTCAGGATCATGATCGTCTGCGACGGCAGCGCCGGCTACAGCCGGATCGAGCACAAGCCGGGCATCGTGGAGCGGAGAAAGGAGGAGGCCAGGGCGGCGTACCGGAGCCTCGGGATCCTGCCCGGCGACCTGGCCTGGCTCGGCCTGCCCGACTTCAGCGCCATCCACTACCTGGGCTGGCGCCTGCCGGGGGGAGGGGAGGGCCTGTTCGCCCGGGCCGTGCCCCTGCTCCGCGAGTGGCGGGCCACCCGTCTCGTGATCCCCAACGGACATCGCGAACACATTGACCATACCGCGGCCCACCTCGCCGGCATGTTCTTCGGGCCCCAGGCCGGCGACGCCGTGCTGGCGGACTGGGGACCGGCCGCCGCGATCACGACCACGCTCATCTACTCGGTCTGGGCCGACCTTCCACCCCGGCCCGGTCCCGGGCTCCGCGCCAACCGCGCCATCATGGCCCCGGCCACGGCCGAGCGCGCCGTCATGGAGGCGCTCAACATGTTCCGGTCCCAGGCCGAGGTCATCGCGGGGCTCGTAAAGGCCCGTGAGGGCCGTCTGAGAGGCGCAAGGGCCTTGGAGCTCTTCCGCGAGGTTGACCCCCGGCCCCGCCTGGATTATGCTCCATATTGGGATGCCGTGGGCAAAATCGGCTGATCAATCGTTTATTAATGTTAATAATCAGTAGATTACGTGAATAGTGGCTTTAGCTGGTCGCCACTATATATTGATTGGACATTTTTCAGCAAATTCTGCGGAAAATTCAAGAAATGTGCCATGATTATTCAGGGAGGATTTACCAGGCCATCGCGGCCGCAGCGGCCGCGGCGATTTTTGCGCTTATTTTGCCTTTACAATCATATAGTTCCGAAAATAGAGCGCTTCCTGCCCCGAAGAAGGGGGCATATGCTCCGGCGAAGGATGACCACCCGGCGGTGAGTCTGCTCCACATCGCGGCGCAGACCAATGACGTGCATATGGCCTCGGTGCTGATCGAGCAGGGCGCGAACGTGAATCAGGCGGACCAGGACGGGTGGACGCCGCTCATGTACGCGGCCGGGGAGGGGCATATCGAGGTGGCGGGGGTCCTGATCTCGCACGGCGCCTGGTTGAACCTGAAGGGCGTTCATGGCTGGACCCCGCTCCATCTGGCCGTGAGCAAGGGCCGGAAGAAGATGGCGTCGTTGTTGGCCTCGAAGGGCGCGGACGTCAACGCCAAGGGTCAAAAGGGCATGACGGCGCTCCACCTGGCGGCCATGACCGGGGACAGGGGCATGGTCCTGGTCCTGCTCGAATCCGGCGCCGACGTCAACGCGCGGGACGAGAGCCTGGCGACTCCATTGCACCTGGCCGCCCAAAAGGGCAATTGCGACGCGGCGCGGCTGCTGAACAAGCGGGGCGCCGACGTGTACGCCCGGGACGTTGACGGCGAGACCCCGCTCCACTACGCCGCCATGGCCGGCTGCATCCCCGGCATCCAGCTCCTGCTCGACAAGGGCGCGGACATAAACGCCCGCGACAACGCCGGCTGGACCCCGCTCCATTACGCCGCGGGCAAGGGCAACGCCCCCGTGGTCAAGCTCCTCCTCGGCCACGGCGCCGACCTCAAGGCCCGCGGCGACGTCTACGGCCTCACCCCGCTGCACCTCGCCGCCGCGCAGGGACAGGTCGAGGCCGCCCGCGCCCTGCTCGACGCCGGCGCCGACCCCGATGCCATCGCCCGCGTCGGCCTCTCCACCGCCCTGTCCTCATCCTCCCGCGTCAATAAAAACCTTTTCGGGACGGGCGCCCGCGATGACGGCGGCGGCCAGAACGGCATGACCCCTCTGCACCAGGCCGCCGAATACGGGCGGCTCGACGCGGCCCGGCTGCTCATCGAGAGGGGCGCCGATGTCAACCGGCAGGACAAGCAGGGCCGAACACCCCTGTTCCTCGCCCTCCAGAACGTCCACTCCGACGTGGCCGAGCTGCTCATCAGCTCCGGCGCGGACCTCGCCAGGAAGACCGCCGCCGGCCAGACCATGCTCCACGCGGCCGCCAGGGGCAACCTGAAGTACATGGTCGAGCTGCTGCTCAAGGCCGGGGCCAGGGTGGACGCCGTTGACAAGGGCGGCATGACGGCCCTGGACGTGGCCGAGCAATTGGGGAGCAAAGAGGCCGCGGACATGCTCATGTCCTACGGCGCCACCCATCACCAATGAGCAGGGAATGGTGCTGGAACCAAGTTTTTGAATGAAGCGCAAAGGCGCAAAGAACGCGGAGAATGAAGAAATAGTTCTGAACGGGGCAGGCGCCATGAGGGAAAAATTCAGTCAGTTCCTTTGCGTTCTTTGCGTCTCTGCGCTTAAAAATTGCTACTTTTTCTTGAGATACTCCTCGGATGGCTTGCCCTTGCCCGCCTGCTCCGGGACGCCGTCTTCTTCTGACTTTTTCTTGAGCGGCGTGCCTGATTGTTGGCGAAGGTTTTTGAGGCGCGACTTGATGAGCTTCTCCGCGCCCAGGTCGGTGGGCTCGTAGAAGACGCGGCCCTTGAGCTCATCGGGCAGGTATTGCTCGCGGACGTGGTGGCCGGGATAGTTGTGCGGGTACTTGTAGTCCTTGCCGTACCCGAGCGACGCCATCAGCCCGGTCGGCGCGTTGCGCAGCGCCAGCGGCACCGCGAGCGACCCGCTCTTGCGCACCTCTTCCGTGGCCGCGCCCAGCGCGAGGTACGAGGCGTTGGACTTGGGAGCGCTCGCCAGATACGTCACGGCCTGGGCCATGGGGATCTTGCCCTCCGGCAGGCCCACCGCCGAAAAGGCCTGGAACGCCGCCACCGCCACCGTGAGCGCCATCGCGTCCGCGTTGCCGATGTCCTCCGCCGCGAAGATCATCATCCGCCTGAGCAGGAACAGCGGGTCCTCCCCCGCCTCCAGCATCCGCGTCATCCAGTAAATCGCCGCGTCCGGGTCCGACCCGCGCAGGCTCTTGATGAACGCGGAAATCTGGTTGTAGTGCTCCTCCCCCATGTGGTCGTAGGACAGGCTCGCCGAGCTTATCGCCTCCTGGGCCAGCTCCGCGCCGATCCGCTGTCCGCCCTGCGCCCGCGCCAGGGCCAGGGACAGCTCGAGCCCGTTCAGCGCCCGCCGCGCGTCGCCCTCCGCCACCCGCGCCAGGTACGCGAGCGCCTCGTCGTCCACCGCCAGCGGCTCCTCCTTCGCGAACAGCCCGCGCCCGCGGTCCGCGACCGCCCGGCCGAGGATCCCCTTCACCTCGTCATCCGTCAGCAGGTTCAGCACGATCACCCGGCAGCGCGACAAGAGCGGAGAGATCACCTCGAAGCTCGGGTTCTGCGTGGTCGCCCCGATCAACGTCAGCCGTCCCGACTCCACCTGCGGCAAGAACGCGTCCTGCTGCGCCTTGTTCCAGCGGTGGATCTCGTCCACGAACAGCACCGTCCGCTTCCCCTCGAACTTCCGCCGCTCGTCCGCCCGCGCGATCACCTCCCGGAGCTCCTTCACCCCCGACAGCACCGCCGAAAACGCCTCGAACGCCGCCTGCGTGCTCCGCGCCACGATCCGCGCCAGCGTGGTCTTGCCCGTGCCCGGCGGTCCCCACAAAATCATGCTCGTCAGCCGCCCGCTCTCAATGAGCCTGCGCAAGAACCGGCCCTCCCCCACCATGTGCCCCTGGCCCACGAACTCCCCGATGGTCCGCGGCCGCATCCGCTCCGCCAGCGGCGCCTCGGAGGAAAGTTCCTTGTCTCCGGCGAACTGGAACAAGTCAGTCATTGTAGAAGGCTTTCCTTAACTCTTCTTCAGGGATATAACGGGATGCCTGTCTGATAATGGCGCGCAATGTGCCCGCGTCAAGCTCGTCATGGGAAGGGACTACCAAGGTCTGTTTTTCGCCTTGCGCTCCCAGGCGCCTCAATTTGATATGGGACCCGCTACGGCTGAAAATCTCAAACCCGAAACAGGTGAGCGCTTTAACAACGTCGCTGCCGGAAAGCAGTTTTAGCTTAGCCGACATGGGCCAGCGGCTCTACTTCCATGGTGATCAGGAGGGAAGGGGAGGGAACGAGGTCGTAATCAGCCGGGTCCTCACCTTCGAGGAAGAGGGCCACCGCCTCCTTGAGATTGGCGATGGTCTCATCCAACGTCTTTCCCTGGGTCACCACCCCGATCTCCAGGCATTCCGCCACGTAATGGGTCTCGCCGTGAGAGATATATGCCTTGATCGTAGTCCGCATCCGGGCCTCCTCCATATATTGAGGGTTGCATGAAACGAAAATGCACAAAAACGGAATGTTGCTCAGTCAAGATGTTAACACCGCTTAAAAAATCATTCAAGGTTCAATAGATAATAGCCCCTCGTCCTCGAAGGCCGCCCGGGCTTAAGCCGTTTCTTGACTTCAACATCCTTGATGCCCACATTTATTATATAACATGCAGGCGGCTGGGCCTGACTAATATAAGGAGGGCGCGACATGGAGGCGGCGACGGTGGCGGAATTGAAGAGGGAGTACGTGGTGCGGGACCCGGCGACGGGGGAGGAGGCCGGGCGGTACCCGTTGATGGGCAGGGACGATGTGGACCGGGCGGTGAAGCGGGCGCGGGAGGTGTTCGAGAGCTGGCGGCGCTCGTCGTTCCAGGAGCGGCGGCGGATTTTTCTGCGGGCCGCGGAGATTATCGCGGAGAACGCGGAGCATTACGCGGACCGGATCGCGAAAGAGAACGGGAAGACGCGGCTGGACGCCATGCTCGCGGACCTTTACCCGGCCGCGGACCTGCTCAAGTATTACGCGAAAAAGGGCGAGGCGTTTTTATCGCCGGTGCGGGTATCGGGGAGCATTTTGCTTCCGGGCCGGCGGGCGTATTACGTATTCGAGCCCAAGGGCGTAGTGGGCGCGATCGCGCCGTGGAATTATCCGTTTTCCTTGTCGGCGGGTCCGGTGATCAGCGCGGTGATGGCGGGGAACACGGTGGTGTTGAAGCCGTCGTCGCAGACCACGGACGCGGGCCTGATCGTGAAGGAGATTTTGGAGAAGGCGGGTTTGCCCCGGGACGTGGTGCAGGTGGTGACGGGCAACGGCTCGGTCACGGGCCAGGCGCTGATCGAGCACGAGGGCCTGGACATGCTGTTTTTCACGGGGAGCACGGCGGTGGGCCGGCAGGTGAACATCAAGGCGGCGGAGCGTCTGATCCCGGCGGTGATGGAGCTCGGGGGCAAGGACGTGGCGATTGTGACGAAGCACGCGGACCTGGACCGGGCGGTGAACGGCGTGATCTTCGGCGCGTTCACCAACTGCGGCCAGACGTGCATCGGGACGGAGCTGGTGCTGGTGGACCGCGCGGTGTATCAGCCGTTCGTGGACAAGCTGACGGCGCTCGCGAAGAAGCTGAAGACGGGCAAGCAGGCGGGCCGGATCGGCTCGATGACCATGGCGGAGCAACTCAAGATCGTGGAGGACCAGGTGGCGGACGCGGTGGAAAAGGGCGCCAAGGTGGTGACCGGCGGCCAGCGCGAGCCGGGCCCGGGCATGTTCTTCCCGCCCACCCTGTTCCTCGACACCACTCCGGACATGAAGGTGAGAAAGGACGAGAGCTTCGGACCGCTCAAGCCCATCGTCCCCTACGACACCATTGACGAGGCCATCGCCATCGCCAACGGCACCGAGTACGGCCTATCCGGGGCCGTGTTCACCAAAGACCTCGACGAGGGCCGGCGCATCGCGCACCGCCTCAAGACCGGGTCGGTCAACATCAACGACGTGCTCATCACTTATGCGATGCCGCAGCTCCCGTTCGGAGGCGCGAAGCACTCCGGGGTCGGCCGCTATCACGGCAAGATGGGCCTGCGCGCGTTCACGGACATCAAGTCCATCACCGAATTCAACTGGCCGTTGAAGCGTGAGCCGTACTGGTACCCGCTGCCCGAGAACGCCGACAAGGTCGCGGCGGATGCGCTGAAGACGCTGTTCGGACGCGGGCTGTTCAAGCGCGCGGCGGCGCTTTGGTCGCTCGTGAAAGGCGTGGTCGCGGGTGCCAGGCTGCTGAGGAATGAACGGCCCTGATAGAAATGGCTTGCAAGGTGATGAAAGGAACCGATGGCCCCTCAACGCCTGTTAGTCCCGGCAGGGAAGACCGAACCTCTACCGTCCCTCCGGGACTTGGCGGTAATGATGTGCTCAGATACCCACCAATAATAGGCCAAGTGTCAGCATTTACTGACCACTTATAAGACAGCATTTGGTGACCACTTGCCAAGATCAAATAGTATATAAATAGGACCCGTTGAGAGAGTCCAGAGCGAATTGCGACGCATGGTTTGAGGGGTAAGGAAGTCAAG